>SLQX01000256.1 GCA_007131245.1 Bacteroidales bacterium
AATCTTAAGAAAAACTTCACTTAATAGAAACTGAATAACAAATATTTACAAGACACGAGTTATCTAAAAATTATATTACAAGTTTAAAAAAAGTTTTTATTTCCAGAATTAGCAGGCTTTTAATGCATAAAACAGACTTGCAGGCTGGTATCTTTACCCGTAATCGTCCCTGAAGCAAACGAAACAACATGAACAACCATACATTCACTTTTTTTTTATATCTTGCAAGATAGTTTTGGTTACAAACCCTGGTTATTCGTTCATTTGTATCTGCAAATTTCCCTTTTATGAAAATCAAGCAACACTTTCTATTCAGGAGCGCAGCAATGACCCTGGGCATTTTTCTATTGATTCTTATGGGTTTTTTATTGAATCGTCCTCCGGCAGTAATTCCTGCCGATGCCAAAGAAGATCTTTTTTCTGCTGAACGTGCAGCATGGCACTTATCGCAAATTGCCTCAGAAAAACATCCTTTAGGCAGCCAGGCGCACAGGGAGGTGGGTGAATACCTTATACAACAAATCGAATACCTTGGACTTACCCCTGAAGTCCATCAAACCGAATATTACGATCCCCAGCTTCAACGCGCTGCCAATTTAACCAATATCCTGGTAAGAATACCCGGCACCAGCCAGGGCAAGGCTGTCATGTTCATGGGGCATTACGACAGTGTGGAAGATGCATATGGAGCCTCCGACAATGGTTCAGCCGTGGTTACCATGCTGGAGGTAATAAGGATGCTTGAGCACCACCCCCCTTTGAAAAATGATCTTATTTTTTTCTTCCCCGATGGTGAGGAATGGGGACTGTTGGGTGCTAAAGCCTTTATTGAAGAGCATCCATGGGCAAACGACATTGGAGCGGTCATTAACCTGGAGGCCAGGGGGACAAAAGGTCAAAGCTTTATGTTTGAAACCGGAGCTGACAACCATGACATGATCCGTGAGTTTGCCAAAGCGGTACCTTACCCCAAGGCCAATTCCATCAGCATGGAAGTTTACCAACGCATGCCCAACGATACAGACTTTAGTCCTTTTATCCAAAAAGGGCACCAGGGACTCAATTTTGCCTATATCGATAACAGTTTCGACTACCATACGCCAGGCGACAACATTGAAAACACCAGTCTTCGATCCATTCAACATCATGGCTCTCATGCTGCAGCCCTGGCTTTGCATCTGGGAAACCATTCGCTGGAATTCGATACAAAGGAAGATGCTATCTATTTTAACACGATTAGATACGGTTTTATATCATACAGCTACAAACAAATGATCGCCCTTTCCCTGCTTGTCGTGATACTGGTTTTACTGGTACTGGTATGGGGAGTTTACAAAAGGCACCTTGCCCCTTTGCGCATGTTTTACGGATTTCTTGCCTTTGCCATCCACATTTTGCTTGTTTTCGTTATTTTTAACGCATTGTTCACCAAACTCACAGGGTGGTATCCTGATGGGAGTTTCCGGTTACTTGAATATAATCACGGGGGGATTCTGCTGGGTTTCTCTTTGCTGGCCGTTGGTTTTTCCATGACCTACTACACGCTAATCAAACAAGGGGGAAAAATATGGCAGTTGATTCTAATGCCTTTGCTGGCCATTGTATTGCTATGGTGGACCGGAGAGCTTTCCTGGTTGAGAGTTGGTATTGGGCTGGTCGTTACTGCCTGGATGGCTTTTGCCTACCGCAAGCCCACCCCGGTCTGGAGTCTTGCATCAGGTGCAGTGGTGTTCTGGACCATAATGCTGGTTTTGGTATCATTCAAACTCCCGGGAGCCAGTTACCTGTTGACCTGGCCACTGCTTTTCCATATGGTACCATTGGGGGTTATCATGCTCAAAAAACCTACACAGGAATTTGGTGGCATTACAGCACTCCTGTTTTTAGCTTTTGCCATTCCGGTGCTAATTTGGTTCTCCGAACTCATGTACTTGTTTCACATTGCCATGGGACTAAACATGCTGGGCTTTACGTTGGTTATATTTGCCTTGGCCGTTGGACTACTCATTCCATTATTTGACTCTATAACCCGTACAAAAGCATGGATTATCCCAGGGGCGATATCACTGATTGGCGCCGTATTTTTGCTAACAAATACCATAGGGCTGTCCTATGATGAACGACACAGAAAACAACACAACATTATGTATGCAACACAGGCGAACACTGGTAAAAGCTGGTGGATTAGCACAGATGCAAGACCTGACGCATGGACAAAACAGTTTTTAACAGAGAATCCTGAATCAGGCAGTATCAAAGAGTTCTATCCCTTTTATACCGGCACTGTTTTGAAAAACCAATCATCGGGTCCCGCCCTTGAACCTCCTGTTCTGCAAGTGCTACAAGACACCATTATCCTAAACCGACGCCAGCTTAAATTACTTATACAAACGCCCGAAAACATCAACCGGATAAGTTTCTATTTTGATACCGGTGAAGGTGAAACAAGCATACGTGTCGGAGAGTTGGAAGAGCAGAGCATTCAAACACTGGGCAATACACCCTGGCGAAGGGTTTTATACCTGGCTCCGTCGGAGAAGGGTGTGGAATTAACCCTCTTTACCATGCCGGGCCACCCCATAAAAATGCAATTAACACAAGTTGATGCCTCCGGCATCCCGGACTTTATCAACTATGCACCCCGTCCAAAACACAAAATGCCCCAAAGAGAGCAGAGTATGGTCAGTAAAAGCTATACATTTTAACAAACTGCTAAATCATAAGGAAAGTTGTAGGGAAACCAGCCTGATCAAAAGTTTTCCTAACATGCTTTTCATCCCTGGTCAATCCCAGCATATATCCTCCACCCCCTGAACCACAAAGCTTCAGTGCATAATTTCCTTCATCTAACCCTTTATGCCACAATAAACGAACATTCTCCGGTATCATTGGCTGCATCGACGATAACTGAAACTTTGACAATTGGCTCATAAAGCTTTCAAAAAAGTAAAAATTCTTTTGGATTAAAGCTTGTACCAATTGGTTGTTCAGTGCTTTGAGTAACTCTGCATTGAGCTGCCCGGCAGAAACCTGCTCTTTAAACCAGTCCACAAGTCCCCTGGTATTTCCGGTCTTACCGGTATCCAACAGAAAAACTTTACCCTGGAAAGAATCGTTGAAAAGAGGTAGTGCCAACTCTGTAATCTTTTTTTGGTTATCAGCCCTGAGAGGTTTTCCCAGAAGGCTAGTCAAAGGATCAAGACCAGAAGAACTACCATGGAAAAACGACTCCATAGCAGCTAGCTGTTGTCGCACATTTTGCAGCGTTACAGGATCATCTTTATCAGTGACTAATTTGTTATAAGCCGTATAATGAAAGAAAGTAGCTGCAACCAAAGCCCCGCTGCTTCCAACACCATACCCCCTGGGAATATTGCTGTGAAAATACAAACCACCCTTGATATCCTCCTCCAATCCGGGCACATCCAGTTCGAATTTGAACTGATTTTGAACATCTGTACTTTGCAGGTAGGTCAGAAACTGGCGCAAACTCTTATTGCTTTCATGGGAAAGCTCCTCCGGGGTGGTTTCGGGGTCATAAAAATCAAAAGCACCTGTGAATTTTTTCAGTGGCACCGTAAGAGCCTGCCCATCCATAATTACTGTGTACTCTCCCAAAAGAAGAACCTTGGCTGCAAAATTTTTACTATCTCCACCTTTCATATGTGCACCCGGATTATGTTACTAAAAAAACAATGGATTGAACGTCGCTTCATTTAACCATAAATTTTTTATGCCGGATAAGAGATGAAGACGATGTTTGATTATTACAAAATAAAATGAGGGTTCCAAAGATAATCTTTTTCGTTCAAATCACTCCAGCGTGCAGTTCAATCATTGTTTAAAAAGTGTTTATTCCTGGTGAAACACTTCATCCCTTACTTTATCAGGACCCTGCCCCGCACTATCATGGATAAAGCTGATAGAGGGCACGGGTGAATGCTCCAGGACCTGATGCACCTTATCCCTGACACTTAGAGGATAAAGCAGGTGGATATTAGCCCCGGCATCCAGGGTAAAAGCCATGGGCAACCCCAAAACTTCCCGTTGCTGTCTTAGATAATGCATCCATTCCACCGTGTTTCCTTTCCATAACATCATCCCCCCTTTCGAAGCAAACATCAGAGCATGCAGGCTAAGAGCTTCATTTTCTGTTATCTTCTGAAACAATGGCCAGTCGCCAGTTTGCAGGGCATGCAACAGGTCAGCCAGGTTGTCATGAGCCTGGCGGATTCTTCCTTCTCTCCAGGGGTGCCCGTCCATGAGGCCATGCCCATCCCGGCTGCTGATACTTTTAGGATTTTTATCAACGACAATGATGGTATCCTGCAACTGCTGCATATCGGCATGCACCCCGGGCACCAACACTGCATATTCATCAGATGAGGCTTTGTATTTATCTGTTTTGCCCCATAGAACCCAGGGCCCCATAACCGACCGGGAGGCACTGCCCGACCCCAATCGTGAGATTTGACTCACCTGCTCCAAAAAAATACCCTGACTTTTTGATGCATGAGCATTCATCCCTGCCAAACACATGGCCATGGCACTCATCCCACTGGCAGATGATGCAATACCGGCAGAGTGGGGAAAATTATTATGCGTTTCGATTTGCAAACTGGCATCATTGAGCCATGGATAGAAACGGGAAATTTCAATAAACCATTTTTTCAACTTGGCTTCAATTGCTCTGTCTCGGTCACCCTCGAAGGTTACCTCCACATGGGTTCCTTTTGCTTCACCCAACTGGTAGTCAATGGTGGTATTGCTCCGGCACTTTTCCAGGGTCATGCTCAGCGAAGGGTTCATAGGTATCTGGTTCCCGGCTTGTTTGCCCCAGTATTTTAAAATGGCAATATTGGAAGGACTGCTGTAACTGATTTTTCCTTGTATTTTCATAGATTAATTTTTCACATCTTTATCTAAAACGCTTGATTTTCCACAAGTTCCTCCCATGTAAAAACAACGGGATAACCCTTATGAATAAAATAATCTTTCACAAACCCTGCAGGTTGGTTGCTTAACGCCATAAAAAAATCTCCACCCCAGGCTCCTAGTGACTTGATAGCTCCAGGGAAGTCAGGGAAGCTATTTGCCAGCGGCTGCATCCCTATACGCTGGGCAATAAAATCCTCATGGGTTTGCAGTAAATCCACAGCGTCTATTACATTAGAGATACCCAAAAAGCGATAAACATAATGGTTGAGCTTGTCCCATTCGGCATGGGAAGGTTTTTTACCTGACCTTACATTTTCCAGGTGCTCTGCAGTAGCCTGTTTTTTCCCGGAATAAATAAAATACGTGTACTCCTTTAAAGCATAGTCAAAAGGCAACTCCCACCGGGGCGGTTCAGGTAGGTGGTTTCGATAGAGAACCCACGAGTGTGCAGTGGCACAGGCAATATCTGCACCCGACCCACCCATCAGCTTTTGGTTAACCAGGTATGGATTGGCATCTGCAAGCCGGCACAAAGCAGAAATTGTAGCAGAACTACTTCCCAACCCCCACTCAGGAGGGAAATAATTAATAAAATGGAGGTTTCGGGGATTCGTTTTCAAAAAACCAGGTTGTTGATTCCTGATAAGCTTTATCAAGCTCACAGCCCACTGAGGGTTACCCGCAGCAGTGCTGTTCAGCTCCAGGGTTTCAGGCTCGAGGGTAAAATCGGCAAGCACCTTGTGCTTATAACTCCACTTCCAGTGTATCAACGCCTGGCTGTTGTTTTCCACGTTGAGATGTTGCCCGGTTTTAAGAGGTAGACATAATGCATCAGCCCCATGAAGCACAGCATATTCACCCAACAAAATAACTTTAGCACGGGAAAAAAAAGACCTCATAATACCGGATTTATGTTAAGGTTTCGACAAATTGGCGAACCGCACTCATGCTCACGGTTTTGTCTTCGAAGTGTTCTATAATTTTTCCCCGTAAATTGGGTTGAACATCCAGCGCATTGAGAATATTTTGCAGGTGCATCTTCATATGTCCCTTTTGGATACCCGTTGTAACCAGCGAAGCTATGGCTGCAAAGTTGTTGGCAAGACCCACTGCAGCTGCCATTTTCATCAGGGTTTTAGCATCCGGTTCACCCAGGATTTGAATTGTTTTTTCAGCCAAAGGGTGCAACCTGGTTAGTCCTCCCACTGTTCCCAGCGCCATAGGCATTCCCAACTGCATTGAAAAGAGATCATCCTGCACGTTTACCCGGCTCAGGGCTCTGTATTTCCCATCCTTACAGGCATGTGCATGTCCAGCGGCTTCAACAGCCCTGAAATCGTTACCAGTAGCCAAAACAACGGCATCCACACCATTAAAAATACCTTTATTGTGGGTAACGGCCCGGCTGGTATCGTACCATGCAATGTCGGCAGCCCACTTCATCCGGCGGGCAAAAACAGAGGGCCTCATATCCGTATGCCAGTGAAGTTGATTCACGGGCGCTTCTACCTCTATTTCAATAAAACTCTCTGGTGTGTGGTTGGATAATATAGCCATGATTACATCCATTTCTTCTGCCGGAAGATATTCCTTTAACACATCCGGCAAAGCACGCCCCATATGCTCAAGCACCGAATTGATAAAATTGGCCCCCATACTATCCATAGTTTCCGCTTCCATATCAACCTGGTAATAATTGGGCGAGAATTCAGGAATTTGCCTGAGGCTTAACCTCTTAACACCTCCTCCCCGCTGGTCCATATTACGGGTCACAGGCTGTATTTCCTCAAGCATGCGTTGTGAAATTTGTGGCCATTTTTCCCGGAGCATCTCCCCCTTCCCATAGTACATGAAGTGCAGCTGCCCCTTTTTGATGGTAGTAATATAAATAGTTTTGAAGCCTCCTCTGTAGGCCCAGAAAGAGGCAGCTTTGGAAGCAGCGGCCACCACCGAACTTTCTTCGGTTACAACCGGCACATGATACAACTGATCATCAATCAACACATTGGGTACAAGGCCCCAGGGCAAATGATGGTTGGAAAGGGTGTTTTCAGAAAAACTCTCAAATTTCTCCTGTAAAGCAGGATTGGACATAAGAAACTGGTCGAGAAAAGATATCAGCTCGTCATCATCCATATATTCCGACAACCATTTGATTTTTTCGTCTCGCCTGAACCTGGAGAAGCCTTTTATAGGTTGTTGATTGCGCATAATCTAAACATTTGATTTCCCTTGAACCGAATTAGTATGCATACAAACCGTTAATACTTTTTCACCCTCAAGTAAGCATGCGCCATTTTTAAACCACTAATGTGCGAACGGGTCCAGTCCCTCAAGGTATCGTAACTTTCCCTGGCATGTTTTAAAAACCCGGATGCCATCCCGTAAGCTGCCGGCATGGGGCTGGTTTTCAAAAAATAATACCCATCCAAATAATTTTTGATACCCCCGCTGATAATAAGAAGAGGGGTTTGATGTTGAACACCGTTTCCAGAAATTGCTATGATATCATCCATCATATCCTGGGCCGTTTGTCCCACATACACCATGGGCTCAAACAGCTCATGGTCGGTGGTGGGGCGACGCATCATTTCCACCCGTGCAAAATTGGTTCCGCCAAAAGCGGCAAACTCAAGGGCAGCAAGGGGAAGATTGAGCAGTTCATGAATGCTTTCACGCCCCATACCCTGCCCCACTTCTTTAACAATTACCGGCACATCCAGCTGATGAAGCACTTCTTTTATGATTGTCAGAGGTGAATTTTTCAACCGGTCTCCCTCTGGCTGAAACCACTCCTGGAGGGGGTTCACATGAATCACCAACCCATCGCAACGTAGCAGGTTTATCAGGTCACGAACCTCGCTGAGTCTGTTTTCTTCAATCATTTGTTCCAACTGTGCCACACCCAGATTAGCCCAAAAAGGTTGCTCATCTCCAATCACATTACGCATATCAAAATCGGGAAGATGCTTCTCCGATTCCAGCAGTATGCGGCACGAACCCAACCCCATCCCCAGACCAAACTCATTGGCAGCTGCGGCCAGATTGTTATTGATATGGCGGGCTATTCCACTGCCTCCTGTCATGCTTGATATCCACAAAGGCAATTTCATCTCCTTACCTGCAAGTATTACACCTGGAATTTCGGGTTGGATATGACCAGATAAAAGGGGTTCATAAACAAAACGGGGGTCTTTTTCAATGCCTCCTGTTCTGTTTTTCAAAGCAAGGTCAATATGATCTTTCTTCCGGTCTTCCATTTTTAAAAGTTTAAAAATTCAACTTCTGGTTATACATCCAGGGAAATGCCTGGTATGCCAGTTTGGAATTATTGGGTTATATGACGGGATATTACGAGTTTGAGGATTTCGCTGGTTCCTTCTCCAATTTGCAGTATACGCTGGTCACGGTAAAACCGTTCAATATCATAACTTTGCACCAACCCATAGGCTCCGTGTATCTGTACGGCCTCATCGGATACTTCCTTAGCAATTTCGGAACAATAAAGCTTAGCCATAGCTGCTTCTTTACCAAAAGGCAAGCCATTGTCTTTCCTCCATACTGCATTGTAAAGCATATTGGAAGCCAGCTCAATTTTGGTAGCCATTTCAGCCAGTTTAAAAGAGATGGCCTGGAATTGACGGATAGGTTTACCAAACTGTTCCCTTCGGCCGGAATAGTTCATGGCCATTTCATAGGCTCCTTTGGCTAACCCAAGACCCATAGCACCAATGGTCAGCCGGCCACTATCCAGGGTTTGCAGCATATACCTACCCCCTTTCCCTTCTTCTCCCAACAGGTTTTCTTTGGGAACCTTTATGTTCTCAAACCATAGTTTACCGGTGTCAGCAGCCCGCCACATCATCTTGTTGGTAATTCGTTCCTTTTTGTACCCGGGCAAATCACTTTCTACCATGATGGTGGACAATAGTTTTTTCCCGTCTTTTTCACCGGTAATAGCCTGTATGGTTGCCCCTTTAGACATGGATGAAGCCCCGTTGGATATAAAAATTTTATGGCCGTTAATACGATAGTTATCCCCTGTTCGTTCAGCCCTGGTTTCGGTTCTCATGGCATCACTTCCGGCGTTGGGTTCAGTGAGGGCAAAGGCCCATGTATGGTCACCTGTTGTTAAAGGGGGCAAAAACTTTTCCTTCTGTTTTTCTGTACCAAACATATATATAGGTCCGATTCCCAGGGAGTTGTGAGCTGCAAGGGTTGCTGCCTGGCTGCCATCAATTCGTGCAATTTCCTCAACAGCCAGCACCAGCGAACGATAGTCTTTCCCCTGGCCTCCATATTTTTCAGGGAGGTTAACACCAAAAAGGCCCAGCTGCCCCATGGCCTTTGTAAGTTCCACAGAGAACTCCTCCCGGGCATCCAAATCTGCTGCCACAGGTCGAATCTTTTCTTCCGCAAACTTTCTGACTTTCAAACGAAACTCCTCGTGAGAAGACGTAAAATAGGGACTTTCCATTATTTCAGGTTTATAAAATTAACTGCTTTGTTTTAGGTTTCGAAGCTAAGCAATATTTGTCCATCACTTACCTGGTCACCTTCCTTTACATTTACTTTTAATATGGTACGATCGGCGGGAGCTGTAATGGTATTTTCCATTTTCATGGATTCAAGCACCAACAGAGGATCTCCCAAATTCACCTTTTGCCTTTCGGCCACATTGATTTGGAGTACCCTGCCAAAAAGGGTAGCTTTCAAATCTTGCATTTTTTCCATTTCTCCCTTGCTGTTTACTTTGGGTGCAGGGACACTCCCGGGCAAGGATGTATCATAGTGGATACCATCTGCAAGGAACATTGCGTTACACCCCGAATTGCTAAAAACAAAGGAATACATATTATTGTTGCATAAAAACTCGATTTTTTCATCTATTACCCGGATATTTTCAACATCCACCTTTTCTCCGTCGACTTCTATACGAATTCCATTATTCCCCTTTGGATAATAAAACACTTGCCATTGGCGATTATTGACAACTACTTTTTCCCAGCCGGCAGCCCGCCAGGCTGATGCCTTTTGAGCACGGTACCTTTTTGTCCACAACAACAAAGCCGCAGCATAATACATATGTGTTTGATCCTGCTCTCTGGTTTTCCAGTCACTAATATTTGCTAATATACTTTGTGTATGGATCTGGTTGCTACCATATTGATGGCTTTTTGCAATGTTGATCAACAAGTCAATATTTGTTTTTATACCATGGATAAGAATTTTTTCCAGGTTTTGGTCTAACTTCAGAATGGCCTTTTCACGATGGGATTCATGAACTATTACCTTGGCAATCATCGCATCAAAACCGGTATGCATATAGCCAGAATGTTCGATGCCTGTATCAACACGCAGGCCACTTTCTTGAGGAAAGAATATTTTTTGAATAAATCCGGCAGATGGCCGAAAGTTCTCGGCTGGATCTTCGGCGTATAATCGCGCTTCTATGGCATGCCCATTGGCTATGACATCCTGCTGGTTCAAGGACAGCTCACGATTCATAGCAATATTTATTTGTTCTTCCACGATATCTATTCCGGTAACCATTTCCGTAACCGGATGTTCTACCTGGATACGCGTATTCATCTCCAGGAAGTAAAACTTGCCATCCCTGTTGTCCAGGATAAACTCCACCGTACCCGCACTGCGGTATTGTGTTTCACAGGCAAGATTTACTGCGGCTGCATGGATAGCCGCGCGATTTTCAGCATGGAGAGAAACAGACGGAGCCTCCTCAATCACTTTCTGGTGACTGCGTTGCAGCGTACACTCCCTTTCCAGCAAATGGATTACGTTTCCGTGATGGTCTGCCAGTATCTGCACTTCAATGTGCCTGGGACTTTCAACATATTTCTCCAAATAAACCTTGTCGTCGGCAAAATAGCGTTTGGCTTGTTGTGAAGCATTATAAACTGCCTGCCGGAGCTCTGCCTCCGACTCCACCTTTATCATCCCTTTGCCCCCTCCTCCCGATTCAGCTTTCACAAGCAGCGGAAAACCCAGTTTGGCTCCCTGACTGACCAACTCATCCACATTGCCTTCCATACGAGGCAACAATGGAATCCCTGCTTTACGGGCATAGTGGGCTGAAAGGGTTTTATTGCCCATGCTTTTGATAACATGGCTCTGGGGACCAATAAAGATAATGCCTGCTTTTTCGCAAGCCCGCGCAAACGCTGCATTCTCGGAAAGAAACCCATAGCCGGGATGAATGGCATCCACCTGCTGTTGTTTGGCAATTTCAATGATTGCAGAAATATTAAGCCAGGTATCCTGCAATAAACCACTGCCCAGGAGAAAAGCTTCATCAGCCCTTTGAACATGCAAGTCATCCTTCTCCATTTCGGTGTAAAGGGCCACACTCTTCACATTCATCCTGCGAAGCGTTTGCATTATCCGTACAGCAATTTCTCCCCTGTTGGCTATGAGAACCTTATTTATTTTCATGATTGGACTTTACAGATTTGAAAAACTGTGAAATACGTTTTGAGGCAGCCTCAGATTTTCTTACCTCTGCCAGCAATCTTGTGGTATAAACATCCATGGGTCCCTGAATACGGTTATCCTGCAAGTCGTTGATTAATTTTTTGGCCGCTCCCACCGCATACGGCTCATTGTTTTGCAGGGCCTCCCTGTATTTGTTTAATATCTCTGGTGCACTGGCCTCATCAGCCACCCAATCAACCAGCCTTGATTCATATGCTTGCTGCGCCGTAAAAGGGATGGCGGTAAGCATAGCATTTTTCACAAAACGGCTTTGGGTACGCTTTAACACAAATGGTGCAATGATGGCTGGGATCAGCCCCAGGCTTACTTCAGAAAAACGGAACTTTGCAACTGGATGAGCAATTACCAGATCGGATGCAGCAGCCAGACCAATAGCTCCTCCCACCACATTCCCCGTTAAATTGGCAACCGTAAAAACGGGCAAATCATACCAAAGCTGAAACACATTATGAAGTTTCATGTTTTGCTGTTGAATGGCCTCTACCTCCATTTGCTGAGTATTGCGCATCCAGTCTAAATCAGCTCCAGCGCTAAAATCTTTGCCCCTGGCCTGCAAAACAGCCATTATCGTTTCCTCTCCGGTTGAAAAATGCTGCAATGCATCCAACAACTCATCCATGGTTTGCTCATCAATGGCATTGCGTTTGTGCTCACGGGCAAGTGTGAGTGTAAAAACACCATCTTCCAGCGTGGTTTGTATGTTTTTGTATTCTGCCATCCTTATCTATTACACAATAATTTTTCGTAATCAACAATCTTCTGTTTTTTATTTCCGACGCTCGCTTTATCAATCAACAAGTTATCAAATCACATCCGGTATACCCCACTTCGATGTTCAGGCCATTGGCGAGCAGAGACTATTTGCAAAACGATGGAAAGGATTTTCCGGGTGGCAGCAGGATCGATGATACCATCATCCCATATTCTGCTGGTAGAGTAAAGGGCAGAGCTTTCATCATCGTAGCGGGCTTTGATTTGGCTGTAGAGTTTTTCTTCGCTTTGATTATCAACCTCTTCCTTGTTTTTGGCTTTTTTCAGCTGGGTAAGCACCCTGGCAGCCTGCTCACCACCCATTACACCAATACGGGCATTGGGCCACATAAACAAAAAACGGGGGTCAAAAGCCCTGCCTGCCATAGCATAATTTCCCGCCCCATAAGATCCACCGGTAACAATACTTATGATGGGTACTGAGCTGGTAGCCACCGCATGAATCCACTTGGCTCCATCGCGCGCTATTCCTTCGTGTTCGTATTTCTTACCCACAATAAATCCGGTGATATTTTGTAAAAACACCATGGGTATCTTGCGATAATTGCACAACTGCACAAAGTGCGCGGCTTTGCGGGCGGTTTCTCCAAACACCACCCCTTTGTTGGCCAAAACCCCAACCTGGAATCCATCAATGCGGGCAAACCCGGTGATTATGGTTTTTGCATAATCTTCTTTAAAAGACTGAAATTCACTGCCATCGACAATGCACGCTATTACTTTTTCATGATCTATAAGCTGTGATGGGTCGGTGTGTGCCAATGTATGCAAAACCTCCGGCGTATAATGGGGCTCACGGGAGGTGATGTGGTTTACCGGCTGTGAAGGTTCCGGGTGGAAGGTCCGGACAATATTACGGCAAATCTTCAATGCATCCACATCATCCTCTGCCAGGTGATCCACCACTCCCGAAATACGAGCGTGTACATCTCCTCCACCCAGTTCTTCATCGGTAACTTCTTCACCGGTGGCAGCTTTTACCAGGGGTGGGCCACCAATAAATATGGTACCCTGATTCTTTACAATAATGCTTTCGTCGCACATGGCTGGGATATAAGCACCTCCGGCAGTACACGACCCCATAACCACTGCCACCTGTGGAATACCCATGGCGGACATACGGGCCTGGTTGCTGAAAATCCTTCCAAAATCCTCTTTGTCGGGGAAAACATTGGCTTGTTCAGGGAGAAAAATGCCTCCACTATCTACCAGGTAGATGGCCGGCAAACGATTGTCTATGGCAATCTCCTGTGCTCGAATATGCTTTCGGATGGTTTCCCGGATGTAAGTCCCCCCTTTAACAGTGGCATCATTGGCCACAACCACCACAAAACGCCCCTGGACTTTGCCAACTCCAGTAACCACCCCTGCTGAAGGAAACTGGTCATCATATTGTCCATTGGCGGCCAGGGCAGACAACTCAAGGAAGGGTGAGTCTTTATCAAGCAGTGTCTCTATCCTCTCACGGGCGGTAAGCTTGCCCCGGCTCCGATGCAAGACCACAGCTTTCTCTGAGCCACCGGCAAGCACTTTGTTGTAAAGCTCGTAGTACTTTTCTAGTACCTGCTCAAAGTGTTTTCCAGAACCTTTACCAGAGCCTGATTTAGAGTCGTTGGTGGCTAAAGACATAAATTGTTGTAGGTTTATTTATAACTAAAAAAGATAACAGCACCCCTCCTTTTTTGTTTACTAATTTGACAAATATTTTAAACAAAACAAGCTTTTTATCATCATCTGTTTAGATGGTCATCCGGGACAATACTTAAGCATCATTTGTCTTCCTGCCGCAAGCCGTCTCTCTCCAGCAAGGCATCTATGGAAGGCTCTTTGCCTCTGAATTTGATAAACAACGCCATAGGGGGTTCACTTCCCCCCTTTTCAAGAATATACTTCCGGAAAGAAGATGCTGTTTCCCTGTTGAAAATCCCCTTTTCTTTAAAAGCTCTATATGCATCGGCATCCAGCACTTCAGCCCATTTGTAACCATAGTACCCGGCAGCATAGCCGCCGGCAAAAATATGGGAAAAGGACGTACTCATCATCGTACCCTTGATGCGGGGAAAAAGCTGAACTGGCTCCATGGCCTTTGTTTCAAAGGTTTCCACATCCATCTCAATGGGTTGAGTAATGCTGTGCCAGGCCATATCATTCAGGCCAAAAGACAACTGTCGCACTGTGGCATAGGCTGCATGAAAATTTTTTGCTTTGATGATTTTTTCCACCATCTCCTCCGGAATGGGTTCCCCTGTTTGGTAATGGCGGGCAAAGAGGTCAAGAAACTCTTTCTCCACAGCCCAGTTTTCCAACATTTGGGAGGGCAGCTCCACAAAATCGCGATACACATTGGTACCCGAAAGATCGGGATAGTTTACATCAGACAACATACCATGCAAAGCATGACCAAACTCATGTAAGAAAGTTGTAAATTCATTGAATGTCAGCAATGATGGCGTTTTTTTAGTGGGCTTCGAAAGGTTGCACACCACTGACACCTGTGGCCTGACCTCACGGCCATTGTAGCGATATTGTTCCCTGTAACTGGTCATCCAGGCTCCGGCACTTTTTCCCTCCCGCGGGAAAAAGTCAAGATAGAGCAGAGAAAGAAAACAACCATTCTCATCATATACCCTGTACACTTCCACATCGTCATGATAAACAGGGACATCTCTGGCCTCTTTGTAACTAAGACCCCATAAGCGATGGGTTAGTTGAAAGATCCCCTCTTTAACTTTTTTCAGCTGAAAGTAGGGCCGGGTAAGCTCTTCATCAAAATCGTATTTTTTTTGCCGCAGTTTTTCGGCATAATAGCTCCAGTCCCAGGGTTGCAGTGTGTCTTGAAAACCCAGTTTCTGAGCAAACATTTGGGTTTCTTCCAAATCTTTTTTAGCCACTGGATAAGAAGCATCGGCAAGCTCCCCCAAAAATTTATTTACCTTATCGGGATCACGGGCCATCGTTTCTTCAAGCACAAAATGAGCATGTGTATCATATCCCAATAGCCTGGCCTTTTCCAGCCGAAGGTTGGCAATGCGGGTAATGATTTTTGTATTATTGTGCGAATTATCCTTATAGGCTCTTGTATTATAAGCCATATACACTTTTTGCCTGAGTTCGCGCTTGTCGGCGTATCGCATAAAAGGCATAAAACTGGGTGCCTGTAAGGTTATCACCCAACCCTCCAGCTTTTTATTGTGCGCAGCCTCACGAGCTGCATCAATAGCAGACTGAGGCAATCCTGACAAATCCTCTTCCTGGGTTAGGTGTAGGTACCAGTTGTTAGTTTCAGCCAGTACATTGTCGTGAAACTTAAGCGAAAGATCCGACAGTTCGCGCGAAATTGCACGGATTTTATCCTTTTGGTCCCTGGGCAGATTACTTCCATTTCGGGCAAAGCTTTTATAGGTCTTTTCCAGCAACATTTCCTGCTCCTGGGTTAATTTCAAAGATTGACGCTGGGACCAAACCTGGTTGATTCGTTCAAAAAGTTGCTCATTGAACAAAATATCATTGTAAAAATCAGTTATCAATGGAGAAACATCCCTGGCAATCTGCTGCATCTCTTCATTGGTTTCGGCATGATTGAGATTGAAAAAGATACTGCTCACCAATGAAAGTCTTTCTCCCGAAAAAGAAAGTTCCTCAATGGTGTTGGAAAACGAGGGTTGGTCAGTATTATTGGCAATGGCTTCCACCTCATTAGCTGCCTGAGCCACCGCCTCACGCAATGCGGGTAAATAATGTTTTTCTTCAATCAAGTGGAATGGTGGATTATCATTGGGAAAGGTTTGGAGTAAAGGGTTGTTTTTCATAAAAGTTGTAATGCTTTAAAATTTACGTTAATTTTATCCTTGCAGAATAGGTACAAACAAAGTTAAGCGTTTAAAGTTTATAGCCGAACAGCCATCAAATCTTGCCCATCATTTAAACGGGTAAAAACACCTGGTAGAATTGGTTATTTCATGCAGTATTTATGAGTGAAAACTTCCTAAATTCGTTAGCTTAAAATATTTTATAAAGCGAGTCATGTCCCATAATCGGTGGGCAATCAACCTAATATGTGCTACCGGGTTTTATATTTGACAAAATAAACGGTTCAACCCAATTTTATTAAACCCCCGGCTGCATTTTTCAAGTCATTAAACATTCAACAAACCAGCAATGGGTTATCATCATACACATACCAGTAAAGCATGCTACAAATTATGTAGGCCATTGGTTACAGGCATTCTATTCTTGCTTTTTTCATTGCACCTTTGGAGCCAGGGCTCCAGTTGCACCGATGGCACACCCTCTTTTGACATTGACTTATCTGATTCACCGGATGCCACATGGGATTCACCCGGTGTTGTTGATCCCACTGGTCAATGTTGCGATGTTCCCGACAACCATAATTGTATGGAGTTTGTTTTAACCCTGCACCCTGATGTAAGTTCGGTCAGTGTTGCATTCACAACACCCACGGGAGGGGTTTACTACCAGGTAAATTGTGGAGAGCAAGTCGATGCAGATGACAACCTAATCAATTTTTGTTTTGATGAAGGAGACACTGGCCCCCACTATATTACATTTTGCCGACCGGGTACACCCTCCTATGAGTTTTCTGTGTTTCCCAACCCCCTGGAGGCACAAATTGATTTAGAACCATTTGACCCGGTGTGTATTGACAGTCCGGGGTTTCTGCTTGACGGTGGCACACCGGAGGGTGGCCACTATTACATCAATGGAAGTTTCAGCAGTTATTTTGACCCAGCAGTTCTTGGAGTAGGTGATCATGAAATCACTTATGTAATTCAGGATGATGCATCAGATTGTGTTTTTAGTACCTCAGAAATCATTACCGTAGTTGACTTGCCTGAGGTTACCTGGGATGGGATGGAGTTTTGCGACTATGAAGGACTTGTGGATCTTGAGGGTGCAGAGCCGGAAGGAGGCTTTTATTCCGGAAACTATGTATCCAACGACCAATTCAATGTGGATGATGTATTTCCCGGCAGCTACGAAGTTTTTTATACTTATGTAGACGAATATGGGTGCAGTGCTTCGGAGAGTGCTGATATCATCATTCACGAACCACCCATTGCCGATGCGGGAGAGGATCAAACCATAATAGTTGGAGATGATACCCAACTGAATGCAGCCGACGGAGGTGATGGAGACTATGATTATTACTGGGAACCATCAGACCTGCTGGTGAATCCAAATACACAAAACCCTGAAACAGAGCCCCTGGATGTTTCCACGGCATTCACATTAACAGTAACAGACCTGGAAACAGGATGTATTGCCACCGACCAGATGTCAGTGATTGTAATTGGCGATGATTTGCATATATCAGACATTGTGAGCCAGCCCGATGCCATCTGCTTTGGTGAAGAGGCAGAACTCTGGGTGCTTGCTGGTGGGGGCTCAGGCAACTACATCTACCACTGGGAGGCAAATCCCCATGACCCCACCCTTGTAACCGATGTATCCTCTCCTGTTGTAAGCCCGGAGGAAACCACCTGGTATACCGTAACCATTACCGATGAAGTTTACGACAATCTTGACCCTGTTGTTGATTCAGTTGAAGTAGTGGTTCATCCGCTACCAGATGTCACCCTTGTCATTGAACCCACAGTATGCGCCAACACTCCCGAATTTTCATTAACCGGAGGCGAACCTGAAGGTGGCACCTACTATTTACTTGACCATCACGGCAATCCCCTTCATCTTCCTTACATCAACTTTGACGATTTCCTGCCCGATGATGTGGGTGAGGGGATATATGAAGTGGTTTATGAATACACCAACCCCACCACAGGGTGCACCAGTTTTGCAACTGCACCTCTGGAAATCCTGCCCTTTGTTTCTGCACAGTTTTACCTCAACCGCGACGACATTTGCATATCCAATGAAGTGAACATTGCCAACCACTCGGTGGGTGCAGATACATATGATTGGGATTTTGGTGACGGTACAGACAGCGACACCGGTGAAGAGCATTTTATGCACACTTTCCCACTCCATGATCAAACTCAGGACTACACCATCCATCTTGAGGTTTCGAATGATGATGGGTGCAGCGACACACAACAAAGAAGCATCAGTGTTATACCCTCACTTTTTGCCAGCTTCACCCCTGAGGACCTTACCGGTTGCTCGCCTGTAACGGTTGATTTTGAAAGCTTATCAGAAGGCCCCATCCTCTACCATTTTTGGGATTTTGGCAATAACACCTTTTCTGTGGAAGAAAACCCGACCCGTACTTTTGACAACTTCACGGATGAAGACGTGGTTTATACAGCCAAGTTAACACTCATCTCCAACAACTTCTTTTGTGCTGAATCAGATAGTATTGATATTACCGTACACCCTTATACCGAAGCTGGCTTCACACTAAACCCCGTTTCAGGATGCTCCCCTCTTGAAGTTGAATTTGGCAACACCTCTACCGGTGCACTTTCTTATCACTGGGATTTTGGCGATACCCACACATCCGGTGAGGAAGTACCTGACAATCATATCTTCAGCAATACCGGGCAAGAAGTGGAGACCTATACCATTACCCAGACAGTAGCAAACGAAAACTGTGATGATGAGATCTCCCAAACCCTGGAGGTATACCCTGAAGTGAAAGCTCAGTTCAACGCCAGTGAAACAGAAGTATGTGCACCATTTACCATTGATTTTACCAACTTATCCACCAAAACTGCTACCAAGTTTCACTGGGACTTTGACGATGGAGGCACCTCATCTGAAGAAAACCCTTCCCATACCTTTGAGAACAATACCGGTGAAACCCAAACCTACACAGTAACGCTTAATTCATCCACAGAGCACTTGTGTGAAGATGTGACCAGTATGGAAATCATCGTTCACCCTTACATTGAAGCAGGTTTTGACTTTTTGCCCGCCCAGGCCTGCAATGGCCATGAAGTAGCCATTGTTAATACAGCAACAGGGGCCTCCCAGTTTGAGTGGGATTTTGGTGATGGATACAACAGTACAGCAGACTCCGACACCGTTTTTCACTTCTTTGAACATGATGAAGAAAACCCACAGGAGTTTGAGGTTGAGCTTTGGGTTACCAATGAGGAATGCCAGGATGTATTAACCAGGCCCATTACCATTTTTCCAAAAGTCATTTCTCAATTTACAGCCACCCCGGAAGAAGGATGCAGCTCACTGGAAATCAGCTTTGAAAATGAAAGCACCGGTGCATCAGACCACTTATGGGAGTTTGGCGATGGAGGTTCATCCAGCCAGGAAAACGCGGTTCACATTTTTGAAAACAACTCCTTCGAGGAGGAAACTGTTTTTGATGTTTGGCTCTACAGTCAGTCAGAGTATTTGTGTAAAGACAGCATAATGGAGCAAATCACCATATACCCGGATGTGAAAGCCGATTTTACGATAGAAGAAAATGCCGGGTGTTCGCCTTTCATTGTAACCATCGAAAACCACACCAAAGGAGCGAGCACCTTGCAATGGGACTTTGGCGACGGACACACGGATGACAGTAATGACGAACTGCTGGTTCACACTTTTGAAAACACAACCAACGAGGTAATTACCCGCGAAATTACCCTTGATGTAGTAAATGAACAGGGTTGCACCGATCAAAAAACCCGCACCATTACTATTTACCCTGAAGTGCAAATTGAATACAATCATATAACCGAAGGATGCCACCCCCTGGAGGTAGAATTTGATAACGATACGGAAAATGCCAATTACTATTCCTGGGATTTTGGTGATGAAATGACCAGCACACAGCAAAACCCCGGTCATACCTTTTACAACTACAGCCACCTAAACACTGTTGAGTTTGATGTGGAACTGTATGCCTCATCCATCTATGGCTGCTTTGCACAGGCCACCAGCCAGGTAACGGTCTACCCCAGGCCCAGTGCAGGATTTCACATCGAAAACTCTCCGGGCTGTTCGCCTCACGAAATTGTTATTCATCATGAATCCCTGGGAGCTCAATCGCATGAGTGGGATTTTGGCGACAACAGTGGCACCTATTATTATGACGAATCTCTGATAACCCATGAATATACCCAACAAGTAGGCGAAGGCACCGGCACCTACCCCATTGAGCTGTGGGTGGAAAATGATATGGGATGTGATGACAGCCTTGTACAAAATGCCATTATTTATCCTGAAGTGGAAGCCGCCTTTGAGGCCAATACCCTGGAGGGCTGCCATCCGCTGACTGTTGATTTCACCAACCTGTCTGAAGGCGCCAATGCAGAAATAGCCTACCAGTGGGATTATGGCAACGGCAACACCTCGCAAAACGTTCAGCCAGAACATGCACATACATTTCAGAACTTCAGCCATACCCAGGACACCACTTATACCGTGATACTAACAGCCTTAAACCAAAACGGCTGCCTGGACACAACTGCCCTGGAGATAACTGTTTTCCCCAGACCCAAAGCCTATTTCAGCGTCCCCAACACCCCGGGTTGTGCCCCCCACGATGTAAACATTCACAACTTCTCGGTGGGAGCACAAACATATCATTGGCAAATGGGTGACGGAACAAGTTACGATCATGGCCCTGACCATTTTACGCATGAATACTACCAGGAGCCGGATGAAGGCGCCGGACAATTCAACATTGTACTGGAAGTAGATAACTCATTCGGCTGTGAACACACCTATGAGCAGCAAATTGTTATTTATCCGGCTGTTGAAGCAGACTTTGTAACCGACAACCAGGGATGCCACCCTCACAGCACCACCTTTGAAAATTTATCACAAGGAGGAGATAGCTACTTGTGGGATTTTGACAACGGCAACACATCACAGGGTGAAAACCCTTCCCAAACCTTTTTAAACTATGGGCATACCGAAAGTGAAACCTATACGGTAACCCTGCTGGTGGAGTCAACCTATGGCTGCTCAGAGCAAACCACCCAGGATATCGTTGTAATGCCTGCACCCAAAACACAGTTTGAGCTTTCATCTCTGTCAGGTTGCTCTCCTTTCAGTCCTGAGATCAATAACATCACAACGGGAGCAGAAAGCTATCTATGGACTTTGGCAGAGGAAGAAACGTACGAATCCGACTCCATAGAATACACCTGGCACAACCAGGGCGAAACCCCGGTGCAGTTTGATCTGGAACTTACCGCATGGTCAGAGTATGGTTGTGAGTCTTCTGACTTGCAAACGGTAACCGTTTACCCTGAGGTAACAGCGGACTTCTCAACCGAAGATGATATTTGGGAAGGGTGCTCACCTCTTTCTGTTAGATTTACCAACACTTCAGAACTTGCAGATTCTTACTCCTGGGATTTTTCCGACGGAAACCATTCCAACAGTGCAGCCCCCTTGCATGTATTCCAGAACCTTGACATGGATGATCACACCTATCCGGTGCAATTGGTGGCCGAATCACTTTATGGATGCAAAGACACCCTGGAGCAGGGGGTTACTGTTTTCCCTTCTCCTGTGGCTGATTTTGCGGCACAACCCAAATCACAACCTTATCCCAACGCCACAGTTACACTTGGCAACCAAACCAACCCCGGACACTGGGAGTTCGACTGGGAGTTTGGAGACGGCAACAACTTAAACACCGATTCTTTCGACCCCATCACCCACACCTACATCTGGGACGAGAACGATATGACCACCAAGCATTATGTCATAGCTCTATATGCTTATAGCGAAAAATGTTCAGATCTGAAAACCAAAGAAGTTACCATCACTTCACCGGTACCCGAAGCGGAGTTCTCACACACTACTTCAGGCTGCGTACCCTTCACAGTACAATTCAACAACCAGAGCCTTTATGCCCATACCTGGCACTGGGACTTTGGAGATGGCGGAGTATCTGATGCCCCCTCCCCTGAATATACCTTTTACGATCATGGCCATTTTGACGTCAGACTAGTGGCCATTGGCGATGGAGGTCGTGACACACTTACCCAGCAAGTGAAAGCCCTTGAAAACCCCACTGCAAACTTTGAACTGGTGAGTGCTCATGTAAATATCCCGGAAGAACCCCTGCAGGTTATTAACACATCCGAACTGGCTGATTTCTATTTCTGGGAATTTGGCGACGGTCAGTCTAGCTATGACTTCGAACCTGAACACTATTATTCAGAGCCGGGTATATACGACATCACCCTGGTAGCTACACGCAATTCTGAACCCCTCTGCCATGATACACTTACACTGGAAA
>SLQX01000019.1 GCA_007131245.1 Bacteroidales bacterium
ATATAGCAAAACAAAAGCTAAAAACAACTGAAAAACAAGCTACTTATAACGTATGCTTATAGTTAATTTTCACACCATAAAAAGCATCAAAAACCGACTTTATTTCATCAGCCTTTTGTTTTCTTACGGCAAACTGCAATTTACAGGAAAGAGCAAAGTCCTGACTGACAGGTTCCAGATCTTTCTCTTTAATAATCCGCATGACATCATTGAGTTGCGGATATTCAAAAGCAAGTTCATAAACCTCTTTGATGATCTTTTGCTGTATCTTGTTATTATCAATGGCCTCCCTGGTTGCTGCTTTATAAGCATTAATAAGTCCTCTCACCCCCAGCTTGGTGCCACCAAAATACCTTACAACAACAATGAGTATATTGGTGATATCGTGCGAAAGTAATTGACCGTAAATAGGCTTTCCAGCGGAACCTGATGGCTCGCCGTCATCATTGATACGGTATGCATCACGAGTGGGGCCCAGCGCCCATGCGAAGCAATGGTGGTTGGCATCATAATGCTTCTTTTTCAGCTCCTGCAAGTGCCCTTTAATCTCATCCTCGGTCATAACGGGGAAGGCATATGCAATAAACTTGCTTCCTTTATCTTTGAACAGCCCGCTGCTAGTTGTTTCAAGTGTTTTAAAAGTATCGTCAAACATGAGAACAAAAGTAAGTAATTTGTTTGATGCGCATCTACTCTCATACCTGGTTATTTATAAGCCGGGTACACTTACAGGTGTAAATAACTTAACCTAAGTGGATAGCCTGATACCCTTTAAAATGAATTACCGGAATTTTTGACCCAATAAAATATTTCATGTCCGATAAAATTTTGAGTAAACTTTTCTATCGGCAGGGCAGGAGCCCTCAGCCCTTTTTCAAAAAACTTACTCCCCTGGAAAATTCGTGCTTCATCCCAAATATTTTCATTGATAAAGGCCTCCAATAACTTTTGCCCTCCCTCTATGATAACAGACTGGAGGTTTTTTTCGTACAAAATAGTGAGTATGTTTTTAATAAGTGTAGGACTGGTAAAGTCAGTTTTTACCCACTGTATTAGACCCTGGGATTGGTCTTTATCCTGGTTGAATACCAGTGTAGCTTGAGTGTTGTCAAACAGGTTCAGAGAAGAGGATAGCGTAAGGTTTTCATCCATAACCATTCGCACAGGTTGTTTACCCGTCCAGTCTCTGACGTTCAATTTGGGGTTGTCCTTAAGGGCAGTAACAGTACCCACCATTATACCCTGCTCTTCTGTTCTCCATTTGTGTACGAGCATTCTCAGCTTTTCGGAAGTGATCCATGTGGGTCGGGCCGGTGTTCCCGGTAATCTTTCAATATCAATAAAAGCATCAGCTGTTTGGGCCCACTTAAGTATTACATAAGGGCGTTTTTTTTGGTGAAAGGTAAAAAAGCGCTTATTCAAGCGCAAGGCTTGTGTTTTATGGATACCCACCTCTACCTTTACATGGTGATTTCTCAAGCGAGCAATCCCTTTACCGGCGACCACATCATAAGGATCCACACTTGCAATCACCACATGGGGGATCTGGTGTTTGATGATCAAATCTGTACATGGAGGAGTTTTTCCAAAGTGACAGCAGGGTTCGAGGTTGACATAAATGGTAGATTCGGGCAGCAGTGATTTATCAGCTACTGAGTTTATGGCATTTACTTCAGCATGTGCTTCACCATATTGTTGGTGATAACCTTCTCCTATAATTCTGTCATTGTGCACAATAACACTTCCAACCAAGGGGTTGGGAGCTGCCCTACCCAAACCATTGCGAGCCAGTTCAAGGCAGCGGTGCATATATTGTTCGTGTTTTTTCATCCATCAAAACCTTTAAACGGTTACGGCTGTCAAAATTACAATTTTATTTTGGGGCTTACCAGCGAGGTTTAAATTGTCATTAAAACAAAAGCTGATGGGGAAAGGTTTGGATACAATATCCCACAAACAGTCATTCATGGTTTAGATTTGGGGTTTCAGCTAAATCAACCCATATATTTTGCTCAGATACCAAATGTAAGCAGGTAGGAAGACCGGGCAGGGGGGGAGCACCACTTTTTGGCGATCAAAACATTTATCAGGCAAACAGAAGTGGTTTAGCTAATATTGACCGAATTATCTTTTAAATACTCTTTTTGTATTTCCCTTAATATCCGGATGATTTCTCTTGAATCATCATCCAACTCATTACAAAGCTTTTCAAGTTGCTGAATGTCTTTCCTTGACCTGGCCAGCTCCTGAATCCGGTTAATTTTGTCCGAAACTTCACTAAACCCCATATAGCTGTATCCCGGTTTGATTTTATGGACCATTTTGCTCAAGGATTCATATTCCTGATCATAAAAAGCATCATTAATACCCACAATGGTTTTGGGAATCTCTTTTAAAAAGCGTTTTATCAGGGCAAGGGTACCTTCCAAATCATCATCAAAAATATCAGCAAGCGCCTTTTTTATTCTTAGCTTGGCTTTATGAAGTTTTTCCTGGTCGCCAGCGTGCGCATGAGCAGCCTCTTTCTTTTCTACAAATTCTGTTTTACTGTTTGCAAGAGCCTGCATAATTTTTTGGTATATGATAGTATTATCCGAGGGCTTGGTCAGGAAATCATTCATTCCAGCATTTTTAACCCTTTCTCTTGTTTCGGAGGTAACATCAGCCGTGAGGGCTATAACAGGCACATTATGATCAAGCACTTTTGATTCAGGATTTCTGATGATTCGGGTGGCTTCATATCCATTGAGCTTAGGCATATGTAAATCCATCAGCACCACATGGTATTTTTTCTTTTCGAGCATATGGATGGCTTCTTGCCCATTACCGGCAATCTCCAGCTTAGCATCCCATTTTTTCAGTATTCTTTCCATTACAAACTGGTTCATCTTATCATCTTCCACCAATAAAATATCTACACCTTTTAGTGTACTAAACTGCCCGGCAGCTTTGCTCATTTCCGGAAGGAATGTTTTCTCACTTATTTGGAAGTTAAGGCTAAACCAAAAGGTAGATCCCATTCCTTCAATACTTTTGAGACCAATTTTTCCATGTTGAAGCTCCACCAGTTTTTTACAAATGGATAGACCCAATCCGGTACCACCAAATTTGCGGGATGTATCACTTTCAGCCTGTATATATGTCTGGAAAAGTGACTTTTGCTTATCCTCAGGAATACCAATTCCGGTATCGGAAACAGAAAACTTCAACCCAGCATTTTCCTCTGTGGAATCAATTAGCTCTGCTTTTACATCAATATGCCCCTGGGGTGTAAATTTTATTGCATTGCTCAACAAATTAAGCAGTATTTGCCGTAACCTGGAGGGATCTCCTTTGAGAATACGGGGGATTGAGGGATCAATGGAAACATTCAGTGCAATGCCCTTTTCCCTGGCTTTATACTCAATGGTTTTTACCGAATCCTTAACAAGGTTATAAATATTAAAATCGGTTTTCTCCAGCTCTACCTTGCCGGCTTCAAGCTTTGAAAAGTCTAGTACGTCGTTTATTACCCCCAGTAAATGATCAGAGGAGTATTTGATGGAGCGCATATTTTCCATCTGTTCATCGGTATGGTCTTGTTCCTGGATCACAAGGTTGGTCAGACCAATTATAGCATTTAGTGGTGTGCGGATTTCGTGACTGAGATTGCTGACAAAAAATGATTTCACCCGGTTGGCTTCTTCAGCTTCATCCCTTGCTTTTTTCAACTCTTTTTCCATTTTTCTGCGTTGGGTGATATCAAAAATTATGGCATATTCCACTTTTTTATCACCCATCTCGACCTGGCTGGTGTACACTTCAACATCACAAATTCTGCCATCAGCCAGGCGATGTTGGTCATAATAAAACGTTTTATCCTCTTGATGATCAATCTGATCAGCAGTTTGGGTGTTGATTTGCGGATCCTGGACTTTAATCTGCGATAAATTCATCTCAGAAAAGGTATCCTTATCATATCCGTAAAAATCCAGAGCTGCCTGGTTGGCGTTGGTAATACTACCGCTTTGGGGGTTTAGCATCAACATGATAGCTGAATTACTGGCAAAAAAGCTCTTATATCGTTGTTCACTTTCTTTCAATTTTTGCTCTGCAACTTTTCGTTTGGTCACATCCGCATGAGTTCCCAATATACGGATGGGTTTCCTCTTATCATCATATACAACCGCAAAAGAAGCCTTTACCCATTTATAGGAGCCATCTGCACATAACATACGGTATTCGGAGTCTGTTCCGGGAATCTCACCACTTTGCAGCTTGTCAAACAAATGTCTTGTGGCTTGCTGGTCTTCATGGTGAATTAACGAAAGCCAATTCTCCCGGCTTGCTTCAAAATCCTTGGTATCATAACCAAGCATTTGCCTCCATTGGTCAGATAAGTAAAGCTCCTGGGTTGTAATATCCAAATCAAAAATGCCATCATTACTGGCCAGCACTATCAGAGAATACCTCTCTTCAGCCTCTATGAGTTGCTTTTCGTATTCTTTCTTATCGGTAATATCAATGGCTGTGGCAAGAACAGCAGGTGAATTGTCAAACTCAATAGTTCGGGTTGTAAGGTACACCCATTTTATATCTTTTGATTTAGTAATCAGCTGAAACTCTCCCTTAAAGTTAAAGCCGTTGGTTTCCAATGAAACATTACTTTTATCAAAACTTTTAAGACTATCGGGATGTATTAGCTGCCAGACTTCCATATTAAGCAATTCCTGATGGGTAAATCCGGTAATGCTCTCCATGGCTGCATTCACATAGCGAAGCTTGTAGTTCTGAAAAATCAGGATGGCGGAGGGAGAGGCGGTCAAAAGGGCTTTAAATCTTTGTTCTGACTTTTGGGCATCTTTTCTGACCTGATAGTTTTTGAGCAACAGAAAAGCAAGAATTCCCAAACCAACAATAAGAAGCAATATTATGACTGCAAAATTTACCAGTAAACTTGTTTGATACAAGGCGTAGGGGGGTGAGTTATCAGCCACAGTTAAATTGGGCTCCTGAAGGGGTTGTTGCTGTATTGAGGCAGCTAATTCTCTATGCTGATAGGCATAACTAACTGTATCGGGTTCATAGTCTATTTGGCTTTCATAGATGGATGAATCCTGATAAATTTTGCCATTGACTCTTATTTCTTCAGGGAGATTGGAAGCAGAACTTAATTTAAGTACCGTTGCAATAAGAGTAATCAGCAAAAGAGAAAAGATCGCCGTAAAGTATATGATTAACCTTTTCACCTATCTATTATTTGTCTGAAAGCTGGTTTTGACCAATTTCCAGTGGTTGTGTTGTCGGATTTTGCTAATAATTTTTATTAACACAGCAAATATATGAATAAAAAAACCGATTTCAAAGAATATAATAGCCTATAAGTAGCATTATTTTCATAGTTCAGCATATATTTATTTCTTAAACACTCAATATCAGCTATCTAAACTGACATTTAAAAATGATTTTGACTAAAAGAAAACACAATATTTATTCAGACTGTTTAAAAATAACAGTATTAATATTTTATAAACAACAATTTAGCGTAGTTAAACATCTATTAAGCGAAGGTACTTTGGGGAGTGATCGTCCACTTAGAGAAAAAGCTTAGATAAATTCAAGCACAACTTCCTTCAAAAACTTCTCTTCCAGCAGTCGTGCAATTTTTTTAGCCACACTTCTTCGTATTTCCAGTTCTACCGGTAAATTAGGGTCCTGGTGGGCTACATTTACAGCAGTACCTATACAAAGATTGATTTCATCACTTTCCAACAATAATTCAACAATTTTATCGGCTGGACCTTTCTCCAAATCGGTTCTTTCATTATACTTTTCAAGAATTCCCATTACCTTACTGAGGGTGAGAATACCTTCGGTAACAAGATCAATACCCTCCATGTAAGAAACCGGGGGTAGATCAGGATCATCAAACTCCAGGGTATCTTTGATAGGGGTATTTGTTAAACGAGCAACAATGTCAGCAGTAGTACCACCCGAAAGAATTTTTTTCCCTGAAAAAGAAGAAACTTTCTCCACAAGGTAATTATCATTTTGTTTGTCGTAAGGTGGACCTGAGCATAAAAGTAATTTGCGGGGTTTTCTCAAGTACACAACTACACTGCTGATATCATCTTTTGATTGGTACTGGTCATTAGCATGTGCTTTATTTACGATACCAGCAGCAAGCTTTGAGGCTGACAGGGAGGGATTTTCTTTTACTTTTGAAAGCACCAAATCCCGTGTGTTTTCCCACCCAAACCCCAGCAAGTAAGTTCCTTTTCCCAGACCTGACTGGGTAATACCATCGGTAAGCATTACGATACGATCCTCTTTTTGGGCTTTAAAACTACACGCTTTAATTTCCTTATCCTTGTTACTTTCTGATTCAAGGGTAATGGTATGCCATTGTGGTTGATAGAGCTCTTCTTCTCTTAAAATGATGCACTCAGGATTGTCGTAGTTAATGATGGTGGTTTGTCCGTTATCTTCAATTTCCAGGATGGTAAAGGTAGAATAACTAATTTTACGCTGGCTGCAAACGGGCAGGGTATTCATAATAATCTCAGCGATTTTATGTACATCTTTATGCTCTATGGCAAAGTTAAGCGCCATGGTGGCTGTAAGGGTGGCTAAAAGATTGGCTTTGACCCCGTGCCCCATACCATCAGAGAGCACAAGCACGGTTCTGTTTTCTTCCTTTACTTTTCTTGATAAGAAAACATCACCACAAATACGCTCTCCAGTGTGGTTTTTTTGCAATACACCTACTTCTATATAAAAAGAGTTATCCATAAACAGGTATCTGCTTTTCCAGGTTTTTTATACGACTACTACACTTTCTTTAGGGAAAACAAACAGCTTATTCCGGCTTTTTGATTCGTTTATAGGTTTCAATGATGGAATTAAGCATTTTTTCAGTTTTGGAAGCACCTTCACCCAAAGAAAAGGCAATCTGCTGAACCATATGCAGGTTTTCGTCAATGACTTCACTTACACGGTGGATAATTTCCTCCTGCCTAACCTCTGCCACATACATATCTCTGAAAACGGCACCTGCAATTTTGTTGCTTTTCAGCGAAAAAACACTGATATTCAGCAGTCCATCGTTAAAGTTTACATCCCTACCTACTATGTTTTCATCCTTTTGCAACACATAATGAAACAGGTTATAAATATTGTAAGGTAACAGGGTTTTTAAGTCTGCACCTATCAATCCGGGTATTACATCATTTATCAACTGAGCATCATCGCCTAATATGTTGACAAAAGAATTGTTAGATTCTATTACCTTAAGCTTTTCGTCAACTATTACAGCCGCTGAAGGAAGGTTATGGAGCATTGCTGCAATGGTATCAGAACGGGTTTTTATTTTTTGGTTCTCAGACTTAAGGAGCTTCTCGTTTTCCTGGTAGTTATTTTGTTGCTTGCGCAATTTATCATTTTTGCTCTTGAGGGTTTTGATATACTCTTGCTTGTTTTTGATCGAATAAGTAAGGCAAGCTTCGGGTTTGGAGAGCCCCTGACCTACAGCTTGTGCAAAATCCTGACAAGATCGAAAACCACAAGCACTGCATGAAGAGCTTTCACTGCCTTCCTTTCCTACAGATTTCAGAATTTCTTCTATTTTTTCTTCCGAAGGCATTGGTAAACGCTGATCATCATTGATAAACTCCCTTGAAAGATCAATATCTGAGAAGTAATCCATATTTTCTTTCCATGCTTTTTTATCAAAATTTTGCAACCGTTTTTGAGCATAGTCTATGACCAGGCTTTTCCTGAAGTATTTTTTACTGGTTTGTGTGGTACCGGGGCCCATCAGGCAGCCTTCATTGTAAAAGACGTTCAAATGCTTTTTGAGTAGCTCCGTGCTGTCATTAAACTCCTCTATGGCTTCCAGCATATTTACCTTTCCATCTACGGTAAATATCTTTTTCCCCAGTAAGCTGTCCTCAATATCAGCGGCTGCTACTATACCTTTGCTTAGGGGATAAAGTGAACCCAAATATCCGATGGGTTGATCAAAATCCGAGTACTCAACGGTAGACTCTTTGATATCGGCATCTTTGAAAAGCTCACGTAATTCACCAAAAGTCAAACAGGCATCTACCCGGCCCGTACCTTCGTGGCGTAATGCCTCATCCTTGGCTGAAACACAGGGACCTATATAAACTACATTAAGTTTTTCTCCATGCTGCTTTCTTACTACTTTAGCGGTAGCAGTCATGGGATTAATTATAGGGCTGAGGTTTTGAATGAGTTCAGGAAAAAATTTTTCGACGTAAGAAACAACAGAGGGGCAATTGGCCGTGATATAATATTTGCCCTTAAAGTTGGAAAACAACTTATGATATTCCCGGGCTACCAGATCTACACCAAATGACACTTCATTTATATAATCAAACCCGAGCTTGCGTATCATTTCTACAAACTTACGATAATCTGTAATGTCAGGAAATTCACCACTTATACTGGGGTCGACAATAGCTGCAGTTTTACCTTCAGACTTTAGCAGCTCAAGTGTGGCATCTGTGGATTTTATATTGCTGACTGCTTCCACCGGGCAAACATGCAAGCAGCTTCCACACCCTATACACCGCTGGTGGTTAACCTCCGGGTACTCACTGTTTTTTTTTGCTTGAATAGCTTTTACCGGACACGCTCTAATACAGGCATGGGTGCAATTACATTTTTCAAGATCTATATTTATCAATTTCATAACAATATCTATTGCAGTCGTTTTATCAAGTTTTGAATAAAAAGGATGTGGGCTTTCTATTTCCCCAATTTTTCATTCAGGATTTCCTCCAATTTTGACTCTTCTACCCTGTAGATCAACTCTCCATTGATGTCAAGCATCGGACCTTGCTGGCAATTGCCCATACAGTGATTACCTTTGAAGACCACTTCATCCTCCAACTGCTTTTCTTTGAGGTAGTTCTGTATGAAGGTTATAATTTTTTTATTTCCCCTGGAAAAACAACTACTACCCATACAAATGGTAATGTGCTGTATTTTGTCTGTCATAGTTTGTGATTAATCCGTGTGTTGGCAAGGCATAAACATGATTTCCATCCAGATACTTCCTGTAAGTTTTTATTCAGTTGATCAATAGCCTTCTAAGAACAAAAGTAAAGATTCCTTCCGAATTATTAAGTTATTTTGATAACATCTTTTTGTCAAATGGCTTCTTAATATTTAATCTAAATAACATTAATGGATATACCACCCAGTTAAACTTTCAAATACACTACTTTTCTTCAATTTTTCTTTATATTTGTGCTTGTGTATAGGTTTTATCTGCTCGATCAACAGGGCAGTAACCCCATGCACCCCAAACCAACACACATCTATTGTTAAACTTTTAGCAACCCGAAATGGACGACCAACTGCTGTCAATCTTTGAGCAATTTCCCAATAAACAAAGAGATGACCTGATACCCCTGCTTCATAAAATACAGGAAGAATACGGATACCTTTCCGAAGAGCTTATCATAGAAACAGGTAAATACCTGGACATTTCTGTAAACAAGATTTATGGCGTAGCCACTTTTTACGACAACTTCCGGTTTGGTCCAAAAGGAAAGTACCACATCCGGCTATGTCACGGTACGGCCTGTCATGTGTCAGGCTCAGGCAATATCCTCTCGGAGCTGGAAAAACAACTCCATATTCGAAATGGCGAAACAGACAAAAACGGTGTTTTCAGCCTTGAAGTTGTTTCATGTATTGGCGCCTGTGGACTGGCTCCACTGATTGAAATCAATGATGAATACTATACACAACTGACCTCTGATTCATTGCAAAAAATTATCCAGCAATACAGGGAAAACCATTCCAACATATATGAAAATTAGTGATTCTCAAGACATAAAGAAGTTTCTGATTCACCAGGTATTGCACAACCCCAAGGATGAGCTAAGCAACGATGAATTGAAAATAATTTCTTACATTTCAAAGGAAAGAGTTTCAAAGCCAATGATTTATGTAGGAACAACCACCTGTGGTATCGCAGCAGGGGCAGACAAAACCTATGAGGCCATAAAAACCTATATCAAAGAAAGTCAATTGGATATTGATCTTATAAAAGGTGGATGTGTAGGGTATTGCAAAGCAGAGCCCCTGGTGGATATACAACTACCTGGCAAAGCAAGAATTTCTTTTCAGTATGTTACACATGATAAAGCAGCAGAATTGCTGGACGAAGTTCTGAACAATAATATACCTGACGATCAGGTACTTGCACAGTACTATAACGATATCCACCAACTATGGGAAGATGTTCCCTACTGGCATGAAATGCCCTTTTTTGCCCACCAGAAGAAGCTGCTGACAGTCAATTGTGGGATTACCAATCCTGTATCTGTAGAAGAGTATATTGCACGGGGGGGATACAAGGCTTTCACCCAAACCATTACCCAATACACCCCTGAAGAAGTATGTCAGATTATTGAGGACAGCCAGTTGGCCGGCAGAGGCGGAGGAGCTTACATCGCTGGTAAAAAGTGGAGTATAGCTTTAAACACCATAAATGACCAAAAGTATTTTGTATGCAATGCAGTAGAAAGTGATCCAGGAAGCTATATGAACCGGGTTATGATGGAAAGTGACCCTCACAGGATTATAGAATCCCTTCTTATTGCATCTTATGCTACAGGTTCAACCAAAGCATTTATTTTTACGAGAAATGAGTTTTCAGTAGCCCTGCAAAAATTGCATGCAGCCCTTGAACAGGCCGAAGCCTATGGCATTATCGGTCATAACATCTTCGATTCGGGGGTGAATATCCATATTACAATAAAGGCCGGGGCCCGTGCTTTTGTATGCGGGGAGGAAACAGCTCTCAACAATAGCATTGAAGGAAAACGAGCCATGCCCGTTTCAAAGCCCCCTTACCCGGCCAAAAAAGGGCTATGGAACAAGCCCACGGTTGTCAATAACCTGGAAACGCTTATCAATGTGCCTTTGATTTTGAAAAATGGCCCGCAATGGTTTAAACAAACAGGCCATAATAACAGTTTTGGCACCAAACTTTTTACCCTAAGCGGTAAGATCAATAATTACGGTACCATAGAAGTAGAAATGGGAACCAGCTTCAGAGATATTATTGAAAAAATTGGTGAAGGCATGAAAGGAGGAGCAGAGTTTAAAGCTATCATTTTAGGAATCAATAGTGGAAGCTATGTAACTCCCAAAGCACTGGACACCACTGTAGATTTTGAGTCACTGAAAAAAATTGGCTCTCAGCTGGGAAGTGGTGCTTGTGTTGTGGTAGACAGCAGTAGCTGCATGCTGGATCTGGCCAGGTTTTTTACCAACTTTTTCAAGAATGAAAGTTGTGGAAAGTGTATTCCCTGCCGGGAAGGGACTGCCCTTATGCTGGAAATTATCAATGCTGCAACCCAAAAACCAGCTAAAGACAATTCTTTTCAAACCCTGGAACGCTTTAAGGGCATTATGCAGCTCAAATCAATGGCCAAAGTAATGAAAGACACCAGTCTTTGTTCTTTGGGCAAGTCCGCTCCCAATGCCATTCTAAATACCCTGGCCAACTTCAAGAGTGAGTTTGACAGCCACGTTTTTGAAAGGAAGTGTCCGGCGGGCGTTTGTCGCGATTTACGAACTTATACAATAGATGTGGATCTATGCACCGGTTGTACTGCCTGTTTTAAGAAATGCCCGGTGGATGCCATTATCGGAACAGCGCGACAGCCCCATTTTATCGTTCAGGATAAATGCATCGCTTGTAACGCATGCTTTGAGGCCTGTAAGTTTAATGCTGTTATTGTTGAGTAAAATTTGACCCTATGAGCTTTACCATATATGTAAACAACACTCCCATAGAAGTGCAGGAAGGAGAAACCTTGCTTCCCGTTCTCAGGCGCAATGGAATCAAAATACCCACGGTATGTTATATGCATGGCTTTACCCCTTCAGGAGCGTGCCGGCTATGCGTGGTAGAAGTAGAAGGCAAAAGGGACCTGATTACTTCTTGCACCTACCCCGTTGAACCTGAAATGGAGATAAAAACCAACTCCATGAGGGTTATAAAAGCCCGTAAGGCTCTTGTGGAAATGTTGCTTGCCAATCATCCCGACGACTGCCTGTATTGCGAAAGAAATGGCAATTGCGAACTCCAGTGGCTGGCAGAAGAAATGAATATCAAAGAAAGATTGTTCTTTAGCAGAAAAAATTCAGATAAACGCGACCACTCTAGTCCCAGTGTTTACCGCGACCCGGCAAAGTGCATCTTGTGTAACCGCTGTGTCAGAGTCTGTGAAGAAGTACAACTGGTTACAGCCATTGAATTTATCTCGCGGGGGAATAAAACCACTGTCAATTCAGCTTTCGATAAAGGTTTGAATGTGTCAAGTTGCATCAATTGTGGCCAATGCATTATGGTATGCCCTACTGGGGCACTGGTAGACATTTCCCATATTGAGAAGGTACAGTCAGTACTCGACAGTAGCAAAAAAGATGCTGTTGCCCTTTTATCACCCGCATTTATCACCTCGGTAGCTGAATTTTTTAACCTCAAGGCTATCGACAAACCTACTAATTTGCTAAAAACGGTTCTTGCAAAAATGGGTTTTAAGCATATATACCACATGGGGCAAGCGGCCGATTTGAATATTGAGATGGAAACTGAAGCCTTGCTCTCTGCCTTGGAAAACAACCAAACACCTATTTTCTCCTCTTGCTGCCCGGCATGGATAAAATATGCAGAAGAGTTTCAGTCCCAGATGCTCGAAAATATTTCCCATGTAAAATCGCCCCAGCAAATTATGGGGAGAATAGCCAAATACCACTCTGAAAGCAAGCAGGAGCAAGATATTGAAAAGTTGTACACTGTTTCTTTTGTCCCTTGTGTGGCTAACAAATTTGAATCCTCGCGTGAAGAAAACACCCAAAAGGGGATTTCCGAAGTAGATGCAGTAATTAGTGTCAGAGAGTTTATGAAGATGTTGAGAAGTCATGGTATTAACATAAACAGACTGCTGTATGAAAAAAATGATAAAGGTTTGGAATATGTTTCACCGGCAGGTTACCAGATGGGCTACTCAGGCGGCAAAGCCGAAGCCATAGCCCACCATGTTAACCATAAGATTTTTGGAAAAAATGCTGAACCCATCAAGTTTTCACCCCCAAAAAACCCAGGAAGCAAAAGAGAAGTGAAAGTAAAAATCGGTGAACGAGAAATCGGTTTTGCCTGGGTTAGTGGCATTCGTGAGGCCCAGGAGTATTTTGATCTATTAAAACAGGAAGGCAGAAAAGATATTCATTACATCGAAGTGATGGCATGCCAGGGCGGTTGTGCTGGGGGTGGAGGACAACCCATAGCAACCTATATTGATAAAAATAAACAAAGAAAAAAGACAGGCCAGGAGCTGGAAAAAAATACAACCTATGATAGCCCGGGGAAAAGTGAAAAGCTCCAAAAACTTTTGGGCGCCCTAAAGGGTGATAAAGGAATTATAGAGGAGCTTCATACTCAATTCCGTAAAAGAGATGTTCTGAAGTAACCCTGCGAGAGTAATATCAATTCTTTCAGTTAAAAATCCGGTTAATAGAAACCTGCATGAGCAAGCAATCCAAAAACGAATTTGTATATACAGTTAAAGACCGCTGCAAGGTTTGCTACACATGTGTACGCGAATGCCCGGCTAAAGCCATCAGCATTGTCAATGGCCAGGCCGAAATCATTGCCGAGCGCTGTATAGCTTGCGGCAACTGTGTGAAAGTTTGCAATCGCGAAGCCAAAATGTTTTCTTTTTCCATTGACCGGGTTAAGAAATTGATCCAGGGGCCCCACAAAGTGGCTGCCATTATTGCTCCCAGCATTGCAGCTGAGTTTATCGATATCACAGACTATCAAAGTTTTGTAGGTATGATTCGGGCTCTTGGTTTTGATTATGTGAATGAAGTGGCTTTTGGAGCAGAACTGGTTGCCAATGAATACAAAAGTTTATTGCAAAACGATAAAAAACGAACCTATATTTCAACCAGCTGCCCGGCTATCGTGAGTTACGTTGAAAAACACCACCCTCAGATTATCAAGTCTCTTGCTCCTATTGTTTCGCCAATGATAGCCACAGCAAAAGTTTTATACCAAATGCATGATGATGATCTTAAAGTGGTTTTTATAGGTCCATGCATAGCCAAAAAGGTGGAAGCCATGCAAAACCAGTTCAAAGGCATGGTTGAGGAGGTTATTTCCTTCATTGAGCTCAGACGTATGTTTGATGAAAAAAAAATTAAGCCAGACAATGTAAAACCCTCTGAATTTGATCCCCCTTTGGCCGGAAAAGGTTCGGTTTTTCCTATCAGTGGAGGGATGCTTCAAACCGTTGACCTGGAAGAAGACTATATAAGCGGGGAAATTGTTGTGGCCGAGGGAAGACAAGACATTATTGAGGTTTTGAAAGAGTTTGAAGAAGGATACCTGGAGGCCAAACTTTTTGACTTGTTGTGTTGCAATGGTTGTTTGAATGGCCCGGGAATGAGCAACAGAAAGCAGTTTTTTTATAAACGAAAGAACATCAGCAATTTCGCCAAAAGGCAATACGACCGTCTTAAGGCCGACCAGTGGAAAAATAATATTGAGAAATACTCATCACTAAAGTTGGATCGGTTTTATGTGGCAGACGATCAACGCTATAACTCTGATATACGGGAAGAAGATATTATTCGTGTAAAAGAAAAACTGGGTATTAAAAACCAGGAGGACGAGCTCAACTGCACTGCATGCGGATATGATACCTGTCATGAACACGCAGTGGCAATCATAAAAGGAATTGCCGAAACAGAAATGTGCCTGCCTTATACCATCGACAAGCTGCATGAATATATCAAAGAACTGGATGTTTCCAATAAAAAACTGTTTTCAACCCAGGCTGCTCTTAAGCAATCGGAAAAGCTGGCTTCCATGGGACAGTTAGCTGCCGGCATCGCTCACGAGGTAAACAATCCCCTTGGTGTGGTTATCATGTATGCCCATTTGCTGCTGGATGAGATTGAACCCGACTCACCTTATTATAAAGATCTGAAACTTATTGTAGATCAAGCTGACAGGTGCAAGAAAATTGTTGGTGGATTACTTAACTTTGCACGAAAAAGTAAAGTCAACATAAATGAGGTGAATATTCGCACCATGATCAAAAATAGCATGAAAGCATTTGTAATGCCTGCTAATATTGATCTAAATATAGAAATCAATACCAGGGACAACATCATGCAATGTGATCATGATCAGATGGTGCAGGTGTTCTCCAATCTTATCAAAAATGCAGTGGATGCTATGCCTGATGGCGGAAAATTAAGCATTGTAACAGAAGATGACCCACAGGCAGAAGATTATTTAAAATTTACCATTGCTGATACGGGGACGGGTATTTCACCCAAAAACCAGGAAAGGATGTTTGAACCTTTCTTTACAACCAAAGAAGATGGCAAAGGCACAGGACTGGGATTACCCATCATTTATGGAATTGTAAAAATGCACAAAGGAAATATCAAACTGGAGTCGAATGCAGACCCACAAAAAGGTCCAACCGGCACAAGTTTTTTTGTTACCTTGCCAAAAAATTCTGAAAAAGTAGAAAACGATTGAGGATCAATAAAAAAATGTATTGCCATGCTTAAAATTGAGAAAAAGAAAATTCTTTTGGTGGATGATGATACAGATTATCTCTTCCAGCTCAGTGTTGCACTTCAAGATTTGGGATTTGAGGTGATTACCGCATCCACTCAAAAAGAGGCGGAGGATATTGTAGAGAAACTAAAGCCTGATCTAGCCATACTTGACCTCATGATGGAAAACCAGGACACAGGGTTTATATTGTGTCATATTATTAAAAACAAATACCCGGATGTTCCCATTATCATCGCTTCTGCTGTAACGGCTGAAACCGGGATGCTTTTTGATGTGGACTCGGAAGAAGACCGTCAATGGATAAAAGCAGATCTTTTCCTGGACAAAGGCATCAGAATGGATCAGTTGCATAAAGAAATCAATAAACTGCTCAAGATATAATAAATGGGAAAACTAAACCTCCTTGTTGTTGATGATGAACCGGGTATAAGAAGTGGTATCAAGCGCATCCTGGAAAGCTTTACGGTGAGTTATCCTTTTATGGATGAGGATTTTGATTTTGATGTGCTGGAGGCTGAGACCGGTGAAGAAGCCATAGAACTGCTGGATAATTACATGTTTGATATTGTATTGCTCGACAATAAGCTTCCCGGAATACAAGGTATTGACGTGCTGGAGTACATTAATAATCAATCCATTGATGTAATTGTTGTAATGATAACCTCCTATGCTTCCCTGGATTTAGCTGTTAAAGCAACCAAAAGCGGAGCCTATGATTTTGTACCCAAACCTTTTACACCCAAAGAGCTGAGAAACTGCCTGGAAAACATTGCCAAGCAGTTGTTCCTGCGTAGAATGACACAAAAAATGCAGGCGGAAGGCAAACAAGTCCGGTTCCAGTTCTTATCGGTGCTTTCTCATGAGCTTAAGTCACCTATCAATGCGGTGGAAGGCTACCTTAAGCTTATGAAAGACAAACGAAATGGCGAAAAGGTTGATGACTATGCCCCAATGATTGACCGCTCTTTGACCCGCATTCAGGAAATGAGAAACCTGATCCTCGATCTACTTGACTTTACCAAAATTGAATCGGGGAAAAAACAAAGAAATATTAAACCAGTATACTTGTGCGATATTACAAGTCAATGTATTGATCTGGTACAACCACTTTGCATCCAAAAAGATATTGATATCCACCTGAACTGTAATGATAAAATACCATTTAATGCCGATCGGCAGGAGCTGGAAATCATACTGAATAACCTGCTATCAAATGCTGTAAAATACAACAAAAAAGGTGGCCGTATTGATGTGACTCTAAAAAAAGAAAAGGGAGATGTTGTGTTAAGTGTTTCTGACACTGGTATAGGGATGGAAAAGGAAGATACCGACAAACTATTTGAAGATTTTGTAAGAATCAAAAGTGAGCAAACAAAGCATATTAGCGGCACAGGTCTGGGACTTTCTATCGTTAAAAAAATTGCCGATCTTTATAAAGCCAAGATAGACGTGGAAAGCACCCCTGACAAAGGAAGTACTTTTACTATCAGGTTTCCTGACAAATAGCAAATTTCTAAATAAATCAAACAGATGGATTCGCAAAAAAGTAAGGATTTACCAGGAAAAACCATTGAAAGGTTAAGCCAGTATAGAAGAATTCTTTTTAACAGCATTAATGAAGGTAAAACCAATATTTACTCTCATGAGCTGGCTAAATTGATGAACCTTACCTCGGTACAGGTAAGAAGAGATCTAATGCTGATAGGCTATTCAGGCAGCCAGAGCAAAGGTTATATCATCAAAGATTTAATCAGTCTTATTGGTAGCATCATCGACAGCCAACAACCCCAGAATGTTACCGTGGTAGGCATGGGAAACCTGGGTAGAGCCATAACAAGTTATTTTGCAGGAAAAAGAGAAAGACTGACCATTGTAGCTGCTTTTGACAATGATGTACAGAAAACAAACCGCATCATTGCTGGTGTCAGATGTCACCATGTCAATCAACTCAAGGAAATTATTCCCCAATTGGACATACAAATTGCCATACTCACGGTAGCCCCTGAGGCCACTCATGAAGTGGCAGGAATGCTATTGGATGCAGGGATTAAAGGAATTCTCAACTATACTTCGGTGCCGCTGACGGTGCCCGAAAATGTCCACCTTGAAGAGTATGACATAATCACATCTCTGGAAAAACTCGCATTCTTTGTAAAACAAAAAAAACAAGGCTGATTATTTTTAGTAAATCCTACAAAACTGTTTATAAATGAAAGTTTTCCATCATACATATGAAGCAGCTGGTAAAATAAAAAACGCTGTGGTAACCACAGGTTCCTTCGACGGGGTTCATGTGGGCCACAAAATCATTATTGACCGGTTGAAGCAGTTGGCTGACAAAATAGGGGGGGAGTCAACGCTGGTTACGTTTCATCCCCACCCAAGAAAAGTACTGTACCCCGAACAAAAAGATCTCAAGCTGATCAATTCTCAGGAAGAAAAAATTGAATTGCTATCAAGAACTGGCCTTGACAACCTGGTAATCATACCATTCTCGGTAGATTTTTCCAGGACTACCTCGCATGATTTTATAACCCAAATCCTGATAGGTCAACTCAATGCCAAAACCATCATTGTGGGCCAGAATCATCACTTTGGTCATAATCGCTTTGGCGACTTTTCTTACCTTCATGACCTAAGCAGAGAAATGGGGTTTAATGTGGAGGATATACCATTAAAAGACATCGAAAATGAAACCGTCAGCTCAACCAAAATCCGTAAAGCGCTTTTTGAAGGCAATATTATGAGGGCCAATGCATACCTTGACCACCAGTATATTATCACAGGCCCCTTTATAAAAACCTCACAAATGAACTCCATATCAAATGTCCATTTTTTCCGGATTCAAATTGCTGAGGAAGAAAAATTGGTTCCCCCTCCCGGAATTTATGCCACAAATATTATGATAGATGGAGAAAGTCTGAAATCCATGAGCGTAATTCACGAAAACCAGGAGGGAGAAAGATTTGTGGAAAACATGCTTATTTACGATGATGTAAACCTGGAGAAATTAAAGGGAACCCTCTACTTTCATAAAAAAATCAAAGGCCAGGAAGCTTTTACTGAACAAAAAATTAATCCGGCTCATTTTTCAGCAGCAAAAGAAGAGGTAGACGAGCTGCTGTATTAAAACCTGAATGACAATGGGGAAAAACCACCAGATGGAAGTTACATTTTTGGGTACGGGTACCTCCACCGGAGTGCCGGTAGTTGCGTGTGACTGTCAGGTTTGTCAAAGCTCAGACAGCCGCGACAGGAGACTGCGTACCTCGGTTATGGTAAAAATCAATGAACATAATTTTATCATTGACTGTGGCCCCGACTTTAGGTACCAAATGATACGAGAAAATGTGGAGGATATCTCTGCTATCATCTTTACCCACGGACACCGGGATCATATCGCTGGCCTGGATGATGTAAGAGCCTTTAACTACGTTCTGAACAAAACGGTGAATGTATATGCCAGTCAGGAGGTTGTTGGCTCCATCAAACGTGAATTTCCCTATATCTTTACAGAAAAACGCTTTTTCGGTGCCCCGCAGCTTGAGTTCCATATTATTGAAAATCAAAAATTTATGGTAGAAGATGTGGAGTTCATTCCCATTGAAGTTTTACATCATAAGCTGAAGGTTTTTGGGTTTCGCATCGGTGGTTTTTCCTATGTAACAGATGCTAACTATATATCGGAAGAGGAAAAAGAAAAATTAAAAGACTCTGATGTATTGGTCATCAATGCCCTGAGAAAATCCAAACATATATCACATTTTTCGCTCAATGAAGCCTTGCAAGTCATTGAACAGGTAAAACCCCGCAAAGCCTACATTACACATCTAAGCCATTTTATTGGTTTGCATGAAACCATTCAAAAAAACCTGCCGGATAATGTTTTTCTGGCCTACGATGGGCTTACTGTAAATATCAAGAAGTAATCTTCGGTGTGCCTTAATCTATGCTGGTTTCAGATCATCCTTTTAATGTACGAATCTGGAAAAATGTGGGCTGAAAATTAGCATTTCAGATGTAATTTACGTATTTTTGTACCGCAATTACCGAAATAGATGTTATGATATACTACCCCGAAAAATATAGTATCAGGGATCAACGTATGAAACCCTTTATTGATCCGGATGAAATTTGGAATTTTATCAAAAACACACCTTCAGACAAGCAAAGGGTGCACGAGGTTATCCAGGCATCGCTTGATAAAAAAAGGCTCTCCCTGGAAGAGACAGCCGTATTAATCAATGCAACTGATCCCGAGTTGGTAGAAGAGATTAAAGAAGGAGCACGCACGCTTAAAGAGAAGGTATATGGTGAACGTATTGTATTGTTTGCCCCTTTGTATGTAGGGGATTTGTGTACCAACAATTGCCAGTATTGTGGCTTTCGCTCCGAAAACAAAGGAGTAAAACGACTGACCTTAAGCCGGGATCAACTTATCCAGGAAACCACAGCGCTTATTGACCAGGGACATAAAAGACTTATCCTGGTTTATGGAGAACACCCCAAATATTCAGCTGATTTTATAGCTGAAACGGTAAACATTGTTTACAAGGTAAAGCATGATAATGGAGAAATCCGAAGAGTAAATATCAATGCTGCCCCTTTCGATATTCAAGGATTCCGCACCATAAAAGATGCCGGAATAGGTACCTTCCAGATATTCCAGGAAACTTACCATGAACCCACTTATGCCAAAGTGCACCTGGGAGGGGTGAAAAGAAATTACGATTGGCGGTTAACTTCGCTGGATCGCGCGCAGGAAGCAGGTATTGATGATGTGGGTATAGGAGCTCTGTTTGGTTTGTATGACTGGCGCTTTGAGGTGATGAGCCTGGTAAGACATGTAAATCACTTTGAGGCGGTTTATAATGTCGGGCCCCATACCATCAGTTTCCCGCGCATACAAAATGCCATGTCGCTGAATATTCAAAAAAACCACCTGGTGAGTGATGAAGAGTTTGTTAGGCTGGTTTCTATCTTACGTCTTGCTGTACCTTATACCGGCATGATACTTACTGCCCGCGAACCAAAGCATATCCGCGACCAGGTGCTGCGATTTGGCGTTTCACAAATTGATGGAGGGACCAATCTCGAACTTGGCGGCTACTCAAAAGGTCCTGCTAAAGATGATCAGGACCTTTCCATGGAACAATTTCAAATCAATGATAACCGCTCTCTCAACGAAATTATGGATGAGCTAATCAAAACCGGGTATATCCCTTCGTTTTGTACGGCTTGTTATCGCCTGGGGCGTACAGGTGAGCACTTTATGGAGTTTTCTGTGCCGGGTTTTATTAAAAGGTTTTGTTCGCCAAATGCCTTGCTTACCCTCGCCGAATATCTTGAAGATTATGCTCCTGCTGAAACCAAAGAAAATGGGTATAAGCTTATCCATCAAAAAATCGATGAACTTGCAGAACACCAAAAGGTAGAGCAGCTTAGGGAAAAGGTTGAACAGGTGAAGGGGGGGAAACGTGATTTATATTTTTAGTTGCAGATTAAAATAGGATGCATCCCAACATGATACTACAACTGCATCTCCATTTCAATTTTTTATTTAAATAAATATCATAACTATGCATCAGTCAAAGATTTTGGGAATCATGGTATATGACCGTATTAAAGAAGCGGGAAGAACGCAGCAAGTTCTAACAAATCATGCTGCTATCATTAGAACCCGACTTGGCTTTCATGAACTTTCGCACGATGTATGCAGCAGGGTAGGTACCATCCTCCTTGTTTTGCAGGGTTCTTCGCAGCAGTGGCAAGAACTCCATGAAGACTTAAACCAAATCGGCGGTATAGAAGTACAAACCATGGAGTTTTCCAAATCCGCTATAGCCTGATCTTTAATCAACGTAATACTGGTAAGAAATAGTCTAAAAATATGGAACAATTGATAATTTTAGGTGTGATGGTTCAGGAAAGAGAAAAAATGGCTCTAAGGTTACAGGATATTTTCAGCAAGTATGGCTGTTGCATCAAAACCCGGCTGGGGCTCAATGAAATCGATATCCCTGAAGCAGCTAATGCCGGGCTTATTATTCTTGAGCTTATGGGGGATCAGCAGGAGTGTCTGCGTCTGGAAAATGAAATACATGCCCTGGAAGGGGTAAAAGTACGTAAGATGTCTTTTTGATGCCCTTTTTTATTTGGGTATTCATTCACCAGGCGACTGATAAAGTCAATCAACCCTATCACCAACAATAAAAGATCCACAGGGAAAACCTCGCTATTTTCGGACATTTTTCACTCTATAGCTTATTCAGGATACTTTAAATATTTGGTTTATACAGTCCATTAAAACTATACTTACAACAAGTAATAACTTCAAATTTAATTACCTCCAAAAATGGCTAAAATTGTTCATCTATCAGAAGCCGCCTCATTGGCCATACATTCCATGGTTATCATAGCCAAATCCGACAACCATATCAATGTAAATATCCTGGCCCGGGAAATGGGAGCCTCTCGCAACCACCTTGCAAAAGTTTTGCAGCAGCTCGTAAAACAGAACTTTCTTAAGTCGGTCAGGGGACCCAGCGGTGGATTCGTCATGAATGTAAACCCTAAGGATATAACCCTTCTTGATATCTATGAAGCCATAGAAGGTAAAATAGAAACGCCCGAATGCCCCCTC
>SLQX01000274.1 GCA_007131245.1 Bacteroidales bacterium
AAGTTCCCGGATATTTCCGGGCCAAGGGTAGTCCATCAGGATTTTCATGGCTTCACGACTAAGCCCTTTAATATTTTTTCCCGTCGAATCATTGAGTTTGTCCATAAAGAAGTCGGTAAGCTGGGGGATATCCAGGATGCGATCTCTCAAGGGGGGCATAACAATATTGAAAACATTGAGCCGATAGTAAAGGTCTTCCCGGAAAATATCTTTTTGGATCAACTCCCGGAGGCTTTTGTTGGTGGCCGCAATGATGCGCATATCCACTTTTACCGGCTTGTTGTCACCCACCTTTTCGATGGTTTTTTCCTGGATTACCCGTAAAAGTTTCACTTGCAATGATTGGCTGATCTCACCTATTTCATCCAGAAAAATGGTGCCTCCGTGTGCCAGCTCAAATTTGCCAGTCTTGTCTTTGTATGCCCCGGTAAAAGAGCCTTTTACATGCCCAAAAAGTTCGCTCTCCAAAAGCGTTTCTGAAAAAGCAGCACAGTTAACTTTGATGAGGGGGTTGTTTTTGCGGTCAGATAGCTCATGAATGGCATCGGCCACCAGCTCCTTACCTGTACCACTTTCACCCTGTACCAATACATTTACTTCTGAATCCGCTGCCAGCTGAATCATCCGGTAGATCTCCCTGACTTTTTTGTCCTGGCCAATGATTTTTTTGCGGATCAGGAAATCTCCTTTGCCAAATGTGCCTGGGGAATGGGTTATACAATCCATTTCGTCGGAAATATCTGCAATGTTGCAGATGTACAAATCGTCTTTTTGGGGCCGTTTTAGCTTGTTGACTGAAAAGTATACCAGCTTTTCCTGTCCGTCATTTTTAACAAGCAGGGTTTTGTGAAAATTACGCTTGCTCTCTTCCAGCATGTTGCGCATACAATCTCCCATGTTGAATCGCCGCATATCTGTTGTGTAAAACTGGGCATCTTCCATGTTTTTCAGGCGGGTGTCTTTTCCCAGGTTGAAGATGTTGCTGCAGGCAAAGTCATTTATGTAGTGGATGTTGAGCCTGGCATCAACTACCACGAGACCGCAGGGAAGTGACCTGGCAAGTTTTTCAAAATCTGTAAACATATGCTGCTTTAGGTTAACACTTGGTTAGCAAAGTTAATCATAATTTGTTAACCAAAAGTGTTAACTTATAATTTTATAAGCTTGTTAAGTGGTTATAAATCAGGGCTTGGAGGTTTTTGGCACGACAATGGCTTAGTTAAAGGGCAAATAACAATTCATTTTTTAACCAATCAATAAAAAAAGATTAAAAAGATTAAAGCTATGAAAAAGACAAATATTTATTTCGTATTAGGTGGTTTATTGGCCGGAATAGTCCTAACTTCTTTATTGGCGTATAATGCTGCACCCGGAATGATGCTCAAAGAGGCAGAAAGCAAATATGACTTTGAACAAGCAGTAACCGTATTTGAAGAAACAGCCAAAGATATGGGGTGGAAGATTCCCACGGTTCATGACATGAAAGAAACCATGAGGGTAAATGGCTATACAGTAAACAGCATGAAAGTTTTTGAGCTTTGCCACCCTGATCACGCTTATGAAATACTGAAACTGGATGAAGAGCGAATTGTTTCCAATATGATGCCCTGCCGGGTTTCTATTTATGAGAAATCTGACGGAAACACCTATATCTCCTGGATGAACACCTCCATGATGGGTAATATGATGGGTGGAGTTATAGCCGATGTGATGGGCGTAGCATCTGCTGATAGTGAAACAATGATAGAGTCCATTAAAAAATAAAAAAGAAAAAAACTAAACAAGGATAATCCATTGATAGTTTTTTTGATTGGTGCTTATTTTGGGAAAGAGCCTGTGAATGCAGGCTCTTTTTTTATTTACGGATGAGTAACCATGTATCCTCGTGCTCAGGATAGTTGTTGCGAATATGCATAATGCGGTTGCGGGCTTCATCCTCCAGGTCAAAAGAGTTGACACATACCCTGTGATAACCGGTTTCACTCAGCAGGATAACCGGCTCAAACCCCTTGTTTTTGAGTGTTTCACTGTACCTGTCTGCATTGTCTTCGTTTCTGAAACTCCCGATAATGACAAAATACCCCTGATCATCATGCATGCTTTTGTCTTCATCACGGGCAAAAGTGAAACTTTCTTCCACTGACATGATTTCTGACCTGCCCTCAACCTCCACATCAACTAATTGTTCATGCTGAATGGTTTCTCGTTCAGGAACTTCTCTTTCTTCTTCCACAGACGACATTTTTTGAGATTTGCAACCCATAAATAGGATAAATAAAGGAACAATGATGAAAATCCGGTTGATGTTCATTTTTTAGTGATTTTAGGTTTGTATTTTTTTTCTTTATAGCGCGACAAATGCATTGCGAAATTAAGTAAAATTCAGATGAGATGTGTGTTTTTTGTGAGATTTTCCCGAAAATTTCTGGATTTGGCAATCAGTCCGTTGCTGAACCCTGCTAAATCTTGCTATGACCCTCCATCTGAGCTTTAACGACGCTGATTGCCGCCTGCAGGGTCAGAGTAGCAGATTCATTTTTTCCGGTTCCCGGTTTATAAATTTTTCTTCAGGAGTTGCGTTTTTTGTATTGTTGAATAGGGCTTACACGGCGGGATGATACAAAAGTGCACTCCAACAGATAATGAATCCGCCACAACTTAGTTTATCAAAAAAGCAGCTCGACTAACAAATTATTCAGTTTGCAAATCCATTGCTTGCCACATGTCCATAAACATGTCTGCGTATATTAGAATATCCGAGGGGGTGTTGTTAATTCTGTAATCGGAACGTTTGTGGCCCAGCCTGACCATTACTGCATCCATTTCTGGGAAAATGAAAATATACTGCCCAAGGATGCCCCGGAAGTATGGGATTTGCATGCCTTCATGCTGAAGAATCCATGTTTGATACCCATAATAATCGGTAGGCTTTCCATATTTATCCCTGATATGTGAGATGGGGGTGGTAAGTTGCTGAATATATTCGGAAGAAATGATTTGCTTACCCTCCCATAAACCATTATTGAGCACCAGCTGACCCAGGCGGGCAAAATCTCTTGCGGTGCTGTTGAAACAGCAGTAAGCTTTTTCCATACCGTCTTCCTGGTCAAGGCTCCACAATGCATCCTGTTCAGCTCCGATTTTGCTCCATATTTTTTTTGAAGCATAATCAGATATATGCATTCCGGTGGCTTTTCCCAGGATAAAAGCCAGTAGCTGAGTTGTTCCGCTGGTATAATTAAAGACACTACCTGGAGGTGATGAAACACCAATGGGCTTGAGTAGCTTTTTCAGGTCATTGCCATAGTAAGCCTTTGTGGTAATCGAAAATGCTGCCGCATATTCTTCATCCCAGTCGAGCCCCGAAGTCATGGTAAGTAAATCATAGACGGTAACATCGTGTTGGGAAATGGCAAAGCTTGGAATGAAATCCGATATTGGTTGGTGCACATCCTCAATGAAGCCGTCATCGATGGCTGCTCCCACCAGCAGGGCTACAACGGATTTTGCCATGGAAAAGCTACCTGATATCATCTCATCTGTATGTCCATGAAAATACTCCTCGTGAAGAAGTTTTCCGTCTTTGACCAAAATAAGAGCTACAGGGTCGAATTTAAAAAAGCTGTCCTCATGGGTCCGGGGAATTTTCAATTTGCCAAATAAACTATCTTTTCCCCAGGGGATGGGATGGGATGCTTTCAGGGTACGATTGTGAAAAATCGTATAATCATCAATCCCGGGTTTTTGGTATACAAGGGCTGTACGCAAATAAGAAGGCATGAGTAATATGATCAAACCCAGACCAACCAAAACGGCAATGGTTATTTTTAGTGGCTTATTCATGGCAAATACAATTGGTTTGCTTTTATAGAAAAGGGATTATAAAGCGACTGTTTTTCAAGTCTTGTTTTTTGTTTTATTCAACATCAAATATACAACAGGAATCAATAAGAGTGTAACAAATGTTGAGAATAATAATCCCCCAATCATGGTTGTAGCCAGTGGAGACCATATTTCTGAACCAATCCCTTTGCTCAGGGTAAGGGGTGTCATGCCCAGTATGGTGGTGAAAGAGGTCATCAAAACAGGCCTGAGCCTGCTTTTACCAGCTTCAAGAACAGCCTGGTGGATATTGAGTCCTCTTTTGCGCAAGAGATTGGTGTAATCCACCAGTACAATCCCATTGTTTACAACGATGCCCAGCAGCATAATTATCCCCAGGAAAGTGACTACACTTAAGCTCAGCCCTGCTATTACAAAAGCCAGGATTACACCCGTCAGGGAAAAAGGGATGCTGAACAAAATTACAAAGGGGTGTCTTAACGATTCAAACTGGGATGCCATAACCATAAAGACGAGAATTATGCCAATAATGAACATGATATAAAGGTTTCCGAACGACTCCCTTTGTTCCTTAACCTGGCCTTCGAGGTTTACCATAACACCATCAGGAATATCCATGTTTTGGATGACTTTTGTAACTTGCTGTGCCCCCTGGCCCAACGAAATATCGCGAGGTTCGGCTGAAACATACACCGCGCGCTGCTGGTTCTCTCTCTGGATTTCAAGGGGGCCTGTGCCATGTTCCATGGTAGCTATATGGCTTAAGGGTAACTTTTTGCCTGTTAGGGTGGATAGCATGATGTTGCCAACAGCTTCCTCGCTCTTGCGGTAAGAGGTAGCGTACCTGATATTGATGGGAAGTTTGTTGTCTTCAACATCGTATTCGCCAGCTTGTTGACCATAGATGCTTTGCCTGACCTGTACCGATACCATGGCTGGGTTGAGCCCCACAGCAGTGGCCTTGTTTTTGTCAATGATCAGTTGCAGCTCAGGTTTTCCCCGGTCAATGGTGCTTTCCACGTTCACCAGGAAAGGAAGGCTTTCAAGGGTGTCCAGCAGCTGTGTAGCCATTTTGTTTAAGTCCTTTAAATGGTTGCCACTAATCCTGACTTGCAACGGTTTGATATTGCCCAATACCGCGGCTGATATGAGGCTGCCTCCGCTTACGGTGAAATTTTCTACTTCGGGTATCTCCCTGATACGTTCACGAAGTCTTTCTGCCATTTCTCCTGAAGTGCGCTGACGCTCTTTGGGCAAAACTGTCCGTGCAAAAACCGTGGTAATGTTTTTCCCTTCACGAAAACCCACCGAGCTTAGCAAGCCTTCTTCGCTTTGTCCGGTTAGGGAGTACAGGCTTCTGATTTCGGGGATTTCGTCCCGGAAAATTTCTTCTATGTCCCGGGTTACCCTCAAGGTTTGCTCAGTGCTGGCGCCTGTGCGAGTTTCCACTACAACGCTAAGGTCCCCGGCATCAAACTCGGGGATATAGTCAGTGCCCGTAAACTGAATCATCCAAAGGGTAGTAGCAAAGATAACGATGGCAATTATGACCACCCAGGCTTTGCTGGCCAGGGCAGTGGTAAGTAGTCGTGAATAGTTTTTTTCCAGCTTGCCAAATGCATTTTCACTCCATTGTACAAAACGGTTTTCCTTTTTTGGGTCCTCTTTTGATCGAAGCATCCGTGATGCAAGCATGGGTGTCAGCATCAGGGCGGTGAATAGGGATGCCAGCAGGGTAACGGCGGTTATAACAGCCAGTTGGCGGAACATAATGCCCACTACGCCTTCAAGGAAAACCAGGGGAATGAATACGGCAATGGTTGTGAGTGTGGCCGCAAAGATGGCCAGGCCCATCTCGCGGGTGCCAAAAATAGCTGCCTGTATCGGGTGAACACCTCTTTCTATGTGCCTGGTGATATTTTCCAGCACCACAATAGCGTTGTCAATCACCATGCCTATGGCAATAGCAAGCGACATGAGAGAGAAAATATTCACCGTAAAGCCGGCAATATACATAAAAATGAAGGCCACTATTAATGAAAAGGGGATGGTGAGGATAATGACAATGCTGCTTCGTATCTTTCTCAAAAAGAAAAACACCACCACAACCACAAAAATACCGGCAAATCCAATGGTTGATATCAGGTTGTTCAGGGTGGCCGTCACCATTTCCGAGTTGTCCATCAGCTCGGTGATGATGACATCATCGGGTAGAAGGGGTTTGATCCGTTCCATTTCCTGGCGCACGGCCTCTACCACTTCCATAATGTTGGCCCCTGCTTGTTTCTGCACAAAAATGCCCACTGCAGACTCCCCTGTAACCTGTACGATTTCATTGGGGTCTTTAAACCCTATTTGTACGTCGGCCAAATCCGAGATATGTATGCTTCGTCCCTTCCAGGATGAAACCACCGTGTTTTCAATGTCTTTCAGGCTGCTGAAACGTGCCGGCACGGTAACCGCTAACTCATCGTAACCTGCCTGGATACTCCCTCCGGGGATGGATACATTGGAGGTTTGCAGGGCCTGACTGATTTGAGCAATGCTAAGACCATACCCCTCCAGTGTGCGTGGGTTTACGTTGATTTTAACTTCCTTTTCAGGCTTGCCCATGACCACTAAGGCGCCTACCCCGTCTGCGCTTTTCAGAGCGTTGGCTACCTGGTCGTCTATAATTTGTGCCAACTCGCCCTGGCTTTCTGTGGCGCTAACCCCGTAAATTATTACAGGAAACATATCGCTGCTGATACGCATAACCATGGGTGATGAGGCCTCAGATGGCAGGCTGCGCACAGTAAACTCAAGGAAATCACGCACCGAGCCGCTGGCCTCTTCCAGGTTGGTGTTCCAGTCGAACTGAAGGGTGATGAATGATACGTTCTCTTTGGATTGAGAGTAGATGTCTTTTAGGTTGTTGACTCCGGCCAGCACCTCCTCCAGTGGTTGTGTCACCTGGGTCTCTACCTCGGTGGCCGAGGCCCCTGGGTACAAGGTGACGATGGTCAGGGTGGGGATCTCTATTTCGGGTAGCATATCCCTGGGCAGAAGCTGGTATGCTATGGCTCCAAAAAGTAGCAGAGCGGCAAATATCATGGTTGTGAAAACGGGTCTTCTTACCCCTGTTGCAGCTAACTTCATGGTCTTTTGATTTTTACTTCCATGTTTTCTTCCAATGCACTCATCCCGGCTATCACCACCTGGTCGGATTTGTTTAGTCCTGACACAGCTGCATAACCTTCTGAAAACAACTCCCTGTTTACGGTTTTCTGTTTTGCCTGATTACTTGAATCAACAATCCAGACAAAAAGTTGCTCATCCTCTTCCATAAGTGCATGCCTGGGTATAAAAAGCATTTCCTGGCCCGGAAACTCCAGGTTGATGTTTACATACATGCCCACCATAAGTTTTTGCTCAGAGTTGGGGATGCTGATTTCTGCCGTTATGGTTCGGCTTCCACTTGACACCATGGGTTTGATGCGGTGGATGTTTCCGGTAAAAACTTCTTCCGGGAATGCATCATTTTGTACAGTGATTTTTTCTGCATCGGGTATAAGGGATGCGTACCGTTCGGAAAAGTGAAATTCGGCCAATACCGGATGGTTTTGCATGAGTCTGACCACCCCCGGGGCATGAGATATCCCCGGTTCTGTTCCCGGCATAAAGAAAAAGGTTTCTCCTTCCCTGACCAATATTTCCATGATTGTACCGCTGAAAGGAGCACGAATTTGGGTGTTTTTCTGCATGAGTTGATGCTTGGCTTTGGCGGCTTTATATTGCGCCTCCACATGGTCATACTCCTGGGGTGCTATACTCCCTCTTTCCTTTAATCTTTTTACACGGTTGTAATCATTTTCCCAGCTTTCTTTTTCAACTTGTGCCATGATAGCAGGCTCAGCAGACAGTTGTGCAATCAAATCTCCTTTATTTGCAAAACTGCCTTCATCCAGATAAATTTTTTCCACTTTCCCAGGCACTGAGCTCCCCAGGTTGGCTTCTTTCATGGGCTTGATGGTCCCCGAAAAGGATAATGCCTGCGAATGATGTCGCTTTTCAGGATGCGTTATCCTCACTACAGGGATGCTGCGATCTTGATTTTGTTTGTTGTTGTCCTGACCCGAACATCCGTGCCACATCCACAGTAGAACAATCACCAGGAGCAGGCAAGCCATTTTTTTGTCAATGCCCTTAAACGCATAAGGCCTCAAAACATTTTTGAGGGATCTCTGCCGGGTTTTATTTGGGTTTGTTTTTGGGTTTATTGCAGCTTTCATGGGTACATGATTTTTTATGGTATTGCATGGATGTTTATTTGTCAGCGGCGGCCTTTTCCAGTTCAGAGTGGCGTATCCTCAACTCCGATTTAGCTTCAATTAAGTCGGTGTGGGCTTGCTGCCAGAGGGTTTGTGCCTCCAGCAGGGTGCTGGTGTTAACCATTCCCACTTCAAAATTATCCCGGGTGATGTTCATGTTTTCTTCGGCCTGCTCCAGGGACAACTCGTTTATTTTTAAAGTTTCACGGGCTTCGGTGTAGTTGTAAAAAGCGTTTGTAATGTCCATTTGTATCATTTCAAAGGCGTCTTTCAGGCGGTGTTTTTGCACATTTTTTTCATGACGGGCTGCATTGTGCAGATGTCGCCTCTCGCCCCAGTGATAAACCGGCATGGTTAGGGTAATGCCGGCAACCCAGTCGTGACCGAAGCCTGACTCCAAACCACTGTAGGGGTTGGGGTTCACGGCAAAGTAACCTGCTCCCAGAGCGATGTCAGGGTAGAGGCTGGCTTTGGCCATACGTTGCATAGCTCCGGCAAGTTCTGTCTTGCCTTTTGCAATTTCCAGCTCAGGACGGTTGGATTTGCCCTGCTGCCACAGGTCGGCCAGTACATAATCGGTGACAATTTCTCCGGGTTCTTCCTTTGCCACCAATTCCCCTGTTAGGGGAAGACCCAGTATGCGGTTTAAAGCCATGGTGATCCGTGCAATGCCGTTGAGGGCCATGGATTTTTCCAGCCTTGCTTCATTGAGTTTGATTTGAGCCCGGAGTACATCATTGCGCTGCACGATGCCCTCCTCGTGGTAGTTTTCAAGGTCTGTTACCAGCGACTGGAGCATTTTAATATACTTTTGTGCCAGTTGTTCTTTCTCCTGTAATGTTATCAGTTGCCAGAACAGTGATTCGCACTCTGACAAAAGTTCCGTTTCGGAAAGTTTCTGATGGCTCCTGGCAATGTTTTCCATCTGCCTGGCGGCATGGTATTGGGCCCTGATTTTTCCACCGGTAAAGATGGGCTGCCTTAAATTGAAATGCATCAGAAGGTTGTTTTTTTCCCCCATTTCTGCTTCCGATTGCGGGAGCCAGGCATATTGTTGAAAGACAAAATTGCCATCCGGATCTGTGAGAGGCATGCCATCGGGGCCAAATACCAGGGGAGAAGGGTCGGCAAATATCAGCTCTGCCGGGTTGATGGTTCCCGATTGGAAGTCAATCACGTCAAAGGGTACTATGGGTAAAAAAGCATCCTGCGATAACAGGTTGAAGGGTTTGTTGGTGCGCAGATACTGGGCTGCAAAATCAAAGGAGGGCAAAAAATGTGTAAAAGATGCCTTGCGCATGGATTGTGCAGCAAAGTAGTGTTCCTGCGCTATTCTCAGGTTGCGGTTGTTTTCCAATGCCAGTTCCCTGCAGTCCTGCAGGGTGATTTCTTTTTGTGACATTGCAGAAACAGGGAGTAGTATACATCCTGCAAGGGCCAGCAAATGAATGCTTGCGCAATGTACGATTATTTTCTTTATCAGAGTTAAACCTTCTTTTACCAGCATCTTCTTCCATTTTTGGATAAGGTGTTTAAACATCTAAATTCATCTATAAAAACCAGCCGCTAAGATTTGAAAAGCGATTCGCCCTGGTGAATACCTTCATAAATGATCTCAATGACCTTGTCAAAAAGGTCTTCGGGGCGGGCAGGTATCTCTTGTGCCAACTCCCCGGGTAGATTGCGATTAATCTCCGGATTGATAATGATTTCCATGGCATTGAGCATAAGCAAAACGGCTACTCCTTTATTGATGGATTTTTTGAAGTGCCCTTCCCTTACTCCTTCATCCAGTAACATGGGAAAATAGACCTGCACCATTTCCCGGCGAAACCCGGAAATTTTTTCCCAAACAGGTGGTATGTTTGTTCTCAAATCATCCAGAAAATGCCTGGATAATCCTGATAAGGTTAGTGCCACACAAGTTGTGATGCGTCGCATCTTTTCAGGAAAGTCGACCGTAAGCTTGAGAATGTCCTGCAACTCCTCCCGAAGGTGGAGCAGCTTGTCATCTACCACCTGGTTCAATATTTGTTTCTTGCTTTCAAAGTATTTGTAAAGGGTGCGCTTGCTAACGCCCGCTTTTTTTGCAATTTCATCAGATGTGGTTTTGCTGTATCCAAACACAAAAAACAACTCTTCTGAGGCACGGACAATTCTTTTTTTCATCTGTTTGTAATTTTATCGATGTTGTTATCAGAACGCGGATAACGCGGATTTTGCGGATAATCGCTGATAGAAAAAATTCGTGTGAATCCGTTTGATCCGTGTTCGTAGATCTTCATTTTGTTTTCCAAATAATCATCCTCGTGTGTGTTTAAAGCTTAATCATGGATGTTTCATCTTTAAAAGATTATTTGATTGTGATATTCTTTGCAAATATAAACTAAAAATACTAAACTAGTTTACCTTGTGCAAATTTTATATTTTGTTTTGATGGTCGTCCCATCTTTATGGGGGGAGGAGCTATCGCCACGTGCGGGTGATGGCATAGCGGATAGGGGTAAATGGAAGGAAACCATAAAAAACAGCGGGCTCTTTTTCCGGAAAGCCCGCTGTTTTGGATAATTGGATGATTGTTAATTGTTAGAATCAGTTTTGACGGATTATTTTCCCCTGTATCACCTTATTGCCCAGGGTAAGGCGATAAAGTAATACTTGGGCCTGGGATTCACCCGGCATGTATTCCACCTGATAGCTCTGGTTGGCTTTTACTTGTTTATTGAGCAAGGTTTTTACCAGTGCCCCGTTGATGTCGTATAATTCCAGTATGGCCCGTTTGTCGCTCTCAGGGGTGAACCGGATGTTTACTAATTGCCTGAAAGGATTCGGGAAAACGCTCACCCGGACCTCTTCACTGGCCTCACTGATGTTGTTATTCATGTTTTCCCCTGGGCGGCTGTCGATTTTTATTTCCACATCTTCGGCATCAAACCCACCGTTATGAATCACCAGATTGCCTCCGGAAAGGTTTATTCTGTTGGTATAGCTCCCATTCCAGTTGCTGGAGTAGATGAGCTGGTTGCCGTTCCAGAGAGTAAACCCAATATCATCATTATGTCCCGGATTACCCCTGTCAGTTAAGGTTACGTGCAATACCAGGTTTTCATATAGTATATTATTGGCTTGCATAAGATTACCTCTAAATGAAAACTGCGCTGTTTTATTTTCCGGATCATAGGTGTTGACGCCCAAAGCGATGGGTTCATTGGAGTTGAACTGCATGGGTGGGTTGGATTCACCCCGGATAATCATGTTCATGTTCCCTTGCAATTCATTTTTCTTAGGGTGATACTTGATGTTAAAACCAAAATTGGTTTTACTCCCTGGAGTGGCCTCAACGACAGCTACATTATTTGGATCTCCTGCCATTATATATCCACCACCTGTAACATGGTCACCTGAGGGGTTGTACAATACAATCACAACAGGATCTGCCAGTTCGCCCTGGTAATAGCCGCCAGCTTCAATCTGTATTTCAAAAGTTCTAGATTCTTCTTCGTTTAAGCTTGCGGTAAACATTGCGCTTACAATCGCTTTCTGGCTTGTTACAAGATCGTTATCCTCAATATTGAGCTCATGCCGTTCCACCTCTTCGCCGTTTTCATAGATGATAAAATCTACGGTGGCATTGATAATGTCCCCGGGATATCCATCATCCATATCCTCAATAATAGCCCTGAGTTCAAAAGTAGCTTCGCCGTTTGAATTAACCGCCATCATGCGGTCACCTGTATAGGTGATGACAGCATCCTCTGGTGTAATGGTGAGAGTGCCATTTACCAGTTCGAAACGGTAGTTGCTTGCCTCCAAAGTACCTTTTTCCACCACAATCGGATATTCACCCGGTGCACTTAATAAATCATCCTCAGTAAACAAGTTCGGTGCCCCGCTTACGTCGGTTGATTCCAGGGTTTCACCGAATACAAAACCGATAATTTCATAAGTTAGTTCAGGGTTGGGGTCGCTGTACTGGCGGGTTATATCGTTGGCGAGAACTGTAAGCTCCGCTTTATCTACAACGAGCTCAACAGTAGCAGTCGCCGAAAAGAGGTTTTCTGTTTCAGCCACCGATACTTCGAGGGTATGGGTGCCAACGGGGAGCTCTTCGCCAGATGCCGGGTTATAGGTAACTTGACCATGAACTTCTCCTGGTGCAGTTACTGTTGCATTGAGCTGAGTGTCGCTTAATGGTGTACCGTATATGATGCTTTGGGGTTGTGCCCATGCAATAATTTGTTCGGCTTTTTCGATAATTATTGCAGCCGTGCCGGATTGGCTTTCGTAATTTGTGTGCTCGAAAGACCAGTTCACTTCTCCCCCGGGAACATCGGTATAAGTTACTTCGCCAATAATAACATGCTCTGTAAGGTCTTCATCGTTTACACCCAAGGCAGACGCCAATGTGGCACCATAGGCATTGCCGTCATATACTCCGCTGTATCCATCAATGGTAATATCTGCATCGGCTTTTTCAATTGTCAACTCTCCATCCTCAAATGTAATTTCGTAGTTGTTGCTGGTTAAACCAGCTGGAGTGATGGTATAGGTTCCAGCGTTGGTTGCATCCGCGGCATCTCCCCCGAAAGTTAATGTCCCTGAAAGAACTGCTTCATCCTCATCTGTAATAAATCCATCGTAAGTGACAGAAAAGTCACTAAAAGCTGTGCCATCGAAAATTTTGGTTTCATCCCCGGCCTTTATGGTCAGGTTTTTCTTATTGATAGTAATGTTTATGATCCCTTCAACGGATTTCCAGGATTCCTGATCTTCCGGAGTGAAAACCACTTCTACGGTTTTTGTACCTGCCTCGATTGGAACATATTCTGCATCTTTGAAGCCAAATGTTCCATCCACGGAGGCTTCGCCACCATCTAAAACGGATTCTGAAAGTGCTTCTCCATAGGTTATGTCTGTTGCTGTTGGCCATGTAGTTATTTCAGGTGTTTGCGGACCAAACCATTTGGCATTCAGAGAAAGCTCGATAGCTTCACGCTCTTCTTCGGAAAGCGCCCGGTTGTAAATGATCAATTCTGCCAGGTCACCTCCAAAAAAGCGCTCGGTGCTTCCTCCGCTAGTTGTTCCCGCTCCAATTCTGAACACCTGGGTCTCTGCATGATCAATTGGAGAGGCCTCTGTGGTCGGATCCACGGGTTCACCATCAATGTACATTACCGATTGGGCTCCGGGTGCTGTTGGTGGAACAACCACGGAAACCATATAGGCATCTCCGTTGATATATTGTTGATCTACACCGTTGTGATACAGATTGTTGCCCAACGAACCACCACTGGAAGTCCTGAACCATAGTGCTCCGGGGTCAATGCCTGCTTCTGTGCCCCCGGCAGTAAAATTGTAATTCAAAACCAGCCACCAGCTCCGGTTGGAGTGTCCCCTGGATTTGGAGGTGATAACCCCTATGGCATTATTCGGGTAGCTCTCCTTTGGGGTGTTGCGATACACCGCAAACATGGTTAGTTGCTCCGTGTCAAGGTTGGTGGTATTGGTTATTTGCATAAAATCGTCCTGCCCATCAAAACGAACCACCGGGCGTCCATTCAGGCCATCTTCAATAAGTATGGGCTGGCGGCTGCTGTTATCACCTTGGTTTGCATGGTTGCCATAATCTGACAAGTCATGCCATGTAGCTATTGCATCCCCATTGTTAACGGAAATTTCACTGGCATCAAGATGGATAATCGGGTCTGTTTTGGCAAAGTCTACATGGATGGTTGTATTTTCCTGAATGTTCGAAATGGTGTAGCTTGACATGGGACCCTTTGAATCGTCGTTAACAATTACATCTGAAACCCCGTAATTTCCGGTGGGTGAGAAGTAGAATGTGTGGGATTGGCCCGCATATTTCTCTACAACAAACTCTGTTTCACTCGTTGTTCCATTCTCATCACTGATGCTTCCATTATCACCAGCTGTGGCCGTTATTGTTAGCTCCGGGTCGAGGGCTCTGAAAAAGGCTTCTATGGTGTGGTCATCATTTATGTTTTCAAAAGTGTATTTAGAAACGACTCCCACAGAGTTGCCATCCACCTTAACATCTTCTATTTCATAAAACGGCTCGTTGGCTGTTATGGTAAAGGTTGATGATCCACCTTCAGGTACTTCAATATCGCCGGATGGAACAATTGTACCCCCTTCATTCGCTTCGGCAGTTATGCAAAAATAGTTATCGGCATACATGCCCAGCCATTTTTTGCCCAGATATATTTGTACGTCCTGTCTCTCCTGGGCGGTGAGTGCCCGGTTGTAAATGATTATTTCACCAATATCTCCATGGAAAAACCGGTTTGCCGAGCTGCCACCACCCGCACCTATTCTTACGGGTGCATTTTGTGTGTCCGGAACACTGGAGCTAACGGTTGCTTTTTGATAACCATCCACTACCAACGAGCTTGTTCCCGAGCCAGGGATTGTGATGCTGGCCATATGTGCGACACCGTCTTTGTAGTTGTGGTTTTCATCCCTGAGATCGTTCCGGTTTTGTCTGTTGGATGAAGTGCGAAACCAAAGCTCTCCGTGGCTGTGCTGCACTGCCATCCACCAGTTTCGGTTGTTCCATGGTGAGGAGCCGGTCTGTTTGGATGTTACTACCCCAAAATCCACAGATCCTGAGACAGTGGGGCTATTTTTAAATACCACAAACAGGGTTAGAGCTTCCAAATCAAGGTTTGTGGCATGCTCGATTTCTAAATACTGCCCATCTCCACTGAAGTTAACTGATGGTTTGCTTCCAAAAGCGCTCTCATTGAATGTGGGAGCAGAGTTGTCTGAGGATGCATGATGGTTGTTCTCTGAAATATCGCTCCAGGTTTAAACATGATCACCCTGGTTAAGATCTGAAATTGTTGTGGCATCCAACTGCAACACAATGTCCTCGGGGGCAGGCGGCTCAGTGTTCTCTGCCAGGGTTGTCAGCGGCCAAAGGAATGCCACGGACAATAATAATAAAATGCCCCCGGAAAAATTTGATTGTACTCGTTTTGTTTTCATCTCGATAGGGTTTTAGTTAATAATTGTGCTTATAATAAAAAGTGGTTATTGTTAAATTGTGAGGAGTAAGCTGTCACAGCGCCGGGTTAGTTAAAACAAAAAATAAACATATTTATATTAACAAGACGGAGTTGGTAAAAGAATAGATAAAAAAAGAAGATATATCAACGAGTCGTAAACATAGCGAATCTTTTATTTTCTTTCTATTGTTGTTATTACTTAATTTGTAACTAGTGAAAACACATATGATTTAGCCGGTTCAGTGATATAATTACTTAGGATGAATTACATAAAATCCTGAACTACAAGAGTCTAAGCTTGAGTGATACATGGAGGCCTCAAAGGATGAAAATAATCCAACTTGGCACAAAATAGCACTAACTTCCTTCTGTTTGATGCCTGTTTTTAAATCACCTGTACGCACTTTCAGATGTCTGATAGAAGGGTAGCAGATTTGAGACTTTGAAAAACCTCTTTTGGGATAAGCGCACTTCTTCTGTTGCAATAATTTTTTCATACGCCATCAGGCCATCAAAATTTCGTAATTTAGCTCAAAAATTGCCACCGGTGATAAAACCCGAAACCATAGACAAAATTTTTGATGCTGCCCGGATTGATGAGGTGGTAGGTGATTTTGTAAACCTGAAAAAAAGAGGGGTGAACATGCTGGGCTTATGCCCTTTTCACAACGAAAAAACCCCCTCCTTTACGGTATCTCCTGCCAAGGGAATCTTCAAATGCTTTGGTTGCGGTAAGGGGGGTAATGCTGTGAACTTTGTGATGGAGCACGAGCATTTCAGTTATCCCGAGGCATTGAAGTATCTGGCTGACAAATATGGCATTGAGGTAGAAGAGGAGAAACCCTCAGCGGAGCAGCAGGAGGTGCTGGACGAAAAGGAGAGCTTGTTTAACCTTACAGCCTTTGCCCAAAAGCATTTCGAACATACCCTGCATGAAACAGAGGAGGGCAGGGCCATTGGTCTCACCTACTTCAAAGAGCGGGGCTTCACCACCGAAAGCATCAAAAAGTTTGGGTTGGGTTACAGCCTGAATAGCTGGGATGATTTCACTTCCAAAGCATTAAAAAACGGTTATAAGAAAGAATTGCTGGAAAAGAGCAGTCTTTCGCGAAGTCGTGACCATCAGCTGTATGATGCTTTCAGAGCCAGAGTAACTTTTCCCATCCATAATTTATCGGGCCGGGTTCTGGGGTTTGGTGCTCGTATCCTTACCCAGGACAAAAAGAAACCCAAGTATATCAATACGGGCGAGTCGGAAATCTACCATAAGAGCAAGGTGCTATACGGGCTTTTTTTTGCCAAAAGTGCCATCACCAAAGCGGACAACTGTTATCTTACCGAAGGTTATACTGATGTGATATCGATGCATCAGGCTGGCATTGAAAATGTTATTGCTACTTCCGGCACCTCGCTTACCACCGACCAGATTAAGCTTATCAGGCGCTACACCCAGAATGTTACACTGCTGTTTGACGGAGATGCTGCAGGTATCAAAGCCGCCTTCCGGGGAGTGGATATGATTTTGGAAGAGGGGATGAATGTGAAAATCGTGCTTTTCCCGGAAGGTGAAGACCCGGATTCCTATGCCCGCAACTACAGACCTGCCGAGGTACAGGCATTTGTTGAAGAGAATGCCCATGACTTCATTGGTTTTAAAACCAACTTACTGCTGGAGGAGACCCAGAATGATCCCATTAAAAAGGCAAAACTGATCAAGGAAGTAGCCCTGAGTATATCCCGTATTCCCGACGCTATTGCCCGCTCGCTCTATGTTAAAAAAAGCAGTGGATTGCTCCAGGTAGAGGAGAAACTGCTGATGGCCGAGGTGAACAAGCAACGCTGGGAAAAAGCCAAAGGGCAACGTCATCAGCCCCAACCAGATGAAGAACAAAGCTGGGAAAAACCCGAAGAAACTTTGTCGGATACCCAGCTGAAAACCGGTATAACCCTCGATCATCAGGAAAGGGAGTTGATTCGCGTTTTGCTTGAGTATCATGATAAGCAACTGGTTTTTAGTCAGGAAAATGAAGACGGTCATACTGAAGAGTACTCAGTGAAGGTTTCTGATTTTATTTTAGATGATTTAATGGATGATGAACTCTCTTTTGAGAATCACCTTTGTCAGGCTATCTTTGATGAGATGCGCCAGGCAAGAGATGAAGGCAGGGAGTTGAATAATCAGTACTTTTTTAATCACCATGATCCACAAATCAGTAAGATGGTGATCAATATGCTTACCACGCCCTATACCCTTAGTTTTCAGTGGGAGGAAAAGCATCAAATATATGTGACCCGTGAAGATGAACAGTTGCAAAAAAATATCATGGAGATTTTATATGCTTTTAAACTGAAAAAGCTGGAAAAGATTATTTATGAAAACAAGGAGAAACTCAAAGAAGAAAAAGAGGAGGAAGGGGTGATGGAATTAATGAAAAATGTTCGTGAAATGGAAAGCATAAAAACGATGCTTGCCAGGGAGCTGAGTAGAATAGTGACACAATAAGTAGGTTATTTATAAATTGTAGTATTATCATGGAACCTTTATTTGGTAAACGGGGCAGGAGAGGTGAGAAATATGAAACCGGAATTGTATTGAGTGGTGGGGGTACCCGTGGGTTTGCGCACCTGGGTGTGTTGAAGGCCATGGAGGAAACAGGCATTAAGCCTGATGTGATAAGTGGTGTTAGTGCCGGCTCTATTGTTGGGGCATTGTATGCTGATGGCAAAGAACCCGAAGAAATTCTTGGCTTATTAACTGCTCAAAAAGTCTTCCGCTACCTGGATTTCACCATCCCCAAAACAGGCCTTGTGAAAATGACGGGTTTTGAGCGTACCCTGAATAAAAATTTACATGCCAAGAATTTCGAGGATTTGAAAATCCCTTTAAAAGTTTTTGCAGTTAATATCAATACGGCAAAATATACTTGTTTTGAAAAAGGTCCACTTTCGATTGCAGTTAAAGCCTCTTCATCTATCCCCATTATTTTTCCTCCTACTGAGATAAACGGAGACTTGTTTGCAGACGGAGGGCTCATCAACAACTTCCCGGTGGAGGCCCTCGTGGGAAAGTGCAAAAGGATAATTGGAGTGAGTGTAAACCCCCTGGGCAAGCGCAAAGACCTGGACAACCTGAGAAAAATTGCCGAGAGGACCTTCCAGCTTAATATTCGCAGCCATACCCTGGAACGGAAAAAACTGTGTGACATTTTTATCGAACCTGAAGGGTTGGATGATTACGGGCTTTTGGAGATGTCAAGTGCCAGGGATATCTTTGACCTGGGTTACAAGACTGCCATTAAAGCTTTGAAGGAAAAGGGGTGGGGAGGAAGTAGTGGCTGAAATAAAGGCTGATTTTGTTAACTTTGCCCCTTCAATCAAAAAAATGGAACAATGGCAAATAACAATATTTACATCTATAACACCCTGAGCAAAAAGAAAGAGTTGTTTGAACCCTTAAGCCCACCGTTTACCGGTTTATATGTATGTGGGCCTACTGTTTATGGCGATGGCCACCTGGGACATGCACGTCCTGCAATTACCTTTGACCTGGTTTACCGTTATCTGAAACATTTGGGATATAAAGTGCGTTATGTGCGCAACATCACTGATGTGGGGCATTTGGAAGATGATGCCCTGGAGCAGGGTGAGGATAAGATTGCCAAGAAGGCGCGGTTGGAGAAACTTGAACCCATGGAAGTTGTGCAGTATTTCACCGATCGCTACCATGATGATATGGATCAGCTGAATGTGCAAAAACCTTCCATCGAGCCCCGTGCTTCCGGACATATCATTGAACAGATTGAGATGACCAAAGCCATCCTGCAGGCAGGGTACGCTTATGAAGTAAATGGCTCGGTGTATTTTGATGTGGAAAAATACAACCAATCCAACAACTATGGTAAGCTCAGTGGCCGGGTTGTGGAAGATATGATGGCCAATACACGCGATTTGGAGGGGCAGGAAGAGAAGCGCAGCAGCGTGGATTTTGCTTTATGGAAGAAAGCGGCTCCTGAACATATCATGCGCTGGCCTTCTCCATGGGGTGAAGGGTTCCCCGGGTGGCACCTTGAGTGCTCGGCCATGAGTACAAAGTACCTGGGTGAAGAGTTTGACATTCACGGAGGTGGGATGGACTTGCTGTTCCCTCATCATGAGTGCGAGATTGCACAATCCGTGGCTGCCAATGGCAAAGACTCGGTAAGATACTGGATGCATAACAATATGATTACCATCAACGGGCAAAAGATGGGCAAGTCGCTGGGTAATTTTATAACTTTAAGGGAGTTTTTCTCGGGTGAGCACAAATCCCTGAAAAAGGCTTTCAGCCCCATGACCATCCGGTTTTTTATTTTGCAGGCTCATTATCGCAGCACCCTGGACTTTAGTAACGAGGCACTAATGGCTGCCGAAAAAGGGCTGAAACGTTTGCTGCAGGCTCATGAAGTTTTGCGAAAGATTCAACCTTCTCAAAAGTCGACGGTAAGTATTGAAGGGCTGGAAGAAAAATGCTATGGCGCATTGAATGATGATTTTAACAGTCCCCTGGCTATAGCCCATCTGTTCGACTTTGTTCGCACAATCAATTCGGTCAATGACAAAAAGGAGCATCTTTCATCCGATGACCTTAAGGAGTTGCAGCGCATCTTTGATACGTTTATTGTGGACATTTTCGGGCTGAAAGCAGAAGTTACCAGTGATGATAAACAGGCTGAAAGCATACTGAAGGGGGTGATGGACCTGTTACTTGACATCCGACAGCAAGCCAAAAATCAGAAAGATTACAGCACATCTGATAAGATACGAGATGCATTGGCAAATATGAAGATTGCTGTAAAGGATAGTAAAGATGGTGCCAGTTGGGAGTTGAAGGAGTGATGACACCCTTTAACGGATATGAATCCCATATTAGGCAAATCGAAGCCAACCCCAACAAAAAACCCCGGGATTTGACAGCCCCGGGGTTTTTTGGTATGCCGTGCATGACCAACAACCTCTTGTTTCCTGTTTTCTTGTTTTCGTCATTGGGACACCCTGGAATTTTTCCTGGATTAAGTTGTATAGTTCAGCTTGCTTATCATCCATTTTCAATAGCTTAGATTTAGTGTGTTTTAACTCGGGCAGGGTATAGGTGATCTGATACATGTTGTGAGTTAGCTCTGCCGCTTGCTTTACAGAAAGTATTGAATTTTCTTCTTCTAATACCCTTTCAAGTTTTTTATAAACACAGTATGCTGTAAAAGAAATGCATATGTGTGCTTCTATTCGGTCTCTGATTCGATGATAAATAGGTCTGATGCGAAGATCTGTCTTTGACATGCGAAATGCCCGTTCAACATACTATAGATTGTCATAGTTTTCAATTACTTGTTTATCGGTTAGTTTGGGATTTGTTATGTATCCCTTCAGTCCGTCCCAAACGGCATCTTGATCGGTTTTCTTGTAATCAATTTCTATGTTTACTTCTCCGCTGATTTTTAATATGCTGACATGTTTGGGGTGCCAATGCAGAGAAAGCATAAGCCCTGTCCTATATCCTCGAAAAAACTTTCCTGAACACAATAATAGCGTGTATGTGTAACTATTCAATAATTTGATAAAAAAACCGATAAAATTTGCATAACCGCCGATCGCTTACAAAAGACAATATAAGCACTTCATGCAAGCTCCATTAGACCAAAGCGTTAACTATAAACTATTTTTCTAATGGAAGGTATTTTGGAGATGTTATATTACGAAGAATTTTACCAGAGTTACTCACCGCGGGCCGGAGCTACTTTATTTTTTTCGTAGTCAGTTACTACTTCCTCAATTTTCTGGAAAGTGGCATCAAGGTCATTGTTGACTTCATTGAGAAATTTCTCAAGCTCTTTGTCGGGATTATTAAAAAGGTCCACCTGGAGTTGGCCGATTTTCCCCATGAGGCTTTCGGTGGTATTTTTAATATCTTCCAGTTTTTGGTAATTGTTAATAATCGCTTCTGTATTTTCCATAACAATATCTTTTAAATAGTTTGTAATTTATAAATCAGAACCCAATCAATCCAATAAGATACAAAAAACACATCAGACAATCAATGTTTTAGCTAATATTTAAAGCCTTTAAACGTTACTTGACAATCGAAACATGTTTTTAAGAGCGCTTCAGAAAAATCGATGGTTGTCTGAGACAACATTTCGTTGGTTCCCAGCTTCTTTATAATTCCCCAGCCCCCAGTTTTGCCTTGTAGTCATCAATATTTTCCTTGATCGATGGGTCTAGTTCCGGTTCTTTGATATCAATGTATTTTTTCATTTCCTCGTAAATGATTTTTGCCACGATGAAGCGGGCTTCCTGCTTGTCGTCGGCAGGCACAATGTACCAGGGAGCAAAAGGCAGTGAAGTGTTGTTGATGGCCTGCTGGTAGTAGTTCCAGTATTCGTCCCACAGTTTTCTTTCGCTCAGGTCGCTGGGAGCAAACTTCCAGTTCTTATTTTCTTTTTCCAGCCGTCGCAGCAGTCTTTTGCGTTGCTCCTCCTTGCTCAGGTGTAGAAAGAACTTGAAAACAATGGTTCCGTTTTGCACGATATGTTTTTCGAAATTGCGAATCTGATTGAAGCGCTTGTCCCAGAAGTCGGCCGGAATATCCTCCACCTGCTCAATGCCCGGAGTATTTTCATAGAGCAAATATTGGGGATTAACCCTGGTTACCAGCACATTTTCGTAGTGGCTTCGGTTAAAAATTGCGTATTTGCCTTTTTGCGGGAGGGCCACGTAGTGGCGCCAAAGATAATCGTACTGTAACTCACGCCGTGTGGGGGGCTTGAAACTGTGCACCACCACTCCCCTTGGGTTGAATTTGCTGAAAGTTTCACGAATCAGGCTGTCCTTGCCTGAGGTATCCATACCCTGTAAAACCACCAGCACGCCATAGCGATTGTGGGCATACATTACATCCTGCATTTTGCTGAGCTTTTTGCCCACCTTTTTCAGGGCTTTTTTCTTTTCCTTTTTTTTAGCGTCAGTCTCCATACGTGTGGGAATCTCCGCAAGGTTTACCTGATTGGCAACTATAAA
>SLQX01000018.1 GCA_007131245.1 Bacteroidales bacterium
AGGTATTCCCTCAGCCACTCAATCTGGCGCTGTGCGGCGTCAATGGTAAACTTGGGTTCACGGATGCCGTGGGGCTGCCTGGGATAAGTCACCATTTTGGTGTCCACGCCCAGACGTTTCAACGCCACATAAAACTCATGCCCCTGGGTTGGGGGTACGCGAATATCTTCTTCGGGGTGCAAAATCAACGTTGGAGTGGTCACATTTTCCACGTTAAAGATGGCCGAGTGCCGCATGTGGCGTTCATAATTTTCCCAGTATTCGCTTTCGAAGTAATCCGGAAGGAAGCCGGGGATATCCGATGTGCCGGTCATACTGATGAGATTGGATACACCGGCGCCCATCATCGAAGCATTGAAACGGTCGGTGCGGGTGATGGCCATGGAGGACATATACCCACCATACGACCAGCCCATGATGGCTTGGCGGTCAGGGTCCACTTTGCCCTCCTCGATGAGGATATCGAGCCCGGCCAGCATATCGTCAAGGTCGGCATACCCCCACTCAGAACGGATGGCAAATCGAAAATCCTTGCCATAACCGCCTGAACCCCGGAAATTAGGACGGAGAACAAAATAGCCCTCGGCAGCAAGTTTCTGCAAAGGATAAACGCCGGGAAATGCCACATAGGATTCACCGTAGACGCCTGTAGGCCCACCGTGCACGTGCAGGATCACGGGGTACTGCTTGCCTTCTTCATAGTCGAGGGGATAGATCAGAGGACCCTCTACAGACATTCCGTCCGGCGCTTCCCATCGCATGATGCGGGCCTCGGCAAGTTCACCCTGCTCGTAGCCGGCATTGATGTCGGTGAGGCGTACGGGAGCAAAATCTTGCACATCCGAAACAATCACATCAGGCGCTTTATGAAAGTCATGGTGGATGGCACTTATAACCGTAGCATCCTCCGAAAGGGAATACTCGCGAAACTGGCCGGCTCCCTGTGTAATCTGGCGATATACAGCATCCTCACCTGTTACCGGCATGGCAAATAAGTCGACCGACGTGTTGTGAAGCTCCCAGTAAAAGATCTCATCTCCTTCGGGCGACCACTGCACCATCCTGGGCTCATCATCATGTGTCTCGCCCAGAAGTGTCATCTCACCATTGTCAAGGTTTTTTACCTTGATAACCTCATACCCCGGCCAATTGGTATTCCCCCGGTCGGTGGTGAAGGCCAGGTATTGGCCATCGGGGCTGTACAATGGATTAGTATCGCTGCCTCCAAGGTCAACGAGCAGCTCCACGGCTCCACTGTCTGCCGGTACGGTTGAAATGTTGGTCTCAGCCCAGTATTCAAGCCCCGGTCGCGACTGGTGATCGAAAGCTATGGTAGCATCATCCGGCGACCAGTCGAAGTTACCCACATGGAATTCTCCCTGGGTTAGCCGGGTGATTTCGGCCAGCTCTTCGGCATCCGGGTTTACATCAAATACGTAAAGATGGGCATAGCGGATATCCTGGTCCATCACGTTGACATCACGGCGTTCACGCTGCCGCTGTTCCTGTTCTTCGCTCAGGGGGTCGGTCATGGTAAAAGCAATTTGCTCACCGCTGTTCGACCACTGATAGCGAGCTACGCTACCTTCTGCCGATGCCAGCTGCCAGGCCTCTCCCCCCGAGGGGTTAATCAGCCACACCTGATTGCTATCGCCTCCACGGGCAGATGTAAAAGCGAGGTACTCCCCATCAGGAGACCATTGCGGATTGGAGGCAGATGCATCGCCCCGGGTAAGTTGGAACTGCTGTTCACCATCTGCACTCACCAGGTGAATGTGCATCAGGTAATCACTTTGCTCTCCCTCGGTCCGTGGCACCGAAACGGTAAAAGCGATCCACTTGCCATCAGGCGAAATGGATGTACCTCCAACGCGCTTAAAGTTTTCAATCATGTACTCCGGCGACCAAAGCTCATCGTAATCATTATTTTGTCCATCCCCTGCAAAAGCAAAAGGTTGGCACAGTAAACCTGCTGTTATCAAGCCAGCAAACACAAAAAATAGTTTTTTCATGGGTAAAAGCTTTTTTTTAAATTAAGTATCTAACATCCAGGGATGCCTCTGTTTATGTAAAGTAATCAAAACATATAGGTGGTAAAAATACAAAAATTCGCAAACTAACAACCTCTTTGGGTTTGAGGTTAGCATTTTGCTCTTGCCGGGGTGACTGTGAAGAGGGGAGTGGCGTCTGTGTGTCAATGGATGCAAAGGCCAATGGTTGACAAGGAGCCAATATACTGACAGGAAAGCCAGTACCCCAATTAAACAGGACGGCTTCAATGTGGTCGCAATCCTAATTCGACCATTGCAGGAATCTACAATCGTTTTTGCAGGGATAGTTTATGCCAGGGGCTCCCTCTTCTACATAGCATACAGGTTGACAGAAAACCTTCACAGGCTTAACAATAAAAATGCAAAATCAAAACATCTGCACAGGCTGAATGAGTTTCACACAGGCAACATGCATCAACCATAGCCTGAGCAAGCCCACCGGTAGAAAGTATTCGCCTGTTGTTACAGGCCCTTTAAATCTGCTCGTAAGCATCATTCCCTTTGTCATCCACAATGATAAAGGCCGGAAAGTTTTCTACCCTGATTTTTCTTACTGCTTCCATACCCAGCTCCTCAAAATCGACCAGCTCAACAGATTTAATACTTTCCTGTGCAAGGATGGCGGCCGGACCTCCGATGGATCCCAAATAAAAGCCACCATATTTGGCGCATGCATCGGTAACCTGTTTACTGCGGTTACCCTTGGCCAGCATTATTCGAGAACCACCATGCTGCTGAAATGCATCCACATACACATCCATTCGCCCGGCTGTTGTGGGCCCAAAACTCCCTGAAGCCATACCTTTAGGGGTTTTGGCAGGGCCTGCATAATAAATGGGATGGTTTTTGAAATACGCCGGCATCTGCTGCCCCTCATCCAGCATCTGGCTAATTTGGGCATGGGCTATATCACGGGCTACAATGAGGGTTCCGTTTAGGTTCAGCCGGGTTTTCACCGGGTATTTACTCAATTGTGCAAGCACTTCTTCCATGGGTTGATCCAGGTCAACATCAACGGCCGGGGTCATTTCAGGAGCTTTTTCAGGGAGAAACCTTGTGGGATTTTTCTCCAGTTGTTCAACAAAAATCCCCTCTTGGGTAATTTTGGCTTTGATATTTCTATCGGCACTACAGCTCACTCCTATTCCTACCGGGCATGAGGCCGCATGGCGTGGCAGACGGATTACACGTACATCGTGCGCAAAATACTTTCCGCCAAACTGTGCACCAATGCCTGTTTGCTGGCAAATGGTTTTGATTCGCTCTTCCCATTCCAGATCACGGAAAGCCTGACCAAAGGCATTGCCCTGGGTGGGCAGATTATCGTAATAACCTGCTGAAGCTTTTTTAACGGCCGTCAGGTTGGCCTCGGCGCTGGTACCACCAATTACTACCGCAAGGTGGTAAGGCGGGCAGGCAGCAGCACCCAGGCTCTTCACCTTTTCTTTGAAGAAAGCGGTAAGTTTTTCGGGATTCAATAACGATTTGGTTTGCTGGTAAAGGTTGGTTTTGTTGGCTGAGCCACCCCCTTTAGCCACAATGAGAAATTCATAGGCATCACCCTCCGTGGAAAAAATATCTATTTGCGCCGGCAGATTGGTTCCCGTGTTCTTTTCCTCGGTCATGCTCAGCGGAGCAATCAAGGAATATCTCAACGGGTTCTCCTGCCATGTATCGTAGACCCCTTCCGATAGATAACGGGCATCATCCACACCGGTATACACGTTTTCACCTTTTTTTGCCATGATGATGGCTGTTCCGGTATCCTGGCAGCTGGGCAATTCACCTTTAGCAGAAATCACCTGGTTCTGGATCATGGTGTAAGCCACAAACTTTTCGTTATCACTGGCTTCCGGGTCTTTGATAATGTCTGCCAGTTGCTCAAGATGCGATGCCCTGAGGTAATAGGATACATCTTTAAAAGCCTCACGGGAAAGAAGTTTGAGGCCGTCTGGATCTACTTTCAGAACTTTTCGTCCGTTACACTCTTCCACCGAAACATACGCTTTGGTAAGTAGTCGGTACTGTGCCGTATCCTTTCCCAACGGATAGGGGTCTTTGTAAATAAAGTCAGCCATAGTGTTTTGATTTTTGGTTAAGGATGAATGGTTTTAGCTTACTCCTAAGTGGATCGATACAATCAACTATCATATCGCTTTAGCAAGGCAACCCGATGCAGATCTTTTGCTTATTACCGGGTCGACTACAAATTCTAAATCGTGAATAATATCGACTCATTTTGACTATACAAATATAATTTTTTCAGACAAGCAGGACCTAAAAACCGGCAACTTTATTTTATTAACAAACCAAGCTTTCAATCCTGGAATTGAAGAATGGAGATAAACCATCAAAAGGTATAAAAACAACTTTTCCCCGGGGCTTTTCGAAAAATGAACGAATTATTTAACAACCGTTCCTTTTTAATCACTAATGGAAGGCTAAAAAACCCCGGGGATGAATGAACCCCGGGGTTAAGTGCCATTTTATTTAAACAGATTCTGGAAACATTACATTCCCTTTTTTCTGTAAATTGGACATCAGTTATTGTACGAGCAGCCTTTTAGTAACCACCTGTTGCTGCGCGGTTAACCTCACAAAATACAGCCCACTTTCCATCCATGAAACATCAACCGTGTTGGTATTGCTTTCCAATTTCTGAGCATGTATCACCCTTCCTCCTGCATCAAAAATCTGAAGTGTCCCGTTTTGCAAATCACCTGCATCTACATAAACATTACTTGTGGCGGGGTTGGGATACAACCGGAATGAATGGGCAGCCAAAATCACCGTACTTAACAACTCATCCATATCCACCTCAAGCATCAGATCCTGGTCCACCACTGTAAGCTCTCCCTCAAAAAGAAGGTGGGCATACTGGACAGTGAAAGCAATATTAGCCTCAGGAGCCACCTGGGCAAATTGCGCATTGCCCTGGTTGCATGTATGTATAGACCCATATCCCGTGAGGTCTACAACAGCGCTCTCAAGAAGTTGGTCACCTTTTCTCACAGTGAATGAAACAGAATATAGCTGGACATCACCGGGTGTCATGGTGAGGACCCTATCGATGCTCCGGTCAATTTTCACGGTGCCCGTATGGGTATGATATCCCTCTTTTTCCAGGATATAATCAAAAGTCATATCATAACTCAGGGTTAAGGGGAATGATATCTTTCCCTGATCATCACTCATCCAGGTCTCATCCATTATGGTCAACTGAGCATCTGCCAATGGTTGCCCCTGGCTTCGCACCGTAAACTCAACAGGATAGGTGGCAAAGCTTTCAAACGTATTTTGATAATCATATCCTTCAGTTTCTAGTTGATTATGGGAGGAAACCCTTTTTTTCTCATTTTGGTAATAATCGTATATGTATTCATTTTCTACATATGCGTAATAATCAAAGTTTACATTATCATAGTAATAGTTTTTGAAGAAGGAGGTATTTCCATATTCATCATATTGATACTCCTGTTTAGACATACTTGCCCAATTCATGGTTTCCGGATTCTGATTGATTTTAAGTTCCCTGAACAATCTCCTTCCCAGACCATCAAATACTGTAGTTGAGGTATTGCTGCCATACCAAACATCATGATCAGCCGACCACCACTGAGCCAGGTAATATGTTTGTTGACCATCCGGATGGTACTCCCTGAAAACCTGTAAATAATTCAGCCAAACTTCATCTTCAGAGCACCAAACCTCATCAAAACGGTAAGCTTCCCTTTCATCCTCAAGAGTTCTGCTCATACGCCAGTCACCAACCCATGCCTGATCAACCCAACGTTCGGTAAGCATATAAACGCTCCAAGAGCCCTCCCAATCTGTAACTTGCCGCAAATCATTCTCCCAGTCACTATCGACCCAAACCATATTTAAATAAGATATCCGTTGGTTGTTTTCGTTAAATTCGTTGAAAAATTGCCGCACATTCTCCAGGTCTTCCTGGGGGGAGTGTCTCCTTTTTTCTACCCCTCTAATGAGCAAGTGATTATCGTCACGTTCATAATCCATTTGAAAAGACTGCCACCACTCACCCTCACTCCAGGAGTAAAACGAATAGCCCATCATAACATCATCCGTAAAGAAACGCACTGTCCGTTGTGTATTTACCCAAGCCTGGGCATCTCCATCCCACGACTGATAATCCATGGATGTGAAACTGTACCCAACATATCCCTCATAAATATTTTTAAATCCACTTATCCACTGCCCGGATTCATTGGCTTGTTTATATAAATAGGTGTGCACCCTGCCGTCCTCAAACAGTTCCGTTTCTTCCATCTGAACATTAATCCAATCACTTCCATCACCACGTTGGCCAAGATAATATAGCTGTACGTTATCATGTTCCAGGCTGAACTCTCTAAACCATCGATAATTATTCACAAGTTCCAATTGTTCAGTATCAAAAAAAGAATACATATAATAAATACGATTACCTGCTTCATCATATTCATATTCAATATAATATGAGGTGTAATACTCATCATCCACATATTCCCAATAATCGTAATTAATCCTTTTCTGACTCGTGATATTTCCATATTCGTCATAGGTGTATTCAGTTCTTTCGAGCACTTTATCAAAGGGGTCTTCATCATAGGTATACCGATTATAAACAAGCATCAACTCAAGATAGCCCTCAGCGGTATAATAGTACCTTGTTATATGCATAAGTTCATCCAAATTATTATACGTATAGGTTGAATCCCGCTGCACTCCTCCGGATTTGGCTTTCTCTATCGATCTAAGAGCCTTTTGATAATCCTGGTCTTGTTGCTTGCGTTGTGCTTCATCCAAACTGGTGTGGGCAATCCTGGCTGGCACTTGTGCTTCTTTTAAAATATTTGCAGAGGGGGCTGCAAAATCAGGTTCCTCCAAGTCAAGCGGGCACACAACGGCCTGTTCGTACTTTAGGGGTAAGTTTTCAAATTCTTGTTGTGCTACCTGCCCGGTAGCGTAATGAATCCCCGGAATTAATTTTAACAAAATTAAACCTAAAACCATGCTTTTTTTCATAATACATTGTGTTAAATTAATACTACAACACACATCTCATCTTATATTTAAGAACTTAGATGCAAGTTTTTCCCTCTTTCGTATACACTCTCTAAAATTAATCATTTTTAAATAAATCATAAGTGTTTTAACATAATTATTATTAACAAAAACAGCATGGTAAGCTTTTCGTCCAGGGAACTGGTTTCAAACTCACTTCATCACAAGACAAAGTATGAGTGCGTTATAATGGCGCTAGCAGGGAATCATCAACTTTTTTCTGGCACCTTTCAAAAACATTTTCCAGCTTGTAATTTCTATTATTGAATGTTAAATATCCTGTTGCACCAAATCACCTTTCTTATTTTTTCTTACATTTAGCCGAACCTAAAAAACACACATATGATCAAACAACACATACAAAAATTTTATACAATACTTCTGGGTATTTGCTTTTTTGCCCTGACAGGCATTCAGGCACAAGTCACCACCCCTGCCAACCATTTTGGTTTCACACCGGGTGACGACCGCATGATGTTCACCTACGAAGAAATGATGGATTACATGTTAATCCTGGCAGAAGAATCCCCCATGGTTCATATCAAAACCACCGGCCAAACAGAAATGGGCCGACCCATGTACATCATTTTCATCTCTGCCCCTGAAAACATTGCCAACCTCGACCGTTTACAGCAAATCAACCGCCAGCTGGCCATGGATGAAATCCCTGAACATGCGGACCGCGACGAACTATTGGAGGAAGGACGGGTGTTTTTCCTTTCTACCCTGAGCATGCATGCCAACGAAGTAGGCCCGGCCCAGGCCCTGCCCCTGACAGCTTATGAGCTTATTACCGGCAACGATCCCCGCCGGGAAAGAATCCTGGAAAACACCGTAGCTATGTTTATTCCCCACAACCCCGACGGCATGAATATGGTTGTTGAACATTACAAAAAACACAAAGGGACCAGGCTGGAGGGTGGCCGCATGCCAGGTGTTTACCACAAATATGTGGGGCACAACATCAACCGCGATTTTATCACCCTTACACAAAGTGAAAACCAGGCAGTTGCACGGGCCTATTCCACCACCTGGTTTCCCCAGGCCATGGTGGAGCGCCACCAGATGGGGTCCTACGGCCCCCGTTTCTATATCTCTCCCCCTCACGACCCCATTGCTGAAAATGTGGATGCCGGCATATGGAACTGGATGCGTGTTTACGGCTCGCGCACACTCACCGAAATGACCGACGCCGGCCTGGAAAGTGTTTCGGTGAACTACCTTTTCGACGATTACTGGCCGGGTGCCACCACCACATCCATTTGGAAAGGGGTCGTTGGCATGCTCTCCGAAGCGGCGGGAGTAAATGTTGCATCACCCATTTACGTTGAACCCAACGAATTGAGAACCATTGGCAAAGGGATGGGTGAGTACGCCATCAGTATCAATATGCCTAAACCATGGCAGGGCGGATGGTGGCGTTTGTCTGACATTGTAAGGTATGAAATGGAAAACACCCTTTCTTACCTGCACACCTCAGCCATTCACAAAAAAGAGGTTTTGAAGTTCCGCAATGATGTAAGCAAAAGACAAATAGAGCTTGGCAAAACCCAGGCGCCTTACTATTTTATCCTGCCCCAAGAGCAGCACGACCATAGCGAAATGGCAAACCTGGTCAATCTGCTTGACAAGCATGGAATCAAAACTTATCGCCTCACAGAAGATATCACCTGGAACCAACGCAGCTTCCACGCTGGTGATGTGGTAGTTCCCCTTGCCCAACCCTACCGTGCTTTTATCAAAGAGATACTGGAAGCACAAAAGTTTCCGGCACGACATTATACTCCCGATGGTGAACTCATTCGCCCTTACGATATCACAAGCTGGTCTTTACCACTACATCGTGGTGTAGAAGCTGTGGAGATCGACTCCCCCATTGCGGAGCTGGAGCAAAAGCTGGAGCAAATCACGATGCCCTTTGTCCTGAAAACAGAACCTGAAGAAGAACAACAGTGGGCTGTTTTTTCTTCGGGGCACAATGAAAGCTTTAAAGCAGCTTTTACCGCACTCGGCCAGGGTGTAAGGGTCGAACGTACACGGAAAGCCTTTTCATTCGACATGCAAAGCTTCCCTGCTGGCAGTTTTCTGATTCCTGTTAATAATGCCTTCGAAAGCATTCAAAACGACCTGGTTGTAGGTCCTGTCTTTTTGGATGAAAAACCTGATGTGGAAACAAAACAGTTGGAAAGCCCCCGCATCGGGCTGGTAGAAACCTGGTTTCATGATATGGATGGCGGCTGGACCCGGTACATCTTTGACCAGTACCAGGTGCCTTACACCGTGCTAAGGCCGGCTGACCTGCAAAACGTTAATCTGGAAAGAGATTTTGACATCCTCCTGTTTACCGACCGCCAGAAATCCGTTTTCATGCAGGGTAAGTTTGAAAGAGGAGGCCAGCCCGTACCTTCAACCTATCCTCCCGATTATGCCAAAGGAATGGAAAAGAAAGGTTTTGACAACCTGATGCAATTTGTCAATAATGGCGGAAAGGTAATGGCCTGGGGCCCTTCAACAGAGCTCTTCATGGGCTCTATAACCATTGGAGAGGATGACGACAAGGAGGAGTTTATATTGCCCGTCAGAAATATAGGCGACGATCTTGCCTCCAAAGGGGTATATGCACCCGGTTCGCTACTCAGGGTCAACCTTCGCGAGGACCACCCCCTGACCTACGGGATGCCTTCTCAGCTGGGTGTTTTTCACCGTGGCACGCCGGTTTTCAGAACATCCATCCCTAACCTGGACATGGACCGCAGGGTTATTGCAACTTTTGCCGATGACAACCTGCTTATGAGTGGGTATGCTGAAAACGAAAAATACCTGAAAAAACAAGCTGCTTTGGTGTGGGTGAAAAAAGGTGAGGGACAAATTGTCCTTTCTTCTTTCAATCCGCAGTTCAGAGCATCCACCCCGATAACTTTCAAGCTCCTTTTTAATGCTGTATTAATGGAATAATAACTGCTTAACTAACGGCCAAACCCAGCAACACGAAAACACATCGTACTAGCAAAAGCACCCAGGTCCATGTGATGAAAACAAAAAACATGGAAACTTACAAGACAGACAATGAACCATATAAGACTTAGGTAGAATTATAAGGAATACTTTTATGAGCTTATAATTTGCAAGTCTTATATGGTTCAAAAATGACTACTTGACCTTAGAACTTAAACCTGGCTTGTACAGTCCGGTTTTGACGAACCCTGTTAATTGTTCTTTGGTCCGGGTGCCAAGTCATTATATTTATAATTACTTACAAATAACTCAACAGGAGCTTCATCTGCATTTTTGTCCAAAACATAAAACTGTGCTGATGTGGTATGATGCCCGAACAGGGTACCGTCTTCGACCAAAGCCAACTGTAAATATCCTCCGGCTGTCCCCAGCTGGTGATATCTTTCCCCCTCTTCTGCATTCAGGTCATACTTAAAAAAGTAGCCCGGCCCATTGGTGGTGCTGCCATAAATAACGTTGTCTTCCGGATCATAAGCCAGATCGCCAAACATGAGGTTGGTATTGGTAAAACCACTATCAAACGGTGCATCCAGCCCACCAGCAATAAGCCCATCAGCATCAAATGTAACAGCATACAAGTTACTGGTATTATTTTCAATATACCAATAACTTTCATCAGCAAACACAGCACCATAAGAAATACCATTAATAGTACCGGCGTGGGTATTATCTCCACTGCTTCGATCAAAAAAATACAACTCGTTACCCATGGCATAATACAAACGGTCATTTGCTTCGTCATAGGCAAGTCCATTGGGCTGGTATACATTACCTGTTTGTGGGACCTCAAAAATCAATGTCTCTGCCTGATTAGCCATATTTATTTCATAAAGAGCCCGTGTACCGGTCTCCCCTACAGTCGTAGCACCAAATATGATAACCGGTTCAGGAGTTGGGTCCGGAATTTCGAAAATCGTACAACAGAAATACATAGCCCAGTTTCCTCTTTCCCTGAACCGTTCACCTTCTCCCCAGGCGGTTTCAGTTTCCCCATTATGGTCCGAATTATTTCTAACCACAGCGTGGGCCCCTATACAAAACTCATCACCCACTTCAGCACCATCAGGGCCAATATCAGCTAACGGAATAGTGATTGTCCACATACCATTAATCATGTCTCCATCATCAAAATGATATGGAAACTGACCGGGTGCAGGATTTCCAGACCGGTTTTGCCATTTGTTGTCCAACCACTCTCCTTCTCCCACAGGATCTGTGGATAATGCCAGGTGTACGTCCACTATTTCCCAATCCAAATCAGTAATCATATAGGCTACCGTAAGGTATTCGCTGTCATGAGTTACTGTTACTTCACCAACTTCCAAATGTTGCCCGGCCATAAGAGGTGTACTACAAAAAATATCACCCGTTGGCTCTGCTACACGAAGGGCAAAAGGAACAGTCTCACCCTTTTCGGTGCTCTTTTCCACACCAAAATCATCTTTTTCGCAGGCAGCAAAGCCAATTACTGCTGCAAAAATGACCCAAATCCATAAATACTGAGCTTTTTTCATCGTTTTTTGTTTAAGTTAATAAATCACCCTAAGGGGACACTCCCCATTAAAATCAACCAAAAGATGCCCTGTTTTGCGCCATTAAATTACATTTTTCCCTCCTGTTAAACAACTGTGAAATACACCTGTTTTTCTACGTAACACATTCGTAAAACACACAAATCAACCCATATTTCGGATAAGTGTTTTTACCAATAAATTTATACGTGTACAGGTAAGGAAATCGTCACAAATGAAGAAAACAGGCGAAACCAGAACCAGGCAATTCAGTTTCTCCTCAGCTGAAGAAATCATCCTCCTCAACAGCTAAAAAAAGCACATTAAGCCCAAAACAATTCACTCCAACACACCACAACAGGAAAAGTAGTTTGCCAAAAAGTCACCTCCCGCTCCCTACTTTTTCAAATCACCAAAATACCCCTTCAAGATTTCGGCCCGGGCCATGCCAACCTCCAGGGCAAGCTCTTCCATGCTTGCCTCTTTAATGCCCTGCACCGACTTGAATTTCTTCAAAAGGCGAATACCCGTCTTCTCACCAATACCTTTGATATCCATCAGTTCCGATTTCAGGCTCCCCTTTTGCCTGCGCTTACGGTGGTGGGTTATGCCAAAACGGTGAGCTTCGTCACGCAAATGCTGAATAATTTTAAGCGTTTCCGATTTTTTATCAATAAAAACCGGTATGCTGTCTCCAGGGAAGTATATTTCTTCAAGGCGTTTGGCAATGCCTATGATAGCAATTTTCGAGCGCAAGCCAAGCTTGTCCAGGGCGGAGACTCCTGCACTCAGCTGCCCTTTCCCTCCATCCACAACTACCAGTTGGGGGAGTGGCAGTTTCTCATCCAACAGACGCTTATAGCGCCGATGCACCACCTCTTCCATGGAGGCAAAATCATCGGGTCCCTCCACAGTGCGGATGTTGTAAAGCCTGTACTCCCTGTTGGATGGGCGGGCATCCCTGAACACCACCATTGCTGCCACCGGATAGCTCCCCTGGGTGTTACTGTTATCAAAGCACTCAATATGCTCAGGAAGCTGCTTCAAACCCAGGTCTTTTTGCATCTTTTCCAGGATGCGTAAAGTATGCCGGCGCGGGTCTACCAGCTCTTTTTGTTTACGTTTTTCCAAACGGTAATATTTGGCATTGCGTTGCGACAGCTCCAGCAATTTCTTTTTGTCACCCCGCTGGGGCACCGTATAGCGTACATCGGGCAGTTGCATTTCAGGCTCAAGGGGCACAATCATTTCACGGGCATTGCTTTCAAAGCGCTGACGAATATCGGTAATGGCCATCTCAAGCAAATGACTGTCTTCCTCTTCCAGGCGCTTTTTCAACTCTACCGTATGCGACTGCACAATGGCTCCGTTCACAACCTTCAGAAAATTAACATATCCAAAATCCTCATCCGACACCACCGAAAAAACATCCACATTGTTCACCGCAGCATTTACCACCATCGATTTTGCCTGATACTTCTCCAGCAATTCGAGCTTCTCTTTCACAACCTGCGCCTTCTCAAAAGAAAACTCCCGGGCATAGGTCGCCATCAACCCCTTGAGCTGCTGCATCACCGTATTTAGATTTCCTTTTAGAATTTCTGCAATTTGCTCAATGGTTTCAAGGTAATCCGCTTCACTTTGTAGCCCTTCGCAGGGTCCCAGGCAGTTGCCAAGGTGGTACTCCAAACACACTTTAAATTTCCCGGCGGCAATGTTTTCTTCATTAAGGTTGAGCCGGCAAGTACGATACTGAAACAGCTGACGTACCAAATCAAGCAAGGTATTCATCATCTTCACCGATGCATAGGGGCCAAAATAGCGACTCCCATCCCGAACTACCTTGCGCGTGGAAAAAATACGGGGAAAAGGCTCACGGGTGATACAAATCCAGGGAAAAGTCTTGTCATCTTTGAGCATCACATTATAACGCGGCTGATACTTCTTGATAAGGTTGTTTTCCAGCAATAGTGCATCAACCTCTGTATCCACCACCACATGCCTGATATGGGCTATGCGCTTCACCATAACCATGATTTTCCCCGGTTGTGAGCTGTCGCGGTTAAAGTAAGATGTAACCCGTTTGCGAAGGTTGATAGCCTTGCCAATGTAAATTATTTTTTCCTCTTCATTCAGAAACTGGTACACCCCCGGTTTGTCGGGTAAGCTTCTAAGTTGAAGTTTCAGTTTTTCAGGGTTTTTGGCAAGAGACATACAAACAGGTATTTCAACCCGAAGACCGCAGCTTTACCGCATCAGCCACCGGGGATTGATAAGAAGCGTACAAAAATAAGGGTTTTAGCCTCAAACACCTAGTCCACCGGATGGTGTTCATGGAACTTCTTCAGCCTGTATTCCAGGTCTGGGAACTGTTCGCGTCCCACCAAAGACACACACGCCCTCAGCCCTTCCGAACGCTCACTGCCTGTAATAGCCAGCGATATGGCGCTGATACCGTAATACACAAATTTTTCTATCAGCTCCACACCCGTCATTCCTGGATACGAAATGGTAAAAAAGAATCCATCGGCCAACGGCTTATCCTCATCCCTGTCATACACTATTTTAAAGCCATTGTCCGTAAACATCTTCTTCATGATTTTCGCTTTTTCACCATACTCCTTCACCGGCTCCCAAAAATTAAACGCACCCTCATTGGCCGCTTTCAACATGGCCAACAGCGCATACTGGGCCGCATGTGCGGTGCCCGAACTCAGCGCATAAACCGTCCCGAAAACCATGGCCCGGCCAAATAAATCAGAATTATAATAGCGGCACAAATCTTCTGCCCGGGTCTCAAACAGCTTGTCCGATATCACCATCATACCTATTCGCTGTCCGGCATAACTAAACAACTTGGAGCTGCTAATAAACAAAATATAGTTGTCCGTATACTGGGTCACCGATGGCTGGTAGGGCGGCTGCCCAGGCTTTGAATAGTCCTGCCGGAAGTCCATGCCAAAATAAGCCAGATCTTCCATCACCACAACATTGTATTTATTAGCCAACTCTCCAATAATTTTCAACTCCGTGTCTGTAAAACAAATCCACGACGGATTGTTCGGGTTAGAGTAAAGCAACCCCGCCACATTTCCTTTTTTCAGATGCTCCTCCAGTTTCTCACGCAGCTTTTCTCCACGGTAGTTATAAATATCAAAAGCATCAAAAGGGATACCCTGCACCTTGCATTGCTGCTTATGCACCGGAAAACCTGGATCAAGAAACAAAATGGTATCCTTTTGTTTGTTCATGCGCACAAGCGTGGTGAATGCAGCAAAGCTACCCTGCATACTTCCCACGGTGGGCAGGCAGCTTTTGGGCGACACATCGGTATTCATAAACTGCTTCACAAAACGCGAAATCTCTTGCTTTAGCGGTTTTATACCGTCTATGTCGGGGTAGATGGCTGCCACCCCTTCCCGCAAGGCTTCAATCTCAGCCTCTACGCCAATTTCCGAAGGCGGCAACCCGGGTATCCCCATCTCCATACGCACATAACGCTGTCCGGTACCTTCCTCAATATTATCCACCAGGCGTTTTATCTCCCGGATGGATGCTGTGCCAACCTCCTTAAGGTTCATCAATTCAATTTGCTTTTGTACTTCATTGAAATCTATGGGTGTGTCTTTACGCATATCTAAAAAAGTTTAATTGTTTTGATATAAAAAAAAGGGTGCAATCTGCCGCTATTCCCCGGCAGCAAACCGGGCGCAAAATAGTAAATCTTTATTGATAAAAAAAATAAACCATTGGCAATATTTTATCCATAATATGGCCGCCCGGGCGGGTGTTCCGCTGCAAGTCCTCAGCGCAGTGGCAATGGCTGTTGGGGGCTGCGGGGGCTCTCTTCGGTCGCCTCCTCGCTCCCCCCATCCATAGCCACTGCACTTGCGGGCTTTACGCTACACCCCCTGGCGCAAAGCAAAAAATCCTGCTCCCCAAAATCAATTTCAACCTATCACAGCACCCTCAACTCTTTTCTTAAAAAAAACTAAACTCCCTCTATTTAATCTTCATAAACCCAGAAAATATTCACATTCCTTATATCTTTACCCGGTTATAAAACAATTAATACACCATCAATATTTCTCAAAAAATTCAACATCATGCAAAAACACATTCTCACCCTTATTATGGTAGTGCTGTTTTCCAGCACAGGCTTTACACAGGAAACATCCACATACCAGCTACCACCCCAGGAAATCATCGACCTGGTGGATGCTCCCGGCACACCCCGCATCTCTATTGCAAACGACCACAGTGCCATTGCTTTTATTGAAAACCCCGGTCTGCCAACCCTGGAAGACCTGGCCAGGGAAGAACTAAGGCTGGGCGGGCTGCGCATCGACCCACTCACCAATGGCCGCAGCCGAACTTCCTATGGAACCGGCATAACACTCACTGATATTGATGGCCAAAACGAAAGAGTTGTCACCGGTCTGCCCGAAACCCCCCGTATCAACAACCTGCGCTGGGCTCCCGACAGTCGTCACATCGCTTTTACCCACACCACAGCCAACAGCATCGAACTTTGGGTTCTCAACGTTCAGAACGCCACAGCCCACAAACTATCTCAACAACCTGTCAGCGAAGTAATGGGCAGCCCATTCTCCTGGCTTTCAGATAGCAAAACCATCATCTTCAAAGCCATTCCCGAAGACCGGGGCCAAATGCCTGTTAAACCCCTTGTAGCCGAAGGACCCGTAATACAGGAAAGCGCCGGACGCAAAGCAGCCGTTAGAACATACCAGGACATGATTCGCGACCCTTATGACGAGCAACTTTTTGAATATTATGCCAAAAGCCAGCTGGTAGAAACCGATTTACAGGGCAATCAAAACAATATTGGTGAGCCCGCAGTCATTTGGTATTTCAGCGTTTCACCCGATGCACAATACATCCTGGTCAATCAAATCCAAAAACCCTTCTCCTATATCGTACCTTTCACCCGCTTCCCCCAAACCCTTGAAGTGCTCAACCGACAGGGAGAAAGAGTACACCTGGTGGCAGAAGTACCTGTTTCTGATGACCTTCCCCAGGGATTTGGGGCTACACGCGAAGGGCCTCGCAGTGTTACCTGGCGCAACGACTCCCCGTCCACTCTTTACTGGGTTGAAGCCCTTGACGGAGGCGACCCGGACAATGAAGTGGATTACCGCGATCAGCTTTTCTTCCTGGAAGCTCCTTTCAATGCAGACCCTGTAGAAAGTGTAAAGCTGGAACTGCGCTATGGCGGTATTACCTGGGGTAAAGACGATTTTGCACTGGTGAGAGAGAACTGGCGCAGAACCCGGCAAACCATCACCAGCAGCTTCAACCCCAACCAGTCACAGGCCGAAAAATCGGTTATTTTCGACCGATCTACAGAAGATCGCTACAATGATCCCGGCCGTTTCCAAACCACTACAAACGAACAAGGACAGTCTGTCCTTCTCACCGACCGCAGGGGCCGCACCCTTTACCTGTTTGGCCAGGGGGCTTCTCCTGAAGGCAACCGCCCTTTTGTGGATGAATATGATATGCGAACGGGAGAAACAACCAGACTTTGGCGTTCCGAAGCTCCCTATTATGAATATGCCGTAGCAATGATCGACACCCGCAGACCCCGCGTTATCACACGACGCGAATCAAGGGAGATGCCACCCAACTACTTTATTCGCGACCTGCGCCGTGATCGTATTTCACAAATCACCAACCTGCCCGACCCCTTTGCTCCTCTGAGCCAGCTGCAGTCTGAAGTGGTACATTATGAACGCGAAGATGGCATCCCCCTTGATGGCAGACTCTACCTACCCCCGGGATTCGACAGCGAAGAAGATGACCCCCTACCCACCATACTCTGGGCCTATCCCCGGGAATTTAAAAGCGCTGATGCAGCCGGACAGGTCAGTGGCTCACCCTACACATACACACGCGTTGGACCCACCTCACCTGTAATGTTGGCCACACAAGGATATGCCGTTCTCAACAATGCCAGTTTCCCCATCGTGGGCGAAGATGACAAAGAGCCTAACGATACTTTCGTAGAGCAGTTAGTGGCCAACGCAGAAGCAGCCATCAACAAGCTTGTAGAAATGGGGGTAACAGACCCACACAGAGTTGGCGTTTCGGGCCATTCCTACGGAGCCTTTATGACGGCCAACCTACTGGCCCACTCCGATTTGTTTGCAGCAGGCGTGGCACGCAGTGGAGCCTTCAACAGGAGCCTGACCCCCTTTGGATTCCAGTTTGAAGAACGAACCTACTGGGATGACCCCGAAATTTATCACCGCATGTCGCCATTCTCTTACGCTGATATTATCGACACACCACTGCTCATCATCCACGGTGCCGACGACAACAACTCGGGAACCTATCCCATGCAAAGTGAAAGACTCTATGATGCTCTGCGTGGGCACGGTGCTACCGCACGCCTGGTAATGATGCCCCACGAAGGACATGGATACCGGGCCCGCGAATCTGCCCTTCACATGCACTGGGAATGGATCAACTGGTTTGACAAATACGTAAAAAACAAATAAAACAAGAAGGTAATTATCCAAGAGACGCGCCAAATAGCGCGTCTCTTATTTTAAACACATGCTCTATCCCCAAAAACTCATACATGGACATCTTATAAGGAGATATAAAAGATTTCTTACAGATGTTGAGCTTGACAATGGTGAAGTTGTCACCGCCCATTGCACTAACTCAGGAAGCATGAAAAGTTGCCTGGAAGAAGGGGCAGAAGTCTATCTTTCTCCCGTCAGTGATCCCAAACGCAAAACACGTTTCACCTGGGAGATGATAAAAATTAATGGCAGCTGGGTAGGTATTAATACATCAATACCCAACCGTTTGGCTTTTGAGCTCATGCAAAAAAATATCATCCCCGGCCTGGAAGGGTACACGGAAATCAAACGCGAAGTAAAACACAACGACAGCCGGTTGGATATTTACGCCACAAAACCCGGTGAAAGATGCTTCGTGGAAGTAAAAAATGTTACCCTGAAAGAGGGTGACATGGCCCTCTTTCCTGATGCCAAAACCCTGCGCGGCCAAAAACACCTGAAAACCCTCATGGAGCTCAGGGATGAAAACGTGCGGGCAGTCATGCTATACATCATCCAGCGCATGGATATTCATGCCTTTGCCCCGGCTGCAAATATCGACCCCAAATATTCGCAACTTCTAAAAGAAGCTTATGAGAAAGGGGTGGAAATCATCCCAGTCCAGGTAAAGGTGAGCCCCCGGGAAGTGACATTTCAAAAAATATTGCCACTGGCCCTGTAGAGCTCACCGCTAAACAGCTAGCACAAAAGTGTGTGCGCTTTTCAACCTGAAGAATAGTCTGTTGAGGGCTCCTCCCCTCAAAAAGGGATCCTGTCAGCTGCCGCCTCTGAATTGTGAGGCTTCATCCGAGCCAGCTGTTGCATCTCCGGGGCTGTAGGATTTGGCACCCGTACCAGCCAGCTGGCCTTTATCTACAATCAGGTACTCATCACGAATGGGTTGGTTTTCCAACCAGCTTTCCAGTATTTCACGCACCCCTGATGCATAGCGTGCCTGGGCAGAAAGGCTGGTCCCCGAAGTGTGTGGCGTCATCCCATGGTAGGGCATGGTGCGCCATGGATGGTCCCGGGGCGGGGGTTGCGGAAACCAAACATCACCGGCATATCCTGCAAGCTTTCCTGTCTCCAATGCCCCTGCAATAGCATCACGATCACAAAGCTTTCCACGGGCTGTGTTGATTATGTAGCTGCCCCGCTTCATTTGGGATATCATATCATCATCTATCAGGTGCTCTGTCTCAGGGTATAGCGGACAGTGTAAAGAAATCACATCACTTACACCAACCAACGACTCAACTGTTGGATGGTAAGTAACCCCCAACTCCTGTTCCACTTCAGGAGCCAGCCTATGACGATCAGTATAATGCAAATTCACATCAAAGGGTACAAGGCGGCGCAATACGCCCAAACCTATTCTACCAGCAGCAACGATACCCACATTCATACCCTCCAAATCGTAAGAACGTTCAACACAGTCAGCAATATTCCACCCCTTGTCAATAACCCATTGATACGACGGAATATAGTTGCGAACCAGCGAAAGAATCATCATAACAGTATGCTCTGACACACTCACACTGTTGCACCAGGTTACCTCTGCTACAGTAATGCCACGCTGCATGGCAGCATCCAGATTAACATGATCAGATCCTATACCTGCGGTTATCCCTAATTTCAATTTTTTAGCTTTGTCAATACGTTCACGGGTAAGGTAAGCGGGCCAAAATGGCTGTGAAATAACCACATCAGCATCCGGAAGCTCCCTCTCAAACAGAGAGTCTGGCCCATCCTTATCGCTGGTAACCACTAACTGATGGCCCTCGCTTTCCAGGAAACGACGAAGACCTAACTCGCCTGAAACACTTCCCAGCAGTTCTCCGGGTTTAAAGTCTATAGATCTGGGAGCAGGCAGGGACTGACCGTCAGGGTATTTACTAAGGCTGGGGATTTGATCACGAGCATAACTCTTGGGATACCCCTTTACCGGGTCGTCATATAATACACACAGAATTTTTGCCATAACAATTAAGTTTTTAGGTGAATAAATCAACCAGGGTGAAAACAACACCCAGGAAGTTTGGTTATAAAGATTTTTGCAGCCATTATCTACATGGATACAGACCTGCAAAAGCATTGAAAAAACAGTTGGTTCAGCAGCCACCGAAAAACGGAACTCACATTAGCAGAACAATGGGTTTTTTAAAACCAGATAGACTCAGCGGGCATCATTCCGACAAACAGTTCAGGTCAAGTCTTCAGCAACGCAAACTGAGCAGCTCACCTGTTTAATCTTCATCTAAAAACGACAGACGAAGACTCAGTCCCAGTGAAAATTGCAGCGGCACCCAGGAGTACTCCTCTATTTCAGTTAAAGGAAGAGAAACACCTGTCTGGAGGGATATTTTCAGTATATCATACCCAAATCTCAGAAAAAGAGCGGGTTCAATAAAAACATCATTAAATGTTTGGGGATGAACCTGCTCATTGACTGTGAAGTTGCTTACACTCAGCAGCAAGGTTGTGGCAGAAACTCCCAAATCCACATAATCCGAAGTAAATGCAAGATTCCCCTGCACAAAAGGTCTGAAATAGTTGGCGGAAGCATTACGCGTATGTGGAGAACCAGTCATGGTCCACTCAGAGTAACCTTCACCCCGGCCAAAACCTGCCCCGGCGTATCCTTCTAATAACCCAAAGCCTCCCCAAAGCGGCCTATACATTCCGGTTGCCGCTTCCAAATAAGCGTGACGATTATGACTTTCCTCAAACCCCGGTTGATAGGAAACAGCTGTTCGTATTCCAACCCTGTCGGTCAGCGCATAGGCAGCCTGTAAATCAGTACCACCAGTACCCAGATGCACCTCTGCCTGAAAATCCTTTTTTTCCTGCAAAAGGGGAGCATGAACAACCGGAGGCACATACACCGGTGTACAGGCATAAAACAAAACCACTACCCATATGAACCAAACTCTCTTCATTTACACCTTCTATTTCTTTATATAAATTAAACGCAATCCCATATTTAAGGCGACACTTGCTTTCTATTTAAATATACAAATTTAATGCTGATTTTCAAAACTTAAAAGGTTAAATACACTTCATAATAATTCATTTAAGTTCTTGTATCCTCTGCTTTTTGTCAAAGCCGGGCCGTGGCAGATCAACCATGCGTTTCAGAAAAAAGAAAAAGACTTAAAGAAATTAAAATAAATTGTTAATTTTACCGCTGATTTAAATACAACCTCTTTTCAACTAATTTTTATTTCTATGAAAACGAAATTTGTTGCAACCATTGTTGCACTGACCATGTCAACAACCCTTATGGGCCAAGCCGCTGAAGGTGGCTATTTTGCAGGTGGATCTTTTAATTTCTCCATTAGCTCATCTTCCTCAACATCTGGCAATACAACGATAGACGGTCCTACAACCACAAGGTTTGGGATAAACCCGATTGCGGGGATGTTTTTGGATGACAATCTGGCAATTGGTGCAGGAGTTGGTTTCAACCTGAACTCCCAAAAAACCCCCATGGGAGATAATGATGTTACAGTAACCCAGACGGTTTTTAGCCTTTCACCTTTTGCCCGATATTATATGGGTGCAGAAAATGTTGGATTATATGCAGAGGCAGGAATTGGCGTTGGATTTGGCGGCTCAAGTGTAAAATCGGGGAATACCACCACCGATGGCCCCAGCATTTTCAACTTTGATATTGGTGTGGTTCCTGGCGTCTATTATTACATAGCCCCCGGCTTAAGCCTTGAAGCCCGCTTTGGCTTTTTGGGCCTCGAAAGGTCTCAGCAGAAAGACGACAACGATGACAAAGAAGTACAAACCGACTTTGGACTTACACTTAATCCCTCTTCCCTCTCATTTGGGATGACCTACCACTTTTAAAGTAAAAATTCCTCATCAAAACGTTATAAGTAAAAAAATCCACCCGGAACCCTATTGTTGGGTTTCCGGGTTTTTATTTTTCAAAAGAGTGGAAAAAGCAGTTCCCCGAAAATCGAACCTGCTATCTATCCATGTAAAAAACGCACTCTCCAAATATCCAGCCCACAAGGAAAAGCAAAAAATGGTATTGAAGCTTATCATAAGATTTTATTGTAAGGCAGGGCGGGCATTCAGAAACAACTGCAAGAAAGGAGAAACCTATCTTTTTCTTTATTATATTTTGGCTTAGGTTAGCCATGACTAGACAAACAGTAAAAAAAGAGGTTAAAACCAATTAGCAGCGTATAGTTGGGAAGAGAGCACCTCCAATACAGTCAATCTTTTCAGACATACCCGCCTGTCCGTCAGCTATTAAGCAGCATTGTTCGTAAGAAACCCGTAAACTTTAAGACATCATGGGCTCTCTGAAAAAAGGATTCCATAATATTCACTAAATTTACAGTACAAAAAACCAATGCATCTAAACATTTTTTATTTTCAATCGTAAATACAAGCGTTCGGTTTAAACTTTTCAAACAAAACAACAAATAAACATGGTCTATTCCAGCATAACTACACAGCAAAAAATAAAAGAGCATTCTATTGTTTCGTTTGATATTTTTGACACCCTGATTATAAGGCCCTATATCAATCCCACGGATGTTTTTCACCACATCGAAAGAAATTTGAACCTTAAAAGATATGCCCAAGCCCGCATTAAAGCCGAAAAAAAGGCACGCAGCCATGCCTTAGAAGATGAAATAAGCTTTGCTGCCATTTATGACAGAATCGATAAAAAGTTTAAGAAAGCCGCACCATATGAGCTTGAATTTGAAAAACAAGTTTGCATTCAAAATCCTGAAATATTTGCTCTTTATCAGGAAGCCATCAGGCTCAATAAGAGGGTTATTTTTGTTTCTGATATGTACCTGCCAGAAGAGGCAGTGAAAGAAATACTGCAAAAAGCAGGTTATGATAAGTATGATCATCTGTTTCTTTCTTCATCAGCAAAGAAAAGAAAGCATACAGGAAAACTTTTCGACGAGGTAATACAAAAATACAATGTTCCCCAGGAAAAAATATTACACATAGGAGATAACAGGGAAAACGATTACAATCAAGCCCGAAAAAAAGGAATTAATGCCATTTTGTACCCCAAGGTAATGGATAGATTCCTGGAAAATTACCCTAACCTGAAATTCCTATTGTATAAAAATTATGACTCCAGGTTTAAAGTGGACCCGCTAAGTATTTCCATTATTCTTGGATTAAACGCTGTTTTATGGGTAAGTAATCCTAACAGGAGTTACTGGACGCATGTTGGCGCTCTCTATGCCGGACCCTTTTTATATTATTTTTCAAGGTGGATATACGATAGTGCCAAAAAAAAGAATATCAAAAACATTGCTTTAGCAGCCCGTGATGGATACAATCTGTTGAAAATCATAAACCTGTTTAATTCGAAAAATGAGCTAAATCCACAGTATGTGTATTTGCCAAGACATGTTTCCGAAACATCAAATATTAATACACTTGATGATCTAAAGACTTTCTTTCAGGAAATTGGCAAGACCTGCGAAGCCCTTGAGACCTTCATTATCGAATTTTCCAAAGAAAGTACAAAAATCCAAAAAGCCTGGGAGTTGTTCTCTGCTCAAAACCCCAAATACACACACGAATCTCTTCAGGAGTTTATATTGCATCATCAGGAAGCATTTTTAAAAACATCGCTCAAAAAGCGAGAAATTGTAAAAGAATACTTGAATCATCTGAATCTGCTTTCTGACGATCTTATTGTGGTTGACTCCTCTTGTACCAAAGCACGCCCCCAAAACTTACTCAATAAAATTATAGCTGAAGACAATCTGGGTATTTCCTTGCAGGGTTTGTATTACAAAATCAATAATCCGCAACGTCATTTAGCACAAATTGATGTTCGGCCGCGGGTAGACAGAAAGTATCAGACTGACAAATGGGATTTAATGGAGTTCTTTATGTCTTCCCCTGAAAAACCCATTTTGTCGATAGGAAAAACCAACAACGGCTTCTTTCCTGTCTATAAAGCCATAGAAAGCAACAAACATGAAGAAGTAAGAATTCGAGCATCCGAATTATTATCCGATGGCATAAACGATTTCGCAAAATTGGCTTATAAGATATTTGGAGACTCTCTCATTATTAAAGATTTGGATACGGCTGTTGCCTATGTTAACCAATATATAAACTACCCTGGCATACAAGACATCTCCTACCTGAAGCATTTATATCACTCCGTGAATAATGATGATGAATATGCTCCCATACTTTTGAAAGACAATATATTTGAAAATAATCTAAGAAAGATCCATGGTCAAAGGGTTAATGTGAAACGGGTTACTCCCGAACTTGAAAACTACTTTAACCCCTTGCACTTACACCGAGGAAATAACGCTGAAGAAAATTCCGTGGTGGCTTTAAATGTGGCTTCCGGCAGACCTGATTCAGTTGGCACGGAAGAGGCCTTAATTATGAAAGGCAAAAATGAATCTTTCAGAGAAATAGCAAGGACAAAACTATGGAGTCAGGATAATGCTATAAATATATTTTTAATTCCAGGCACCCCCAAAAAAATTGTTTATAACGATTACGATTCCCCATCAAAAAAAGCTGTGGGAATTTTTACAGATATGAGCACCGGCGAAAGTGTGAGGTTTGCTCATCCCATTTTACATGTTTCCCATGATGGGAAATGGGTGCTATGGTTAGATGAAAAAGAATTGCCTTCCGAAGGAACCCCTATAAACACACCAGGCGACATATCAAATTTGACTCTATTAAACAAAACAATATCCATCGCCAACACCCGCATAGTTTTATCCAGCATATCTGATAACGCAGAAAACATCGACTTACCTTTTTCATCTATTATTGAGGCCATACATCCTGGAGCCAAAGATGATACCGACCAGGCTATCATCCAAAAAATAAGCTTTTTCCCGGAGCAAAACAGGTTGTTTTTGGTCATAAGGCTGATTATTTCGGAATCCTCTCCGCTTAATTATATTGTCAGCACTGATTTTTCGGGTGAAGTTTCTTATAGCATGCGTTTTGAACTTGCAGCTTATTGCTGGAAAGACCGTCAGTCTATTTATGCGATAGGCAAAGACAAACCGGATTCCAATGCCGAAGCATTGTATACAATCCATTTTACAAAAAAAGAAATCGAAACCATTAATAAAACGCATTTTCATGGTGTCCGACATTTTAGTGCGCATCCCAAAGGTGATTATATCATTTTTGAGTCTTCTCCGGAGCAGGAAATTCCCTATCGAAAACTCCAGCTATTCGATATCAAAAAGCAGAATACAGTGGTTTTGGGTTATTTTTATTCTCCCAATATTAACTCCCATATCATTGGAAACCCAACAAACAGTTTGCGCCCCCATTGGGTGGCCCAGGGCGATTTTATTTTTTTAGAATCCAGGCATGAAGGTTTTAAGGCCGTGTATACAATCCCGGGGCATGAGGCAATTGGTGAACTAAGTAAAGCGTTTAATATCATTTCTGAAGAAGAAATCCAGAAAACGCTAAAGCTCATTTCATCACATAGGAACAAAGGCTTTTATCAGCTTGTCAAACAAAAAATGAAGAACAGGCTGAAACCCATCATCTACAGAGCACGAAGGTTGGTAAACAGAGATTTTCTCAGCTAAAGAAAAGAAATGACAATTCATTCACAAATTGCAGCCAGAAAATAACTAACCAATTGTTTTTCACCTGATTCGCTGCTGTCTTTCAAGTAAACAAACCCAATATGATGAATATAGGCTCAGGGCAGGGTATAACAATCTTTTCCGGTTTGTCTCTCCTCAACACGAAGCTTACATAGCAGCTTGCCATCTTTATAATTTTTTAAAGTTGGTATTGTGATATGCTTGGGAAGTTTTTGGGACGAAATTTCACAGAAACTATGGAAAGTAACTTTAAGCAAGATTAAACGAAAAAAGACGAAACCCCCTGTATTCAGGGCATCTCGTCTTATTTTGTTTAATGTCAGTCTTGTGGCCTTGACTGGACTTTGTTGACCGACCAGGATTCGAACCTGGACAGACAGCTCCAAAAACTGTAGTGCTACCGTTACACCATCGGTCAGTATTGGTTGTTTTGCTAACGGATTGCAAAAGTATAAAAAAAATGATTCCACCACAATTTTTTGAAGAAAAATATTGATTTTTTTTTGCCCTCCTTTATCGTGATAATTTTCTCTTGCTTTTAGAATCCTGATTTTCTGACATTAAAAAAAAACGCAATGAAAAACTTTGGTTCTTTTTTTTTTTTAAAAACATGGTTTCTTAAAAAAGAGGTAAGGTTTTGGAAGTTGTTGGTTCAAAACCGCCAATTGAAGCAACTTAAAATATAAATCATGTAAAAACCTTCTGATTGGCATTCCTTTGTTTTTCCAACCCAGGCCACCTCCCACAACATTTTATCAACAAAAGCCTGACAACCCATGCTCACCCCTGTAAGCACATGAGGATAAAAGCATGGCTAAACCCTAATCAAATCCTGATTACTCTTGATCATATATACTTACAATATTTTGCAGGAGAACCAATAACTTTTTTGGTATTTTTCCAAAATTCACATTACTTTTATGCCGCTTTAATAAAGGAATATTGCTAAGTGCTTTGTATATAAAAACCTGATTATATTACCAGGCACAGGGGATTCAAAAAAAATGGATAAAAAAATAACAAGTAACAACCATTCGATGTTATGCTGAAATTTCAAAAAAATCTCACCAATTCATTTTATGCCATGTTGAGCCTGCCTGCCACGGCCATGGGTTTTGCTTTGGCAGTTCAGATAGCGGCCCTCAGCTGGCTTCTCAGCACAAAATATGGCCTGGAAATCAGGGATATTGGACTGGTATGGGCCACGGGGCCCTTTGCGGGTATTGTGGGGCAAGTAATCATTGGTATCATCAGCGACAATGTATGGGTTTGGAATGGCAGGCGCCGGGCTTTTATTTGGATTGGGGGAGTTTTAGCAGCATTGGGATTACTGGCTTTGCCTCACATCGGTCTGATACAAGCCGGCCTGGGCCTTAGCGGTGTCCTGGGGGTGGCCATTACCGTTTCGCTCACCCTGGATCTGGCCATCAACGTTAGTTTCAACCCAACCCGTTCTATCATTGCCGATGTAACCCCCGAGGGAAGACCCCGCACCAAAGGATACACATGGATGCAAACCGTTTCAGGTACATTCGGGGTGTTGGCTTACCTTATTGGTGCCATTTGGGACAACTATGTCCTTATTTACTTTGGCGCTATACTGGTGTTTCTCTTCTCGGTACTCCCCCCGTTTTTCGTTAAAGAGCCAAGATATTTGGGGCAGTACGGTCGTGAGGATGAAAAGCCCGACCAAAGCAAGCAAGAGGAAACACCTTCCAGCAATGAAGCCTCCTTCATCGAAATACTGAAAACCATCATGCCCTTATGGGGTTTCCTGATATATGCCATATATGGCTTTGCAGTAAGGTTGGGAGGAGTCCCCAGGGTGCCTTATTATGCAGTGGAGATTTTTAGCATGGCCCTTACAATCGGCCTGATGATTTATACCCTGTCGCGCAAAGAGGAAGGAAAGTCACGCGCCAAAGGAGGGCTCATAGGCTTCCAAAAGGTTCTGTCAGCTCATGCCTTTACCTGGATAGGAGTTCAAACCATGTTTATCTACATGTTTGCCTTTGTGCGTTACCGTGTACCTGAGATAGCTGACTTTGAAATAGACCCTGCATTAATGGAAGCCCTTGACAACGGTTCAGAAAATGCGGCCAACGAGCAGGCATCTGCCCTGGAGGCCATCAACGATACCATCGGTCGAATTGTAAACTGGAGTTTCTTTTCTCTGAACCTGGTGGCCGCCATTATTCCGGTGGTTGTGCTGGAGCCACTGGCAGCCCGCTTCGGCAGGGTAAAAGTTCACGCCTTCAGCATTGCCATCATGGCTGTCGGATACACCAGCCTGGTCTACATGGGTTTTTCGCCGTGGGTAATATATAGTCTGATGGCTATTGTGGGTGTTGGATGGGCAGCCACCATCAGCCTGCCATTTGCCATTATGTCACAAAAAATTCCACAATCACGAATGGGGCTTTACATGGGCCTTTTCAACCTTTCCGTAGTACTCCCCCAGTTTGTGTCCAGCCTTGGAGTGGGTGAATTGGTAAATGATGTAGAAGACAAAAGCATTATATTTATTATTAGTGCCATTACGGTGGCGATATCGGCCATTGCCTGGGCAATGATCAAGGAACCGGTGGATACTTATACTGCCAACCCTGTTGCCAATGATGAATAATTTTCAGAACATTAATAAACCCTTTTTATGATAAAAAAACACCTTTTTTTTTCCCTGTTACTGGCCGCAGTTTTACTATGTGCCTGCACAGCCTGCGAAGACAGTAAAACAGTTGTTGTTGTGAACATCGAAAATGCAGATTTTGATGAGGCAGAAATCTTTTACATGAAAGATTTCATCAACTATAATCGCCAAACCTATACCGTGAATGCAGAGGAGGAATCCTTCCGGTTTGAAATGGAAATAGAACATCCCGTAACAGCTTACCTCAGCCTGGGAAATCAACAACTGCCTTTATTTTTGAACCACGACGCCAGCCTCACTGTCTATGCTGACATGGAACAATGGCAGGAAACCCTCGGTTTTTCAGGCAGTCTGAAAGATGAAAACCGTTTTATGGCGGCATTCAGAGATCAGGTTGAGCCTAAATATAATCAACGGCAAATGATTGATTATTTCAGGGATGCTTCTCCCGAGGAGTTTGCTGAATTTGGGGCAGAGATGGTCCGTGAGGCCACAAACCTGCTGGAAGAAGAGCGTTTTTCCACCAGTGAAACGTTCAACAATTACTTCCTTACAGAAATCCATTACCAGATGTTCAGCAACCTGCTGAACTATCCGGTTTATCACCAGTATTTCAACCAGGCTGAGACAACCCCTAAGCTACCAGACGATTATTATAGCTTCCTGGGACAAGCCGCTGACTTCCAGGACGAAAAGCTTTTCACAAGCAGTTATACAAGTTTTTTGACCGAGTATCTGAGGCACATGATCGGTCAGGAAAGAGAAACTATTCCTGAAGGCATGTCGGATTTTGAAAAAAATATGTGGATGGCTGAAGAACTTTTGGAAGGCAAAACCCTGGATTTTGCCAGGGCATCCCTGATAAATTATCAGCTGAACCACGGAGATTTTGAGACTGCCAGTGAGGCTTACCATGAATTTTCACAGTTAAGCACCCATCCGGATTTAACAGATTTGTTGGAAGAGACCTATGAGAGTGCTCTGAAGGTATCTCCCGGGAGTGAGGCTCCTGCCTTTACCCTTTCTGATATGGAAGGGAGCGAAGTATCGTTGTCCGATTTCAGGGGACAGGTTGTATACCTTGATTTTTGGGCAAGCTGGTGCGGCCCTTGCATGCGGGAAGTACCCTATGCCAAAGAGTTAAAAAAGCGTTTTCAAGAACACAACGACCTGGTTTTTCTTTACATATCAGTGGATGAGGATGAGGAAGCCTGGCGCAACACGGTGGAAAATCACGAAATACAAGGAGTTCATTTGAATGTAAACGGGATGCGCCATGAAGTTCCGAACAGTTACAATGTCAGGGGAGTACCTACCTTCTTCCTTATTGACAGGGATGGCTTTATCCTGGATAACAACCCCAGCAGACCTTCGGGTGCATCCATAGATAATGAACTGAAACAGGCACTGGGACTTGAAGTGTAACCTTTTTTACTAAAATCATAAATCATGGAACCTCAATGCAACTTTCAACTTGAACTGGGCGGCAGAAAATACAAAACAACCCGAATCGGTAATTTGTTGTGGATGGCAGAAAACCTTTCGCTGCTGGTAAAAGAGAGTTGGTTTTATGATGACAATGCCATACATGGTGAAAAGTATGGCCGTCTTTACACCTGGAAAGCGGCCATGGATGCTTGCCCTGAGGGATGGCGATTGCCTTCCAAAACAGATTGGGAGCAAATGGTTGAACACCTGGGTGGTCATATTACAGCCTTTAACAACCTTACCCCGGGCGGCACTTCTGGTTTCAACGCTCTTTTTGCCGGTTACAGAAATTTAGACGGATTGTTTCTTAGCCTGGGAAGAGCAGCCGATTTCTGGACCTCCACCGAAGCTGGGAAGGCCAATGCCCACCTGTTTTATATGATTCACAAAAAAGAAACCGTTTTCAATATCATCGATGACAAAAGGTGTGGCTTTTCAGTGCGCTATGTGAAAAGCTTTTAACGCACCCATGCATCTGTTTTTACAAACACTTAAGCCTATTTCATCACATCCTGCCCCTTCTAATAAACGAGTATTCATTTTTATGTTGGGATTTGAAATCATTTATCGTATTTTTGCGCTGATTAATTAAGAAAAAAATATTCAATATCAGTAAAAAAACACAAAATCATGAAAAAACCATTTATTACATTTTTAGCATTATGCATGCTTTTTTTAGCGCTGCCAGCCACCGAGAATCATGTGGAAGCCTCCAGCCAGGGAGCAGAGGAGGTGGATGAGAAAGTAGTTGAAGTATACTATTTTCATCGCAACCGCAGATGCGGACCTTGCAGAAGGATAGAAAATTTTACAAAAAAAACCATGGAAACCTTCTTTCAAGAAGAAATGGAAACCGGCACGGTGGTTTTTCATATCATGAATGTTCAGCAGGATGAAAATCAGGAGGTAGCTAAAAAATTCAATGCTGTGAGCACCGCCCTGCATATCAATACCATCAATGGCCAAGAGGAAGAATCCACGAATCTAACCCGTTTTGCGTACCGCAACGTTAGAAATGAGGAAGGATTTTTAACAGGTCTTAAAGATCATGTAACCAGCGCACTAAACGACTAACTGCTCTGGCCTGATTATTGCATTTCATATTATTGCTGATTTTTTTCTGCGATTCTATTACTTAGAAGGTCTTTCTGCTATTTTTTCAAAAAAGCTTGCAGAAAGGGCAGCAAAAGCAAATCCGGAACGTTTACAATTAAAATATCATTATTATGAAATCTACAACAGGTCTTATTATTTTGGCAATAAGCATCATGTTTACGGCCAGTCAAACTGCATTCTCGCAAGAAAAAGAGCATGCTACATTGAAATTTGAAAAAGAAGCAGAGCAACTGGGCACTATCTACACAGATGAACTGGAACCTGTGGAGATGGAAATTGAATTCACCAACCAGGGGAAGGAGCCACTGGTCATTTCCCACGTCAGGGGTTGCTGTGGCACGCGTATTAAAGATTGGACGAAAAAACCCATTATGGAAGGAGAAACCGGTACAATAAAGATAGAATTCAGGCTCGCACCCCGCCCTCATAATATCCGCCGCACCGTAAGTGTTGTCTCCAATGATCCGGACGGTATGAAAGTTTTCAGGATACGGGGAGAAGTAGCCGAACGCTCTGATGAACCATTTGGAGCTAATCACCAGGGTGCGATGGCCCCAAAAGCAGATTAACCCTTTTGCAAATATTGCCATTTACGCTACATTCACACTAATAATGAACAGCACAGTAATTCAGAAACCCACCTATTCACAGGAAGACATACAACTGGCCAAATACATTAAAGCCCTGGCTCATCCTGCACGCATTGCTATTATGAAACTGCTTACCCACCGTGATACCTGCATTTGCAATGATATTGTACAGGAGTTGCCCCTTGCCCAGTCCACCGTTTCACAACACCTTAAAGAACTCAAATCAGCCGGGCTTATCCAGGGAAACATTACTCCGCCAAGGGTAAAATACTGCATCAACCGGGATAACTGGAGCCAGGCAAAAACTTTAATTGAAAAATTTCTGCAATAGGTTTGGTATTTAAGACAATCATCGTAATTTTGCGATGAATGTTTACACCAAATACTACATTATGGAAATTAAAGTACTGGGAACCGGATGCGCTTCCTGCAAAACCCTGGAAAAAACAACCCGTGAACTGGTTGAAGAATTAAAACTCACCGCTTCTGTTGTCAAAGAAGAGGACATCATGAACATTATGGCTTATGGTGTGATGCGCACGCCTGGGTTGGTAGTGGATGAAAAAGTTGTGCTCAGCGGAAGAGTTCCATCCAAAAATGAATTAAAAGAAATTCTGCAAAAGTCAGCAGGCTAAATCCTTGTTCAATAATAAAGCTGGCCTGCAACAGGAGTCATCATGGCAGCTACTCCTGTTGTAAGCCAAGGCATTACATTTCAACTTTACATGCATGGAGTATTTGTACGAATTACTGGACGGCAGCAATGCCCCCATAATATCGGCTTTTATATTGGGGATTATGACAGCCATCAGCCCTTGCCCCCTTGCTACCAATATCACAGCCACTGCTTATATAAGTAAAGACCTGAGCAACAAGCATAGTATTTTTTACAACGGTCTTTATTACACCCTGGGCAGAATTATCAGCTACACTTTACTGGGCATTATCATTTTTTTCGGAGCAAGCAGCTTTGAAATGGGCGATTGGTTTTCAACCTACGGAGAGCTGATGGTAGGGCCTTTATTAATTATCATTGGTATATTTATGCTTGATGTCATCCGAATAAGTTTGCCCTGGGGTCAAGGAGGAGGTCTTACAGAGCGCCTGGCAGGCAAAACCAAAAAAGGGAGTTCATGGGGAGCATTATTGCTTGGGATGGTCTTTGCCCTTGCGTTTTGTCCATATAGCGGAGTGCTCTATTTTGGCATGCTCATACCCCTGACTGTAGCCAACACCCAGGGTCTTATTCTGCCACCCGTCTTTGCCCTGGCCACAGGTTTACCCGTTATAATAATTGCCTGGCTCCTGGCATTTAGTTTAAAAGGAGTGGGCAGCTTTTACAATAAGCTACGAACTTTTGAATATTGGTTTCGCAGAGTAGTTGCGGTTATTTTTATACTGGTGGGTGGGTACTACATCGTCACTGTTTATTTTTAATACATTTTACACCACACTTTTAACACATTCTACATGGAAACCAAAAAGGAGTTGAAAATTTTATTCTGGCTTGTAGCCTTTTTTCTATTTGCATACTTTCTTCCCGTTGAAAAGGAAACTTTCATGGGAGCCATTTACGAAGGACTTTTCCTTGTAAAATGGTATGCCCGGGAACATGTGTTGCTTTGTCTTATACCTGCCTTTTTCATTGCAGGGGTGATCGCCGTTTTTGTAAGCCAGGGTGCAGTCATCAAATATTTTGGAGCCCAGGCCACCAAATGGAAATCATACCTGGTTGCATCGGTGTCAGGAACCATTCTGGCCGTTTGCTCATGTACCATTTTGCCTTTGTTTTCGGGTATTCACAAAAGGGGCGCAGGCCTTGGGCCTGCCATTGCATTTCTTTACTCCGGACCGGCCATCAACATACTTGCTATTATACTCACAGCACGAATCCTGGGGTTTGAGCTAGGGATAGCCCGCATTATCGGGGCTGTTGTGTTTGCCATTATAATCGGCCTGCTCATGGCCTTTTTCTTCCGCAAAGAAGAAAAAGAAAGGGCAGAAGAGGCCATGAATTTCCCATCTCCACCGGAGTCAAGACCCATGTGGCAAACATCTTTCCACTTTTTCGTGTTGGTTTTTATTCTCATTTTTGCAAACTGGGGCAAACCTGATGTGGAAGAGGGTTTCTGGTTCTGGCTTTGGAGTAATAAGTGGACCATAACCGCTATTTTTGGTATCCTGTTTACCGGGTCCTTGCTCTTTATCCTTAAACTTAAGAAACTGTATGTGGGTCTATCGGTTGCAGGAGTTATTGCCACTGCCATAATCTTTCCGGGCAACCCGCTGGCACCCTTTGTTGTGGCCTTTATAGCCCTGAGCATCATCACCGGGTTAACACCGGGAGAACCCAGGGAGTGGCTGTGGTCAACATGGGGGTTTACCAAGCAGATTGTGCCCTTGTTGTTTGCCGGTGTAATGGTGGCTGGTTTTCTACTGGGTTCACCAGAAAGTGGCGAAGGGATTATCCCAAACCAGTGGGTGGCATCTCTGGTGGGGGGAAATTCGGTCACGGCCAACCTGTTCGCTTCTGTTTTTGGAGCATTCATGTATTTTGCCACCCTCACAGAAGTACCCATTATTCAAGGGCTACTTAGCAGCGGAATGGGTAAAGGACCTGCCCTGGCGCTATTACTTGCCGGACCAGCACTTTCACTACCAAATATGTTGGTGATACACAGCGTTATAGGCACCAAAAAAACAGCTGTTTTTATTTCCTTGGTGGTGGTAATGGCCACCATTAGCGGATTGATTTACGGAGCCATTTAAAAGATTTAAGCGAACAAAAAAAATACCCGGCCATCTTGTCAGCCGGATATTTTTGGATATCTGTAGCAATTTAGATCTTACAGTAAGGTGAGATGGCTAATCAGAAGAGACATTGAGAAATGTCTACTGTTCCTTTTTATCAATACGGTGGTCATTCAAGTCAAGCTTTAACGGATTGATAGCTTCACCCCAATAAACCGTAGTATGTGGGAATGGAATTTCAATGTTACGAAGATCGAAAGCCTCTTTAAGTCTTTTCCGATATTCACGTCCTACACCCCACTGCCGTATGGGTTTGGTTTTGATGCGGGCTTTGATAACAAGGGCACTGTTGCCAAACTCATTCAAACCAAAAACCTCGATGGGCTCAACAATTTCGTCCTTAAACTGTGGGTCTTCCATAAGCTCATCCCCCACCTGTTTCATCACATCCATTACTTTTTGGGTATCCTCCTTATAAGCCACACCAATATCAAAAACCATGGCCGACCAGTCTTTGGTCATATTGGACAAAGTATTGATCTTTCCGTTTTGGACAATATGCACCGTGCCTGCAAAATCCCTTAATGTGATGGTACGCAGCTCAATCTTTTCCACAAGACCGCCAGTACCGTTAATAATAGCCACATCACCTGTACGCACCTGGTCTTCAAGAATAATGAAGAACCCGGAAATAAAATCTCTCACCAGCTCCTGGGCTCCAAATCCAATGGCAAGTCCGATGATGCCTGCACTGGCAAGCAATGGACCAATAGCAACACCCAGCTTCTGCATCACCATCATTATAAAAAGCGCCCACAAAACAATCTTTACAAGACCTCGGGTAATACCGGTAATGGTATTAATACGCTTGGTGGTTTCTTCAATATCCTTACCTCCCTGCTTATCAGCCCGGTGAATCAATGAGGATTTGAGTTTCCTGAATGAAACATTGATCACTTTAAAAGCTAGAATAAACAAAATAATGACAATAACAAGCCCGGGTAAATCGGATAAAAGCCAGCTTTTTAAACCTTGGCCCAATCCAATTAAAAACTGTTGGTTAAAAATGTTTTCCATAACCTGATATGTTATCAATTAAAAAGTAATAAACCCCAAAACCCCGGGGATTGTTTTACGCTGAAAGATTTACATTTACAGCATTATACCCCCTTGGCCCCTGCTCTACCTCAAATGTCACCTTATTACCTTTTGTAATAGGCCCTGAGGCATTATTAATATGAACAAATATGCTTTCCCCGGTTTTGTCATCCTGGATAAACCCAAAGCCTTTCGCGTCATTAAAAAAAGTAATAACACCGTTTCTGATAAGATCTGTATCATCAAGTTTTTCCTGTTTGGGCACGCCATATTGTATGTCTTCTACCTTAACCTCCTCCTTCTCAGATGGATCCGGCGGGGTAGAAACAATATTGCCAAATTCATCGGTATAGGCAATCATGTCATCAAAACTTTTTCCCTTATCAGAAGTGGCCTGCCGGGCCTCTTTCTTTTTCTGCTTCTCAAGTTTCTTTTTTTGTTTTTTCTTTTCGTTTTCTTTTTTGTTAAATGTTTGTTGTGATCTTCCCATAGTGTAAGTTAGTTGTTCTTAAATGATAGTAAGTTAGTGAAACACCGGTATCCTTGCTGTTCTCTAAGGTCCCAATGCAATGCGCGAAATCTAATGCATTCTCATGCAGAAGTGTTGGTATATAAAGTAATCGTAAAAAATTTTGCAACAGGGATAAGCTTTTCGCCTTCGTTTTCCACAATCTGAAACATTGCAAGTTGCATTATTACAGTAGAGATCAAAGATATAGCAGATGAGTCAGTTTTTCAAAACCAAAACGATTTTTGGTGATTTGTAAAAAGTTCATGCAAATCATTGCATTCCAAGTCTGTCATACTAATCACCCCAATTACGATCCAAAATATATTTGGAGATAGGTGTCTGATAAACAACTTAGAACATTTTTGACGAAGCCTTAAATTTATTCATCAAAAGTAAGCAATTATCAGGACACAGCATGGATAATTTAAATGTTTTTTGCGCTGACATCTTGTTTAGGCCCCAAATGTAAAGGGTTAAGAACAGCCTGGAATCACGCTGAAACACCACTCTAGAAGTGAGCCTAAATACCCTGCAGTTTTTTAAAAGCATCAGTAATTGCCTGTCAATCTTCTTTCACCAGGACTAAATCCTGACTTTCAACGCGAACAATCCGCCTGTAAAAATCAAAGAAGTCTGCATATTTTTCTGCTGGAAAAGTACCGGTATAAGTTTCAAATGACCGGATATACAAAAGAGTGTTGTCTTGTATCACTGTTCGGGCTTCATACTTCCCAAATTGAGATTCAGCTGAAAAATCCTGGATTTCTCGCTCCAGGTAATATCCTTCGGGTAAAGTAAAAATAATGGTATCCTGCATGACCGTCTCAAAAGACAGGATAAAAGGGTTAACACGGTTTCTGTTTCTGGGAGGAGCAGACACACTTGAAGAAATCGCATTCATCGGCATAAACATTCTTCGCCCGGAAGTGCTGGCAAAAGATCTAAGAGATACATCCATTGAAATCATCACAAACGGCAAAGTATCGGTACTGGCAACAACTTCGTTAGACTCGATGGTATAATTGGGCAGAGAAAAACGACTGTAGAGCCACTCCTTCTGTCTCTGAGAACTTAAACGTGATACGGGCATAAAATCCATAAAGTAAATTCCACCATACCTCCTTTCAACACGTCCACTTCCATGGCCCTGGTTGTTCAACTCAATTTCCGCATAACTATTACGAATATTTTCCTGCGGATTGTATGCAGGAGTTCGGGCCAAAAACCCTCCATCCTCGCGGATAATAAGTACCGGCCGGTTGTCGGTAAAATCGCCAAGATGGTTAAAAGGGAGCAAGTGACTCACGTTTTCCAGCCATACAGTATCTTTCTCCAGGGGCACACAAAGGATTACATGGTCAAACTGATTAGCAGAGAAGTCTTCAAAGATGCTATGCCTGCCTTTACCTGATCTTACAAGGGTGTAATAAGCGTTAATACCAACTGCCTGAAGCATGGCCATCATATAATTGGTAAGGGCTTTGCAATCACCATATCCTGTTTCATCCACTGTTTTGGCATCAAAAGGCTGCATACCACCCACCCCCAGGCTGATATTTACATACCTTGTGTGAGACTGCAAAAAGTTATAGATGGCTTTGACTTTTTCCTTGTCATTATCCATGTCACTTACCATCTCCCTGAGAAACTTTTTACGTGCTTCTGGCAATTGGTCACGACCTTCATTTAGGGACCAAATCCATTTGCCAAACTCTTTCCATGATGTATTGCGTCCATGATATCCGGAATACTCAAACCTGTCAGGGGCAAACATAACCATAGGAATGAAGTTATGTAACCCTGGAGAAAGAACCTCTGATTTACGTGCAGGGATAGCTTCAAACTCCCACACAAGACGTTGCCTGCCCCGGGACAAAGTCTCTTCTGTCATGGATTGATCCTCCACATTAAACACTTTGTACTGTATTTCCAGGTCATCGCTAAGTTCAATCACCAATGAAGCTACCTCTGCACTAATACCAAAACCCGGAACCGAGTAAAAGCTGGTGGAATGATACATTCCTCTGTCATAGGACACCTCCCAGGTATAACTAACGGTATAGGGGTAATCAGAAATCCTTGGCACATACACCATGATACGACTGTCCTCGAACAAAGAAAAATCAGACACATTGCTTTGGTCGGAAAGATCACGTCGTCGAATCCTTTGTATCGTATTTCCTCGTGCATCATAAATATGACCACCCCGAAAACGGGCACGGGACACTCCATCATACTGAACTCTCAAAACATCCGGTCCCTTACCATTTTCGTTGAGAATGGTAACCACCACTTCTCGTTTAATGGTAAACTGCCCCTCTCCATTAAAAGCTACCTCCATGTGATTGACACGGTATACGCTATTTGCATTTTCAAGTAGTGCATCGGGTATTTTTGAAGCACAATACTTTGCATTGGCTGACAGGGGCACAATAAACAACAGCAATACCCCCAAACCCAAAACCAGGGCAGATTTATAGTAAAGTTTTATCAAATTCTTCATTTCTGATCACGACAATTTTTTCAGAACAATAACGCGCGCCTGCTCCTCCACCACCCTGGCGAAAAACTCACGCAAACGGCTGTACTCTTCGGCTGTAAACAAGGGTTTGCTTAAATCAAACTGTATTTGCACTTCAATGAACTGATCCCCGTTGATAACAAAAGTACTCTTGTAACTAGCTCCCCCGTTTCGGCCGGGAATTCTGAAATTGGCACCTACGGGAAGCTCATCCACTACATAACCTTCAGGGATATTCACTTTCACCTTATACTCACGCTGAACCGGATATACAAAATCAACCGGGAAAAGTCTTTCCTCTCTACGGAACGGATTGCTTTCCATCTGATCATTCAGTAATGGATTGACATAGATAATATCACGAGGACCGGGATCTGTTTCAGGAATTTCAAATTCATAAACCGTTTCAAGAGGGTTGCCCCAATCATCATCATGGGCCATTTCAAATGATATGAGCTCCAGGCCAGCACCGGATGCTTCAAATTCATCCATATAATCTTCCGGTGAATCATAGTCGTTATAATTATCAAGCATGCGGAGGCGAATCTGATTCTGTTTCTTCCTTACTATTTTTGCTTCAACCGAACCGCAATTTTTAACAAAAAGCTCTGATTCGGTTTTCAGGATATTATTTTCATCTCCCTTTAAATCAATCCATTTTCCTTCGCCATCCACGACCAGGCGTCCCTTATCATTAATACACCTTTCGGGCAAGAGGAAATACGGTGTTATATCCTCTGTTGCATCCAGCAGGTACTCCTGCCCATCGATGGAGGCCCTGGCTATCACATAGTTAAAGTTTTTAAGCATAATCTGCATGGGCGGAATAATCCCATTGGCTCTTGTACTAAGAATGACAGGATCTGCATCTATATCCAGTTCCCGCAGAAGCATTACCAACATGAGATTTATATCTGCTGCATTTCCCTGCTTATCATCCCAGGAACGTCGCAAACTTTGTGTTGCAAACAACCCGTTATTCCGGTTCCATGTCATCTCACTTTGAATAAGTTTAAAAGCAGCTATCAATCTTTCTTCGGGTTCCGGGTGTTGCGCCATTATCCGGTCCTTTTCTTCTCCGATAAACCTTGTTCTATTGAACACCCCCCCAAAATTGGAAGATCTCAAAAGCTGGTCATTCAGCTGGCCCCAGCTGCTGCTGTAATCAGTGACACGGCCATGCGGCATGCGAAAAGACAGAAGCTCATGTTCTATTTTAGACAAATAGTTGACAGGGGCATTCATAAATGGCTCGACAGTAAAAGCTGGCGCATCTTCAATCCTCATAAAAAATTGGTTCTCCTCATAGTCAACTCTGGCAGAATGCTTTGAGGTTTGATTCAAAAAATGATTTTCCTCCCACTCCACGGTAAAGTTTCGATTTTGTCTGCGTTGATCTACACTATCAAGCACCAGAAAACCCTGCATCATTGCACGGTAATTAAAATATTCGGGTATCAACATCCTGAACTCACTAAAAACCGTTGGATACTCACTTTGAAAGTACCATGTAGGCAATGTTTGCAAAAAGGGTGATTCTATGGTATATTCGATTTCAAAAACACTACCCTCCCTTATGGCCGGAAGACTAAAATTAACACTTGTGAGATGATCACTTACCTCCTCTTCATAAGCATCACCTCTACTAAAACGAACCCGCTCAACTCTGTTTCCTTCTTTATTAAATGTGTTACCTCTTAACCTGGTGATTCTTTCTCTGCTGGATCCTGAGCTATAAAGCCTGATGTGGAAGTCAGCAACATCAAAGGCATCTTTATCAAAAATTTTTACCCGCTTATGCCGGGTAAAATAGCTTGTGAACCCTTTATTCCTGTGATAATTGATTTCAAGAATACCATAATCACCCAACACAACAGCCTTAGCTGTAGTGTCGGAAGGATAATAATCCATGTCCAGATAATAATCATCCACATGTCGATAACGCATAGGTACATCCTGAGTCGAGCCACAGGAGGTCATAATAATTAACGGTAAAAGAAGATAACAAAATTGCAAACGACCGATTTTCATAAGTGTTAATTTTTTACATATGATAAAATGTTAACCGAAGGCTTGCAAGGGTTAATTTTCTTTTAAAACAAGTCCTTCATTGTCGACAAATTTATGTTTTTTTTAATTAATTAAACATAAAATCATATGTTTTAACAATACCCATGACGTTATTTTTTAATGTTTCCAAACAAAACCCCTTATAATTAAGCACACTTTTTCTTCCACCTGTATGCATACAGATAACAGGACATTGTATCAATAAGATATTTTTTAAGGCTTGTTTAGCATGAGAAATAGTTGCTGCCACCTTTCTATTTTCTGGTTCAAACAGGCAAAGCAACCATCAGGTGTGGGATACAGGGTATTTCTGCATTACACCGGAGGGTATGATATGCACCCCTTCCGTGTCCTCCTGCATTTTGTCCAGCATACAGATAGCTACCTGGGAGGCATGAATGGCTTTTATATTGGCGGGCATAATCCATTTGAAGGTCTTCATGACCCTTTTTCCGATTTCCTCGCCCAGCCGAAACTCATCCCTATGACCCAGCAGCATAGAGGGTCGAAAGATATGGATAGCTTTAAATGGGAGTTCTCTCAGGGATTCTTCTACCTGCCCTTTTATCTTGTTGTAAAAAATCCACGAACTGGAATTGGCTCCCATAGCACTAACCAGTGCATACCTGGTGGCACCATTTTCCAGGGCCAGGCGGGCAATCTGTAAAGGATATTCATAATCCACCTCCCGGAAGGCCTCCCGGGAACCTGCTTTTTTTATGGTCGTGCCCAAACAACAGTAAATATGATCCGCATTCACAAAAATCTTCTCAGGTTTTTTGTAATCATACACGTGTTGCTTGAGTCTGGGGTGATCCAGGTTTAAGGGTTTTCTTACCAGTATAATTATCTGCTCATATGTTTCTCTTTCCAGCAATAGCTGAACCAGGGAAAATCCGGTTAACCCGCTGGCTCCGGCCACCAGGGCTGTCTTTTTGCTGTTCTTTTTTTTCATAACCATTTTTCTCAATAAAAAATCAAAATGTTCGGGCAACAAGATTTCTCAGCATCTATTTTGACAGGCAAGCCCGCTAAAAAGATGATTGTTTTGAAATCCGACAGCCCTTACCTGTATTAATTGAAAGTCCAACTTCTACAAACGACAATAATCTCATCACAGAAGAAACAATCGTTTTACCTGGAATCTTTGCCCCTGTTATTGTTTTTACGAGGGCGATCAGAGGGTTTCCGGTCATTGTATCCTTTTCTCCCCCCCTGCTTCGTATTTCGCTTCTCCCCGGAACTGGTTCCTCCATCTTTTCGGCTGCTTTGGGTAGACTGACGCTTTCGCCGACCACGAAAGCGGCCTGGTCCCCCTTTCCGGTCAAAGCTTTTTTGCTTCTCAGGTGCATATTCAGGTGAATCTCCAAGAAACTCTGGAACCGGTAGCTTGGGGACACTGGCATCGATAAGTCTTTCAACCCCTGCAAAAGTCCGTTGTTCTGCTTCACCAATAAAAGTGATTGCAACACCTGTCCGTGCAGCTCGTGCCGTTCGTCCTACCCGGTGAACATAATCCTCAGGGTCACCCGGTGCATCAAAATTGACAACAAGACTGATGTTATCCACATCAATACCCCTTGCCAATACATCGGTGGCCACAATAACTCTCAGAGCTTTGTTTTTGAAGTTGCGTAGTATTTCGCCCCGCTCACTTTGCTCCAGGTCCGAATGAAATGCCCGGGCATCGGCCTTTTTGTTTTTAAGTAATTCGTGAATCTTTTTCACCTTTACTTTGGTGCTGGCAAACACCAGTACCGAATCATATTCAGGGTTATCGAGCAACGATAAAAGCAATTTTTCTTTCTGACGGTCATAAACGACATAGGCTTGTTGACGTACACCCTCTGCAGGCTTGGATAAAGACAAGTTGATTTTTTCGGGTTTATGCAAAATACGATTAGCCAGGGTTTCTATTTTGGGAGGCATTGTGGCGCTAAATAACAAAGTTTGCCGTTGCTTGGGCAAATAGCTGATAATACGCATGATGTCCTCAAAAAACCCCATGTCGAGCATTCGGTCAGCCTCATCAAGCACCAGGTGCTTTAAGCCTGTAAAGTCATAAGTCTCCATGGAAAGCATGGCAATCAACCGACCCGGTGTGGCCACTACAATGTCAGCACCTTTGGTCAGACTTCTTTTCTGAGCTTCCCAGGTTACTCCATCACCTCCTCCAAAAACAGCCATGGAACTTACCGATACAAAGTATCCCAGCCCTTCAATTTGTTGGTCAATTTGCTGGGCAAGCTCGCGTGTGGGTACAATAACAAGGGTGTTAAGTCCATGGGTTTGTTCTTTTCTGATTTTATGTAGTACGGGTAATATAAAAGCGGCCGTCTTGCCCGTGCCAGTTTGAGCGCAGGCAAGTACATCTTTGTTTTCAAGTATTTTCGGTATAACTTGCTCCTGGACTGGGGTGGCTTTACGGAAACCCATTGCATCCAGCCCTTCAAGCAATGATGGATCTAATGCTAAATTTTTAAATTCCAATTTTTGTAATATTTCGGTTGGTTAAAACTATATTTGTTCCCTGCAAAGTTAATAATATCAAGGAAATATTTGAACCGCAGGTTATTCAGAAAACAAAACACTCATGAAAAACAAAACACAAAAAATCGCAATCATCTCCATGTTTCTGGCAATGGTGTTTGTATCAGTATCTGGCAAAGCTTCAGAAAAAGAGGCGGTCAGGGAAGTAGTACAATCTGCTTATGTGGATGGATTTCAAAACCTTGGGGGTAGAAATGCCATGGAAAAAGGTTTCCACCCTGATTTTGTGATGGTTCTCAACCGCAGTGGTGAACTCTCAGATTTACCCCTGGAGCGCATGATAGAGATTACAGAACAACGCTCAAACAACCCCGAATACCAACATGTGGAAGTAAAAGCCCGCTTTTTGGATATCGACATAACAGGAAATGCTGCCATGGTAAAAATTGAGCTTTTCCGGGATGGGGAAAAGCTTTTTACAGACTACCTGGGCCTATATAAGTTTGATGATGGCTGGAAAATTTTCAACAAGCTTTACCATCAGCATTAAGGGTATCAGCAGCCGATGAGTGCCCCCCCACACCAGGGGTCATGCAATAAAGGTCGGATTTGATTTCATCGAACTTTCCCCTCTTCAGCAAACATTTCAAAAAAACCTGCTGTATTGTGGGCAGCTTCTTCAATGGTACGGAAACTCAGGTTCAGGTCCTGCACAATCTTTTCATTGGAAAACTGAAAGTTGCTGTTGGCACTTCGGGCTGTTTCGCGGGTAATGAGAGGATTGCTGCCAGTCACGATACTACGGACCTTCTCAAGGCGCCAGGCAGCTTCACTGAGGAGTGGGCCAGCCTTAAAAAACGGCGGTTTTACCCTGGCATGCCTGGCTATCATCTCAAACAGTGCCTTATAGCTCATGTTTTCACTGTTTACAATATACCTTTCATTTACAATATCCTTCTCCATGAGTTCTTTCATGGCTTTGGACACATCCCGGGCATCCACAAATCCTGTAGCACCAGTACTGTAAAACCGTAAGCCATTTTTCACTGTGGTAAAAAGCCTTGCACTGGAACGGTATGGATCCCCCGGGCCAATAATAACTGAAGGATTGACAATCACCACATTCAACCCTTCCTCCGACCCTCTCCAAACTTCTCTTTCAGCACCAAACTTGCTAATGGAGTAATACGAGTTTTTCCGGGATGTTTTCCAAATCAAAGACTCATCCACCCACGTACCTGTATCGGGGCGGCCCACAGCAGAAATACTACTGCAATGACAAAATTTTTCAACACCCTCCAGCAAGCAGGCATTTACAAGGTTGGCTGTACCCTCAATGTTTATTTTCAGCATCCAGGGACGCTCCGAGGGGATAAAAGAAACCACGGCGGCACAATGAAAAACCTTCTTTACCCCTTTCAAAGCTTCCCGCAAACTTATAATATCCGATATATCGCCGTCTACCCATTCAATTTTTTCAAATTGCTCCTCATAACCGGTGGGGTTATACCAACGGAAAATCTTTTTCACAATGTCAAGCCGGCTACTTTTGCGTTTCAGCGCCCTTACACGCTCTCCGGATGCAGTTAGATCATAAATCAGGTGAGAGCCTACCAGACCGGAACCTCCTGTTAATAATATCATTTTTCACTATTTTTACAAATATACAGTTGGTTGAAATAAAACTTAAAAATTGCTGGTTTTTAACATTTAGTGCGTATTTTTGCCGTTTTTGTTCAACCAGTTACTTTAACAAATATACAACTTAATAGGTTTGCATAACATCCGGCCTGACAAGACAGCAAAAGCAAAATGGGGCACTGAGTCCGGCTGGCGGTAGCTCTGTCAATTCCCTAACAAGTTTTACCCGAGTTGGTTTAACTGTCGGTAAAGGAGATTGAAGGTGCTTATCAAACGTTATTTTAGTTGTCACTTACTCTGTAGCTGCCAACCTGGAGAGGAGATGAGGCGATAAATAAAGTGCAGCGATAATAACAGAAAACCGGGTACAAAAAAATTTTTACGTTTTCATCAATTTGTACATCACAAACTTTTTACCTTTATTATCATATTACCAATAAAAACAGATACATTAACCACAACGGCCAGCATGCAATAGTCTAAAGGCTTAATCAAAACGGCTGGCAGGCTTTGCATCTGACGATACTAAAACAATTTCCTATCCAATGAATTTCATTGAAGAACTAAAATGGCGCGGCATGATCCACGATATGATGCCGGGCACCGAAGACCAACTCAACAAAGAAATTACTGCAGCCTATGTGGGCATTGACCCAACGGCTGACTCTTTGCACATTGGCCACCTGGTAAGTGTAATGATGCTCAAACATTTTCAGGTAGCAGGCCACAAACCCATCGTACTTGTGGGAGGTGCCACGGGAATGATTGGTGACCCATCAGGCAAATCGGCAGAAAGAAACTTGCTTACCGAAGATATGTTACGCCACAATCAGGAGTCTATTAAAAAACAGCTTAAACAGTTTCTGGACTTTGACAGCAACACTCCAACACGCGCAGAAATGGTCAATAATTACGACTGGATGAAAGAATTCTCCTTCCTTGATTTTATCAGGGATGTGGGCAAGCATATCACGGTTAATTATATGATGGCCAAAGACTCAGTGAAAAAACGAATCAGTGGGGAAGCCCGCGAAGGGCTCTCTTTTACGGAGTTCACTTACCAGCTGGTGCAAGGATACGATTTTCTGCACCTATACCAGGACAAAAACTGCAAACTGCAGATGGGAGGCTCCGACCAGTGGGGCAACATCACCACAGGAACTGAGCTTATACGAAGAAAAACCGGGGGCGAAGCCTTTGCCCTTACCTGCCCGCTTATCACCAAAGCCGATGGTGGCAAGTTTGGCAAAACAGAAAAAGGAAATATATGGCTTGACCCCAACTATACATCTCCCTACCAATTCTTCCAGTTTTGGCTGAACTGCTCCGATGAGGACGCAGCAAAATACATCAGGATTTTCACCCTGTTCTCCAGGGAAAAAATCGAGGAGATTATCCAGGAGCATACCCAGCAACCCCATTTGAGGCTCTTACAAAAAGAGTTGGCAAAGGATATTACCATACGGGTACACAACCAAAAAGAGTATGATACCGCTGTGGAGGCATCCCAGATTTTGTTTGGCAAAGGAACAACAGCAACTTTGAAAAAACTTCCTGAAAATGTCCTGCTGGATGTTTTTGAGGGCGTACCCATGTTTACCATCTCCAGATCATCCCTGGAAGAGGGTATACCCATCGTGGACTTCCTGGGAGACCAAATACTAAAATCAAAAGGAGAAGCCCGACGCGCGCTCAAGGAAGGGAGTATCAGCATCAATAAAAATAAAATAAACGATCAGTTTACCGTTGACTCAACAACTCTGCTCAACAACAGGTACATCCTTGCCCAGCGGGGCAAAAAGAACTTCTACCTGGTTAAAGCAGAATAATCTATTCACTCATAACTCAACCAACATGACAGCAATACCCAAATCCTTTTTACTATTTATTATGGTCGTCTTACCGGGGTTTCTCCTGGTAAGCTGCCAACAAAAGCCCGTCCAGCTTTTTGGCGAAGGAAATGACATTTTCGGACTGGCATCACCTATTGAATTGCAGGAGGAGATTACCGAAGTTGTCCTGGCTGACTATTTTCGCCTGGAATCGCTGCAACACATTGATTCCGTTGAAGCGCACCCCGCATTCAGGGTAACACTGCAAGAGGGCAACCAACAACTTGAGCTTGCACCTGTAACCCTCAACATACCCCCACTCTCGGCGCTAACTATTTGGATAGATGGCAACCCTTACAGCCTCCTGGTTAAGCAATCGGTTAAGGAAAACCATACTTTCCGGTTTGACCCCAGGGATCAACGATACAGAAATGTGGCCATCAGGGGTGAAATGACAGACTGGGCGCCCAGACCCATGACCCTGGTGGATGGAGTTTGGAAAATAAACATGAACCTCAACCCGGGAAGATACCAGTACCTCATTCAGGTTGACGGCCAGGATATGCTAGACCCTGCCAACCCGCAACAGGTCTCCAATAACGCCGGAGGGTACAACTCTCTCATAGAAGTTGGCAACATTGACAGAGCCGGCACACCACAATTTACACCCGTCCGGGAGAATGGTTATACCATAACCATAAAAACCCAAAACCAGGTTGAGGAAGTTCTGGTCTTTTGGCAAAACTTCATGCTCCCGAAAACAAACATTGATCTTACTGACGGCAAGCTAGACATCAAAGTCCCGGGTGATGCACTATTAAACGAAAGAAGTTTTATCAGGGTGTTTTCGTACAATGAAACAGGGCAAGGCAATGATTTGCTCATACCCTTGCAATATGGTAATGCTGTTACCCAACCCGATATGTTGACCCGTGAAGACAGGGAGGCCACCATCATGTATTTTCTGATGGTAGACCGGTTTTTCAATGGCAATCCTGACCGCGACGATCCGGTGGACGACCCGGAGGTGGCAGACAGGGCCAATTTCCATGGAGGTGATTTGGATGGCGTTCTGCAAAAAATACAGGAGGGGTATTTTACAGATTTAGGGGTGAATGCTGTTTGGTTTTCGCCCATCACCCAGAACCCCCTGGAGGCCTACATCGAATTTCCGGAACCCAAAAGAAAATATACGGGTTATCACGGCTACTGGCCCATTACCCTTACCACCATCGATCACCGTTTTGGCACCGATGAAGTCCTGGAGCAACTTGTGGAAAGTGCTCACGACCGAGACATCAGTGTTTTGCTGGATTTTGTCTCCAATCATGTTCACAAAAACAATCCGTTGATTATCAACAACCCCGACTGGAAAACCACCCTTGAGTTGCCCGACGGAAGGCAAAACATCAGGATTTGGGACGAACACCGCCTGACCACCTGGTTTGATGATTTCCTGCCCACCCTGGACTTTTCCAAACCCGAGGTTGTGCAAACCATGGTAGATAGTGCGTTTTACTGGATTGACCGGTTTAACCTTGACGGTTTTCGCCATGATGCCACAAAACATGTTCCTCTGGAATTTTGGCGCAGCATGACCCAAAAGCTGAAAGAGGAAAAGATGTACCCCGAAGACTTCAGACTGTTCCAGATTGGAGAAACTTTCGGCAGCCGTGAACTTATCGGCAGTTATGTTGGTTCAGGCCTGCTGGACGGTCAGTTCGATTTTAACCTTTACTGGGACGCCAGAAGTACCTTTGCCCTTGACGAGGTTTCTTTTGAGCGCCTGGATTATTCCTTACACCAATCCTTTGACTATTATGGCCACCAAAACCTTATGGGCAATATCACAGGAAATCACGACATGCCCCGATTTATATCCTATGCCGGTGGCAGCCTGAGTTTTGATGAAGACGACACCGAACCCGGCTGGCAAAGGGACGTAGGTGTAGGCGACCCAACAGGTTATCAAAAACTTTCTGCACTAACAGCTTTTACCCTTACCATCCCGGGCATACCGGTCATATACTATGGCGATGAAATCGGACTTCCCGGCGCCAGTGACCCCGACAGCCGTAGACCCATGGTTTTTGAAAACCTCAGCGAAAATCAACAACAGGTAAAAGACAACCTGAAAAAACTCACTGCCATCAGAAGTGATAACCTGGCTTTTATATATGGTGACTTCAACACCCTGAAAGTTACCGATCAGGCATATGCCTACGCAAGGTCTTATTTTGACAGCCAGGGAATCGTTTTATTTAATAAAGGAGATGAACCCCTGGAAGTAATCATAGATTTGCCCCGGACCTTCAGTCAGTTGACTTATGACTCCCATTTTGATACAGAATACCGCATTGAAAATGGCAAACTAACTGCCACACTGCAACCTTACAGCTTTGAAGTATTAACCCATTAATAAAGCAATTATAAATATTTTGCAAAGGTGGCTTCCTCCTGGTAAGATAAAAATTCAAACCCGTGGGAGTTTCCTGAAAACCATTTTACTTTTACAATATGGAAATACGAAAAACCATTGCCCTGGTGGCACATGACAACAGGAAAAAAGAGCTTGCAGAATGGGCCGATTGGAACCGGGATGCCTTGCATAACCACAACATCATATGCACCGGCACAACCGGGAAAATGATTGAAGAAACCCTGGCGAAGAACGCTGGTAAAAAACAACAGTATAACATAACTCGCTTAAAATCGGGCCCGCTGGGCGGAGATCAACAACTTGGAGCGTTGATTGTGGAAAACAAGATTGATATGATGGTCTTCTTTTGGGACCCCATGCAACAGCAGCCCCACGACGTGGATGTAAAAGCTTTGCTGAGAATTACGGTATTGTACAACATCCCCACTGCCTGCAACCGCTCAACCGCCGACTTTTTGGTTTCATCCGGTTTATTCAACATGAGCTACACCCCCAAACCCATGGATGTTAACGATTACCTGAACAGAAAAATTGACACAGACTAAAGCCCAAATCAATTCATCTCAACCCATTAAATAATAAAATTATGAAAAAAAGGAAAATGAATGTATCACTGATTATTACAGTTGTGTTTGCCATAACTGTATCCCTATTGGCCTCTTGCCAGGGTCCCACACCCTCCAATGATGAAGGCCTTGAAGTGCTTGTTAGCACGGTTTCACACCCTGAATGGAGTAAAAACGCCAACATGTACGAAGTGAATGTTCGGCAGTTTACTCCTGAAGGCACCTTTAATGCTTTTGCAGAGCATCTGCCCCGGCTGAAAGAAATGGGGGTAGATATCCTTTGGTTCATGCCCATTACACCTATTGGAGAAGTGGAGCGCAAAGGTACTCTGGGTAGTTACTATTCCGTTAAGGATTATACAGCAGTTAACCCCGAATTTGGCACCAAGGAGGACTTTGTCAACCTGGTGAACAAAATTCACGACATGGGCATGTATGTAATTGTCGACTGGGTAGCAAATCATACTGCATGGGACCACCACTGGACCCAATCCAACCCGGAGTTTTACTATACCGATGAAAACGGTGATTTCACACCTCCTCATGACACAGACTGGAGCGATGTAATTCAGCTGGAGTATGACAACCCTGACTTGTGGGATGCCATGATTGGCGAAATGCGTTATTGGGTAGAAGATGTGAATGTGGACGGATTCCGTTGTGATGTGGCTTACCTGGTGCCCACAGAGTTTTGGAACCTGGCCCGCCAGCAACTGGAAGAAATAAAACCACTGTTTTTGTTGGCTGAAGCCGACCACCCTGAGCTTATGGAACACGCTTTTAATGCCGGGTATTCCTGGACCTCACACCATGCTATGAACAGTATTGCCCAGGGAGAGGAAGATGTTACAGCACTGGATGAATACTTTTTTGATCAAAACCAGGGAGACTACCCCGTTGGAACCTACAAAATCAACTTTATCGATAACCACGATGAAAATTCATGGGCAGGAACCATTGAGGATCGCCTGGGAGATGCAAGAAAAGCCTTTTCCGTTCTAATAAACACTGCCCCCGGAATGCCTCTGCTCTACAGCGGACAGGAAGCAGGACTGGATAAAATGCTGGAGTTTTTTGAAAAAGATGAAATTGACTGGAGTGAGCTTCCTTACGAGAATTTTTACCAAACACTCCTGGAGTTTAAAAAGAAAAATCAGGCTTTATGGAATGGATTGGCAGGGGGCCCAATGGAGAGAGTATCGACCAATGACGACGAAAAGGTATTTGCTTTTACGCGTCAAAAACAAGAGGATAAGGTGTTTGTGGTACTAAACCTTTCCCCTGAGCCTAAAACTGTGGAGTTAACTAGCGGAAATTATACAGGTAATTACACCGATCTTTTCAGCGGACAACAGGAGCTTGTTGAAGCAAACCATACGTTCGATATGGACTCCTGGGGTTATAGGGTATTTTACAAATAAAATCCAGACCCAATAAACTAAAAACGGTGGAGATTCCATGTGAAATCTTCACCGTTTTTTTAATGAACTTATATGTGCAATACCGTCAAAAAAAAAGAATGAAACTTGCATGAGCACTGTGCTATCAAAAGAAGATGAACCGAACGAAGTGAGCTCATGAGCACCAATATAAATGTAATTTGCGAATAAAGCAGCACCATGCAAGCTCCCCTGTATATGGCGCGAAAGGTATTTAACCCATTATTTAATACAAACTTATTCGAATAAATATCCGTTTAAAGATCTACTTCTAAACCTTATAACAAGCCTCTGTGAAACTATCCAAAAAATCCAGGGATTGTACTTTGGCTTCAATAAAGCCCATATGGCCAGTATTACGCAAAATCAGGGAATAAGCTGTTTCGGTTAATGCCATTTGTACCCAAATATTTTCAAAAGGGACTCTGCTGTCTTTTTGCCCGGCAATAAACATAACCGGGAAGGGTGCATTGATTAAAACATCCAGGGTACTTGTGCGGTTTTTCATCCCTTCCTGGGCTGCCAGAATTGCTTTGGGATCCATCAAAGAGGCTTCATCAATCAGAGATTGAATCTCATCCTTGTACAAGTCTTTGGTTTCAGGGGCAAACAAATCGGGGATAAAGTTCAGCAAAAATCGGTTGTGATTGTTTTGAATAACCTCTATGGCGCGTTCCCGTGCTTCTTTAGCCTCATCGCTGTCGGCGAGAGAAGTACTGTGAAACAAACCCAAACCCCGGAGCATGGAAGAATATTTCCGGGCAAATGCAAGAGCAACATAACCGCCCATGGAATGACCTGTAATAACTGCCGATGGTATATTGAGGTGATCTAAAACGGCTTTTACACTGTCGGCCATCAATTCCATAGAGTGCACCTCGCTGAGTATACTGCTTCGCCCATGTCCAGGCAAGTCAATCAAAACAAGCCGGTAGCTGGCAGAGAGGGTTTGCTTAAACTCATGCCAGATTTTCAAAGATTCCGTAAATCCATGCAGAAGAACCAATACATCTCCACTGCCATATTCTTCAAAGTGAATCGAGCCTTTCTTGTAATCTAAATACATGAGATTTCTTTTAATTATCGTTTTGCTTCAATTAAATTCACATTTTCTAGAATAAAGATAATGCTTTTTTTATACATGAGAAATAAAATTAGTTTTGTTTATTTTTTATAACTTTATGCACTCATGTTTTAATTGTTTATCTTAATTTTTACATCTTTATTATTTTTCAACCAACCATGCCGGCCCCTCCTGAAAGAAAAATTCATATCATTGATGACGATTCCCAGACCATTCAGGTTCTGGAGTTTGTTTTAGCCCGCAATGGTTATCATGTCTCAGGCTCGCACTCGGGAGAGCAGGCATTAAGCACACTAAAAAGTTACACCCCAGATTTGATTATGCTTGATATTTTCATGCCAGGAATGGACGGATATGAGGTTTGTGCAAAAATTAAAGAAGATGCTCAACTGAAAGATGTTCCGGTCATTTTTATCACAGCTGCTGGTCAGACCCAGGAACTTGTAAGGGGTTTTGAAGCCGGTGCAGTAGACTTTATCTCAAAACCTTTCAACAAAGCTGAACTGCTGGCAAGGGTTAACACCCACATTGAACTCAAACGCAGCAAGGATACCATTACCAATAAAAACCTGGAATTGCAAACCGAAATTGAAAACCGCAAGCAAGCGGAGGAAAAATTCAGAGCCTTGTCTGAAACTGCCTTTGAAGCTGTGGTATTCGTTCATAATAACATCATCATAGAAGCCAATAAAGCAGCCTCACGATTGTTTGGCCTTAATAAAAACAATACAAAAAACAAAAATATTTTTTACTTAACCAACGAAAAAACAGCACTGGGAAGCATCCTGAACAAAAAGGAGAAAGAGGGGCCATGGGAAATAAACTTTATCGATCACAAACAGCAAAGCTTTCACGGACTTTTGCAAAAGCAGGAAATCCGGTACAAAGGAAAAACCGTCAATGTGCTGGCTGTCAGAGACATTACTCGCCAAAAAGAAATAGACAAGGAAATTTTGAATGCCGTATTGGAAACAGAGGATAAAGAAAGGAAAAGATTTTCAAGAGATTTGCACGATGGACTGGGAGCAATCCTTTCCACATTGAAAATTTATCTCACCCTGATCCAAAAAGAAAATAAAACACCCGATGAAAAGAAAATGCTGATTGCAGAAATGAAGGAGACGATTAATAAT
>SLQX01000176.1 GCA_007131245.1 Bacteroidales bacterium
AACCAACCCCTGCTGGTTTTTTTGCATGACGGGCTGGGGAGCTCCCAACAATGGAAAGACTTTCCTGTTTTACTGAGCCAAATCATCCAGTGCCCCGCCCTGCTATACGACAGAGTGGGATACGGTAATTCGGAACCCGGTAACAACTTATTTCACAGCCTTTATATGCATGATGAAGCATTTGATTTTTTGCCTGAATTACTGGAAAAGTTGAACATTACCGAAAAAATAATACTCATAGGCCATAGTGATGGAGGTAGCATCTCCCTGCTTTTTACAGCAAGGTATCCCAAAAAGGTAATTGCCGTGATAACAGAGGCCGATCATGTGTTTTGCGAGCACATCACAGTTGAAGGCGTGGCGGGTTTGGTTAATGATTTTGAATCAGGCAACCTCCGGAATAAGCTGTATAAACATCAAGGGGATAAAACAGATTCCCTTTTTTACGGCTGGAGCAATTTCTGGCTGTCTGATGAAGCCAAAAGCTGGTCTATTGAAAACCATTTGAAAGATATTCAATCGCCGGTACTGGCCATACAGGGCCAAAACGACCACTTCGGAACAGAACAGCAATTATCCCTGAAATTAAAAAACATCAACAGCAATGTGTACATTGCCTTTCTTAAGAACTGTGGCCATGTCCCGCATTTTGAGCAGAAAGACCATGTGCTGAAAGCCATGGCGCAATTCCTATCAAATATGATTAACTCACCACCCTGAAACAATGGATTTAACTCAACTTATCCCCAGAACGGCCAGGAACTGATGACCTGAAAATGAACGGAAATCATTAGAAAACATATTAGAATTCAAAAAACCCAAAATCAAAACCATTACAAACAAAACCACAAAAGATATGAACTTTGAATTGACGGAAGAACAAAAGATGATTCGCCAGGCGGCAAAAGATTTTGCTGAGCGTGAGTTGTTGCACGATGTAAATGAAAGAGATGCCAAATCCGAGTTTGCAGGCGACCGTGTCAAGAAATTGGCCGAGCTGGGATTTCTAGGTATGATGACCGACCCCAAATACGATGGCGGAGGGATGGACACCATATCGTATGTTTTGGCGATGGAAGAGATTTCGAAGATCGACGCTTCAGTTTCGGTGCTCATGTCGGTTTGTAACTCACTTGTAAATTGGGGCCTTGAAACTTACGGTACAGAGGAGCAAAAAGAGAAGTATCTTAAGCCCCTGGCAAGAGGAGAAAAGATAGGTGCTTTCCTTTTGTCGGAACCCGAAGCCGGCTCAGATGCCACCAGGCAAAGAACAACAGCCATAGATAAAGGAAACCATTATCTGGTAAATGGTACCAAAAACTGGATTACCAATGCCAATTGTGCCTCCACCTACCTGGTTATGGCGCAAACCCACGCTGAAAAAGGCCATAAGGGTATCAATACCCTAATAGTAGACAAAGACACGCCCGGTATAACCCTGGGGCCTCACGAAGACAAAATGGGGATGAGAAGTTCTGACACTCATTCGGTGATGTTTAGCGATGTAAAAGTACCCAAAGAGAATCGCATTGGAGAAGAAGGATTTGGTTTTAAGTTTGCCATGCAAACCCTGGACGGAGGACGCATCGGCATAGCCGCCCAGGCACTGGGTATTGCCGCTGGCGCCTTTGAACGCTCACTCAACTATGCAAAAGAAAGAAAAGCCTTTGGAACCGAAATCGGCAACCACCAGGCCATCGCTTTTAAACTTTCGGACATGGCCGTAAAGATAGAAAATGCACGTAACCTATGCTTGAAGGCCGCATGGCTCAAGGATCAAAAACAACCCTATGGCTATATGAGCGCCATGGCCAAGCAATACTGTGCCGACATCGCCATGGAAATAACCACCGAAGCCGTCCAGATTCATGGAGGATATGGATACGTCAAAGAGTACCATGTGGAACGGCTGATGCGTGAAGCCAAGTTAACCCAGATTTACGAAGGTACCTCTGAAATTCAAAAAATTGTAATTTCAAGGGCCTTGTTGAAATAATTACAAATACCCTTACATACCCGCAAATTCAAATAATAACCAAACCAATATTATGAAAATCTTAGTGTGTATAAGTGAAGTTCCGGACACAACCTCAAAAATTAAACATATCAACGATAATAAAGAGCTGGACAAAACCGGAATCCAATGGATCATCAACCCCTGGGATGAGCTGTCCCTGACACGGGCCATTGAGCTAAAGGAGACTCCTGGCAGTAAAGTGGAAAGTATTACGGTAGTCCATGTAGGGCTCCAGGACTCAGAACCCACGATCAGGAAAGCATTGGCCATGGGTGCTGATAACGCCATCAGGATAGATGCTCAGCCACAGGATGCCTATTATGTGGCCAGCCAGCTGGCAAAAACCATTGCATCCATGGATTTTGACATCATTCTCACCGGTCTCGACTCAGCAGATTTTAACGGCTCATCGGTGGGTGGCATGTTGGCCCAACAATTAGACATGGCATCGATATCTGCCGTTACTGCTTTAAATCTGGAAGGAGAAAAAATACTGGTAAACAGGGACGTTAGTGGTGGCACCCAAACCCTGGAGGTACAACCACCCTTTTTAGCTACCGTTCAGAAAGGTATAGCTATAGACCCCCGAATCCCGGCCATGAGAGGAATTATGATGGCCCGCTCCAAGCCCCTTGAGGTGCTGGAAGCAACCAATGAGGTTACACCGTTAACGGAATATGTTAGCTACGAAGTTCCTCCACCCAGAGAAGCATGCCGTAAGTTTCCGGAGGAAAACGCCAAAGAGCTTGCCCATGCCCTGCATAATGAAGCCAAGTTGATATAAAAAACCATATATACTATGACCATACTTGTTTATACAGAAAACCGTGAAGGCCGATTGATAAAAGCTGCCTTTGAACTCATCTCTTATGCCAAAGAAGTAGCCCAAAAGACCAATGCCCGGGTGGTGGCCCTGTCCATTGGTGATGTGAACCGGGATGAGCTTATGAAAACTGCAAATTACGGAGCCACCAGGGTAGTTACCATAAACGATGAGAAGCTTTCGTTAATGGACAATAAACGCTATATATCAGTCGTAGCAGAGGTTGCTGAAAAAGAGCAGGCAGAGATTATTCTACTGCCTGATAACACTACAGGGAAAGCTTTAACACCGGGGCTGTCGGCTAAACTAAAAGCAGGTCTTGTGTCGGGAGTGGCGTCCCTGCCCCAATCATATGATCCCTTTATTGTCAAAAAGAAGGTTTATTCCGGGAAATCCATCGCCAACGTCAAGATATTGACCGATCGCAAAATCCTGACACTCCCGTCCAACTCTTTCGGAGTGATTGAGCCTGAAAGTAACGGAGAGCCTCAAATAGAAGAATTCACACCCGATGCAGACATGGAAAGCAAAATCAACCTTGTATCAATGAATAAGGTGACCGATAAAATCCTCCTGTCAGAGGCAGAAATAGTGGTATCCGGAGGCCGCGGAATGAAAGGACCTGAAAACTGGGGAATGATTGAAGAGTTAGCCGGTTTGCTGAATGCTGCCACTGCCTGCTCCCGCCCGGTATCTGATGAAGGTTGGCGACCCCATAGCGAACATGTGGGGCAAACCGGAAAAGTGATCGCACCCAATCTTTACATTGCCTGTGGCATCTCGGGAGCCATCCAGCATGTGGCCGGCATTTCTTCATCCAAGTGCATTGTAGCCATTAATAAAGATGATGAGGCACCCATTTTTGATGTGGCAGACTATGGAATAGTGGGAGATGTGCAAAAAGTGCTACCCCAGCTTACTCAAGCCATTAAGGCAATAAAAGAAGCGTAACCCCCTATTTATTCCAAAACACCCGGTTAAGGAAGGCCAGCCTGATGCACCAGTCCGGTACTCCTTTACCGGGTTTTGTACAAACAAGGTTCCTTCCCGCATACAAAAACATTGAAAGGCAAACAAGTTTGTTTTGCAGCAAGTGACAGGGGTAAAATCAATCCTGGGCCATAAAACGGTGAAAATTTTATGCAAAAATCATTTTGCATGGTTATTTTTCACATATTTGCAAAAACAATTGTTATGGCTCTATCCCCCAAAACCAGCATCGACAATTTTCTGAATCAGCCCCACATAGCGCTTGCAGGCTACTCAACAAATTCCAAAAAATTTGGACACACGGTTTACAAAACTCTTCAGGAAAAGGGATACCAGCTTTACCCTGTAAACCCCAAGGGAGGTAGCACCCCGGAGGGAGATACCATTTACCCCAGCATAGCGGCCCTTCCTACGCAAGTAAAAGCTTTGATTGTTCTTACCCAACCCAGTGTGACTGAACAGGTAGTTGACACAGCTCTGGGAAGAGAAATGGAACATATCTGGATACAGCAAATGTCGGGAAGCAAAGAACTATACAGCAAGCTACAGGAACTGGATATAAATGCTATTTGTGGTCGTTGCATATTACTTCATGCCCGACCCGAAGGAATCCATAAACTACATCGCACCATACTTGGTTTATTCGGACGTTTGCCCCGCTAATCAAGCTTTATGCCCGGCAAGGTAGAAATAAAACCCATTACTATATCTTGCAGGTAATATAATGGCAGATCACACCCAAACCATCAAAATTACAACAATAAATCATTTTACAAGCCTTGCTGTCCGCCTGATTGAACAGAAAGATCGCTCATCAAAAATGATTGCGGACTCTATACCTGAATTTATTGACAAACTACAGGGTCTATGTAACGATCCCCTTTATATAAAAAAACCATTAGCGATGGTTGATGGAGCATACTCAGCTCAAATCATAGCGGTCGAGATTCATAATCTTATCCCAGGCAACCACAAAGTCTCTCACAAACTTTTCTCCGCCATCATCACTACCATAAACGTCGGCTACTGCTTTAAGTTCTGAGTTGGAACCAAAGATAAGATCAGCGCGTGTAACGGTCCACTTGAGCTCACCGGTTTTTGTATCGCGTCCTTCAAAGGTTTCTTTATCCTCAGACGTGGGTTTCCATTGGGCCCTTCCGGATTCACATAGATGAGCCCCATCTGAACAGCAGCCAGAGAATTTTCCAATTCGCGATCGTCAGAGTAACGCTTATCCCCAAGCCATTCACTTTCTGAACCCCAGTATACATCTTCTTCAGGTTCCCAAACATCTTCACGACCACCCCCAAAACCAAAAGTTTTCAGCCCCATGGACTCCAGGGCCACATTACCCGTTAGAATCATCAGGTCGGCCCAGGAAATTTTCCGGCCATACTTCTGTTTGATGGGCCAAAGCAACCGGCGTGCTTTATCAAGATAGACATTGTCAGGCCAGCTGTTGAGGGGGGGGGCAAAGCGAAGCTGAGCCGAACCTGCTCCTCCTCGTCCGTCACCGGTGCGATAGGTGCCCGCACTGTACCAGGCCATGCGTATAAAAAACGGACCGTAGTGACCAAAGTCGGCCGGCCACCAATCCTGTGAATCGGTCATCAGGTTGTGTAAATCTTTTTTATAGCCTGCAAATCCAGGCTTTTAAATTCTTCGCCATAATTAAAATCCTCATCCATAGGATTTGATAAGGAAGAGTGCTGTCAAAGAATATTCAGCTTCAACTGATTGGGCCACCAGTGGCGATTATGTGTTCCTGTACCACCGGCAGGTGGCTTAGCGGTTGCACCGGTTACCGGGCATTTGCTCATTTTGTTTCCGTTGTTTTCCAAAAAATAAAAACCGTCAAACATGGTCAATTAATAGAATTACCCTATGATTTATCTGAAAATTTACCGGTTATTTGAAGCCTGACATCTTCAACCTTAAAGCCCGGAATCCTTTTCTTTTCAAAATAGGTTTTCAGCATGGCATTCAATTGCTGGTCGTTTTAATCTTCAATACGGTTGGATTCCGAACAATACAAGTGGTGGTGACTTTGGGTTACTGCATCATAGCGCATAATATCTTTTTCGGTTTTTTATGCACAAGCCCCTTTCCCTCAAGCGCATCAAGAACTATGTAAACAGTTCCTATGGCTATGCTGGGATTATTTTCGCGGATAAATGCAAGGATTTGTTCTGCAGTGGGATGATTACCAATCTTTACAATAGCCTCCAGAATAGTAATACGTTGAGGAGTAACTTTCATCCCTTTATTTGACAGACTTTCACGAATCTCCTATATTTTCATTGCCGTTTTTTATTTAAAGAGAATAATTCTCCTTTAATAACGTTTAGCTATTCTAAAACATATGAGCCCGAAAGTCAAGTAAAAAACATACAATTTATCACAAAGATTCCAAAAGGAAAACGTCTGTCAAAAACGGAAGAAAAAAGACGTACTATGAAAAGTTGTATACATAATACAAAGATCCCTGATTTTGCCAGCATAGCAAAACCAGGGAATTAATTGGATATAAGCTAACCGATTAATTGATTTTGATGGACGACATACCACCATCAACTCCGTAAACCTGCCCCGTGATCCATCCTGATTTATCCGATAATAAAAAAGCAGCCATTTCAGCTATATCGTTGGCTGAGCCAACTCTTTTCATAGGGTGCCGCTCTGCATTGGCCTTCCGTTTTACCTCGGTATTCAGCAAGCCGGAAGCAAGAGGGGTGTCAGAAATGGAGGGAGCGATGCAGTTTACCCTTATTTTTGGGGCAAATTCGGCAGCCAGCGACCGTGCAAGTCCTTCCACAGCACCCTTTGAGGTGGAAACCAAACTATGAAAGTTGAATCCGGTTTGCACGGCAACCGTAGAAAACAGAACAATGGATGGAGCATCTGACTTTTTGAGTTTAGGAAGCACTGCCTGTATCAGTTTAACAGCACCCAA
>SLQX01000248.1 GCA_007131245.1 Bacteroidales bacterium
AAGAAAATTTATGCAAACCATAGAAACATTACTGAATCACAAAACCATCAGGAATTATAAATCAGACCCCATAGACGAAAAAACTTTAAACACTATTCTGGATGCGGGTTTCCGGGCCTCTACCACAGGCAATATGCAGGTTTACAGTGTTATCGTTACAAAGGATGAAGAAAAGCGCAAAGAATTGTGCAAGCTTCATTTTGGGCAAAAAATGGTGGAGCAGGCCCCTGTTTTGTTAACTTTTTGTGCCGATTTCAATCGTTTTAACAAATGGTGCGAGCAAAGAAAAGCTGAACCTGGCTATGATAACTTCCTGTCTTTTTTTACTGCTGCCATTGATGCCTTGCTGGTGTCGCAGAATGTTGCTGTAGCTGCAGAAGCTCACAATCTGGGTATTTGCTACCTGGGTACAACCACTTATCAGGCCGACAAACTTGTTGATTTTTTCAATTTGCCCAAAGGTGTTGTACCCGTGACCACTTTGGTTGTGGGTTACCCCAATGAAAATCCTGAACAGGTTGACCGTTTGCCGCATAAGGGTGTGGTTCACCAGGAAACATATGACGATTATTCAGCTGCTGATATTGACGACATCTACAGGGAAAAGGAAAATCTGCCTTTAACAGCACAATTGCTTGAAGAAAATCAACTGGAAACTTTGGCTCAGATATTCACACAAAAACGGTATACCAAAAAAGACAATATTCATTTTAGCAATGTTTTCATGAAAGTTTTGAAAGATCAGGGTTTCATGAATAATGCATAACTTTCTGGGAACCCACAAAGCATTTTGTTTTGTATTAGGAAAACAATAAAAGTTCTTGTTTGACGCAAAAGGCCATTCAGAGATTACTCTGTCTGGCCTTTTTCACCTGAAAAATATTGTTGTTTGTGTTTGAATAGAACATTGAAAGTGGTTAGTGAGCCGTAACAGCGTGTAATATACTGCTGTAAATCCACTTTTTCTTCATCTGTCAACACCTTGTTTGAGTTGATTCGTTGCTCCAACACCCGGAGTCTGTCCCGAAGTAAAACTATTTTATGGAAAAATGTTTCAACAGGGATTTCTTTTGGCTTAAGATTGGAATCTCCCGGCTTGAGAATCATGATCCCTTTTTTCCAGCGATCTCCTAATTCAACAATTTCCGGAAAATCAGCGTACCTGCGCAGTACGTTGGCAAATACCTTTTCCAGGTCAGTCAGGCTGATACCTGCATTTGATCCCCCCTCATCGGTAACATTGGACGGTGAAATAAGCTCAAGTCCCTCAAAGGATGCTGCAATATCTTTTTCTCCCTTATTGATGAAAAATACGGTATAACTTGTTAGTGTAGTATTTGTAATTATACCCACACCAAATTTTGGGTGTTCTACTTTAGCACCTATTCTAAACTGATTGTTATCCATATTGATGATTTTTGAGTATTGAATGAGTAAACTTGGTTTTTGTTATGAAATCATGGGATAAAAATAATCAGAAAGTCTAAATTATCTTTAATTTTATATTACTATTACGTCATTCAAATCAATATTGTTATACACTGTGTTTGGTAAAATGGCGAAATCGATGATTAACTGTTTTTCCTGCTCTGAATTGTTGCATGGAATTTTTATAGTGCGGTATGCAAGTTGCCTGTAAGCCTCTTTATAAGTATAGGTTTATGCTAAAAATAGCTCTGCCAATAAATCTTACATCTCGCCTTCGGCGAGACAAAAGGAGATGAACCGAACGAAGTGAGCTCATGAGCACCAATATAAATGTAATTTGCGAATAAAGTAAGACCATGCAAGTTCACCCACATAAGGCAGGCCAGGCATCAGACCAATGAAATAACTAAATTATATTCGAATGAAAAAGTTAGTTTTCAAATATCACATGCACATGGGCATCCTGCTATCCTTCTTTGTGGGGTTGATAGTCCTGTCTTGCGAGAATAATCGCAACCAAGGTGAATATGCACCTGAATTGGATAACCGGACTTTGTTGAAAAGCAAGCTCAAGGATTTTAGAGTTGCCATCCCTGAAGTAGAGCTTAACATGATTAAACAAGGGCTTGTTGATATTCAAAGCCTGGACAGTACGATTGTTGTGGACCTCAAGTATTCATCCACTGACAATTTTTTAAATAAAAATGTTTACCAGGGTATGCGAAGAGCCTACTTGCAGCCCGATGTGGCCAGAAGACTGGTAAAGTGTCAACGTTATCTCAAGTCCATTGAACCAGAATACGCTCTTGTGGTATATGATGCAACAAGGCCAAACAGTGTTCAGCAAATAATGTGGGATGCCCTGGATGTCAGCTTTGAAGAAAAGATTCGGTTTTTGTCTAATCCAAGGTATGGTTCGGTGCATAGTTTTGGAGCCGCTGTGGATGTAAGTATTGTAGATGTTTATGGAGTAGAACTGGATATGGGGACTGAGTTTGATTACATGGGTGAGCTGGCCTACCCTCGCCTGGAGCAGCAAATGCTGAAGCAGGGGAGGTTGGAGTCTTATCAGGTAGAAAACCGCAAACTTCTCAGGGAGGTAATGGCCCAGGGTGGCTTTTGGGTCATTCAAACAGAGTGGTGGCATTTTAATGCCTACACAAGGGAGCAGGCAAGAGAAAGGTATTCAATCATTGAATAGTTTAATGCTAAAGCATTGCCGGCCTTTCGAGGCAAATACGGGAATGTCAGTCCATGAAATTGTGTAACACTCACTCTGGGTATGGTTGAACCGTATTTATTGTTAATGAGCTCTATAAGGTAAATGGCAGTAATAGCGTTTCCATGCGATATGCAATAAACTCCATCTTCTGTAAAAATGCCTTTGTGGATGGCGTCATTTATAGAAAAGCCGGGTAAAACTGAGTTTATCCGGCTTTTATTGAAAAAGGCAATTGAAATCAAATTTTTAAATCAATGCCCAGTGCAATGGTAAAGGCATTTCTTTTGTACTCTTCATGATATTCTATGCCCTGGTTGTTAAATGCCCGGGTGTCAGATTCATACATGGTGCTCATCACACCAAAATTCACTCCAAGACCGGGGTTTATCAGATATTTAAACCCTGCACCAACCGAATTGGTGCTAAGGCTATGGCTCAGGTCAGAATGGTAAATTTCTTTCACACCGGTTTGGGTGCGTAAATAACCACCACTGATTATCAGCGAAGGGTTGATAGAATATTCCACTCCAATGGCTGCTTCCCAGAAATTGTTATCCATTACTTCATCATTGGTTACAGGTTCGTTGTCAATGGTTTTACCGTAGTCAGCATTTTTATCAAAATAATAATGAAAACCGCCTGATAGTTGCATTTGTTGAAAGGGTTTATAGTTAGCCCCAAATGATAGCATGGCAGGCATATCGTTGGGGGTTTCTGCACCATCGGGATACATACCCACATCGTCAATCGTTGTACTGTTGGTCATGGTAATAGCAGCTTTATGCTCATATTTTACAGCAAAGTCAAATTGGTCTGATACCCTGATGTGTAATCCTGCTACAGGAACAATGCCATTACCTGATTGGGAGGCATCTACCTCCATGTCCTTGGTATTGCTTGCCAGGCCAGTCATTAGTTGAGCATTTAGATTATAAGCGTTTTGTATGTCCGAGGCAGTCATATCCTCATTATAGTTGTCTCCCAGACCTGCTGCAAGCTCATCAGCATCGCTTTGATCCATTTGTCCGGCGGCTACCAACTCATTTAGGGTAAAGTCACCACCACCGCCTTCTATGACGGGTTGAATGCTATCAACGGCCATGGTGGATACTGTTGCAAGGGTGGTAAAGAAATTTGGGGCTGACACCATATTCCCCGGGCCGTTAGGGTTAAGTCCGTGTTCAGGATTGATCATGATGTTTTTAAGGTGACCTGAGTATGTATTGTTGGCGATAATGTATCTTACACCGATGCTGAATGCCACCATTTGATTAATGGCATAGGAGGCATTCAATTGAATTCCCCAATTTAGAGATGTCCCATCAAAAGCAGCATCCATTGCGTATTGGCTGGTGGATATGCCCGCTGCGCTAAGAGTGGGGGGCAATACTGCCACCCTTTGCTCAAAGGACGGAAGCCCTTCCTCAAAATTGGCACTTCCACCGCCGCCAATGGGATTTACACCCAAAGAATAGGCCATGTTACCGGTTTTGTAAACTCCATACAAAGTAGGAAACAAGGGAGCATTTACATCCCCATCAAATTTACTTCTTGCCATGGGGTAGGTGCTTTTCACGGTCCTGCTTTGAGAAATGGTTTGGTTACTGAGAGAAAAATGGAATCCGTTTTCCAGAAAAGACAGTCCGGCAGGATTAAAATAGGTGCCTTCAGCTCCAACAACTGCATCCTGTGCAGGCATGCGGATAAATGAAGCACTTTGATTGGTGTTGGTTACAATACCTCCAGCAAGAACTGTGGCAGGGAAAACAATAAGCATTGTGACAAATGTTGATAAAAATTTCTTCATGTTTGATTGATTTGAATGGTTCGTTAGTTTTAAGCGTCTAAATAAGTAGTGCTTTTAGGTAAATAAAATTCTGGTAAACTTTAGAGGTGGTTTTGCTCAATAATACGCATAGCAGTTTTGAGTTCTTTTGATTCCTTTAAAAAACAAAGCAACAAAAGTAGTAAAAAAAACTATTGTACAAACGTATGTTTAAACAATGGGCATGATTTTGCCTGAAGATAAAGACTTAGCGTACAGCAAAGCCTGCAAAGAAATGTAGGGCGGTAGGTCAGGTCAATCAAAGCATGATTAGATGCCCGCAGCAGAGTTGGGGGGTTAGTATTCAAAACTACTTCCACCAATAAACTCCCGTAAGATACTTGTTGGAGGTATATCCTTGGGGTCGATAGGTTTAAGAAGGTTTAGGATACGGTGCAGCCGATTTACCTCTTGGACGATGTTTTGATTCTCTGCTTTGCTCACATCCAATATCCCGGGGGCATAATGGGCAAATACAGCAATTTCATAAATCAATGAAGAGTTAAAGATGGCATGGGCACTTTCCTGGAAAGGAAAAATACTATGGTATTCATTATCCATAACATCAGGCCATCTTTTCAGGGTTTCGTTGAAGCTGTAGCCCCGGAAGAGATGATCTCTTACCAGCCTTCTGATAAGTCTGTGGTCTGAAGTGGATAAGGGGAGGTGATCATGAATGTTCAGGGTGTTGAGTGCCGAAACGTAAAGGCGGTAGGAGTTTATGTCAAGTGACTCTTTCCAAAGTTCGGGGTTAAGACCATGTATTCCTTCAACGATAATATATGTATCATTGGTTATTTGTGTGAGCTTTGGTTCTGGGGTAGCCCCTTTTCCGTCAAAGTGATATCGGGGCAGGTGCAGGCTTTGGCCGTCTAACAACTTACTGATGGTGCTCCTGAATAAATCCAGGTCAAGTGCTGTAATCAACTCAAAATTTTGAATGCCGGTATTCGGGTCAAAAGGAATTTTGGAGTGAGGCAGGTAAAAATTGTCCAGGGACATGGTGAGTACTTTTTTGCCCAGTACCTTAAGCTCAATAGCCAGGCGGTTTGCCGAGGTTGTTTTGCCCGAAGAGGTAGGGCCGGCAAGGAAAATCAACCGTGGCTTGAGCGGATGGCTTACAATATTATCGGCTATCCGACCCATACGTTTGGCCTGGTAAGCTTCAGAAATCTTGATGAACTCCGGAAGCTCCCCGTTGTCAATCACATCATTGAGTTGGGCAAAGTCGGATATACCCAGTTGCTTCATTGAAACTTCCGATTCCTCGAACCGTTTGAGGTATTTACTTAACTCAAGCCGCTCTGGCATTACACTGTGATAGAAGTCAGGGTTTGCAATAAGAAAAAAACCTTCCCTGAACTTAAAAAACTTAAAGCTGTCCAACTTGTCGTAATGTTCAATGACCTGGTTAAAGAACAATTCACCGTTTCCGTTGAGGTGGGCAAGATTCATTTGTTCGCCGGACTTGTTGGGTTTTGAATACAATAATTCAAGGATATCAGGGCGGTTATGGATGTCAAAATACCTGATAATTTTCTCCTTGGGCAACAGCTCCTGTTGAAAGTTCAGATTATCTTTAATGAGCTCTTTTAGCCGTTGGCGGATTTTTTCAACATCCTGGTTATGGATTGCTCCATCTTTAAAATACCCGTAAACTCCTCCTGGTATGCTATAGGCAATATAATAATCACGGTTTGCAAAGATATCGTAAACCGCTTTGTTGAAAAGAACCAGCAGAGGCTCCATCAGGCTTCTGAAAGGTAATTTTTCTTGGGAGGTTTCTTTGGTTTTTTTCTGGTTAATCAAATCCATATTGTATATTATTTATTTTGGGGTCAAACAAGAGTGTCCATCATTTCATTTTTTTAGCTACCCGGGACACGTAGGTGAAACAGATTTGTTGCTCTGTTGTTCGTTGGGTTGTATAGCACTGTAAAACCTACAAACGCAAAGTTAGCTTTTTAGGTATGTGAAAACATACGTGGAATTCGGTTTTTAAGTATTTTCCTGGGATACCAATTTTTTTTACAATAAACTGCACAAGTTTTTTAAATTTTATGTAGGTTTGTTTATTCAAACAAAGGGTATTTGAAATAAAAAGTAAGACAAAAATTATCAGAATGTAGATAATTTATACCTTTAAACAATATTGACTGTAGGCTATTTTGTTAAAGTTATTTTTAATTAAA
>SLQX01000218.1 GCA_007131245.1 Bacteroidales bacterium
AGGCCTTCTGGCAATGCTTATTTTACTGGTTTTGTCGGCCCTGGTTTCCGGTTCAGAAATAGCTTTTTTTTCCCTCAAGTTTTCTCAATTGGATGAGCTGCGTGAGGAGAACAGCCCCGGCGCCCGTAAAATCATTCGCTTGATGGAGCACCCCAAAAGACTTCTGGCCACCATTCTCATTACCAACAACTTTGTAAACATAGCTGTAATCATACTGTCTACTTTTGTTACCACCATTGTGTTTAACTTTGAAGATTACCTTATTCTGGGATTTGTGGTGCAAGTCATCGTAGTTACTTTTCTTATCCTGCTTTTTGCCGAAGTGCTCCCCAAGGTTTATGCTACCCAGTATGCCTTAAAATTTGCCCATATGGTCGCTGGCCCCATGACCCTGCTAAAAAGCGTGTTTTACCCTTTGAGTTCTGTCCTGGTAAAGACAACCAACTTTATCGACAAACGCCTGGAGGCAAAAAAAACAGGATTAAGTGCCAATGAATTATCGCACGCCATCGACATCACCCATGATGAGAAGACCTCAGAAGAAGACAAGCAACTGCTTTATGGTATTGTTCAGTTCAGCAACATCTATGCCCGGGAAATTATGAAAAGCCGCATGGATGTTGTAGCCGTTAAAGAAGATACATCTTTTGATGAGCTTATAGATATTATAGTGGATGCGGGCTACAGTCGCATACCTGTTTACCGTGAAAGCTTTGACAATGTTACCGGGATATTATATATCAAAGACCTCTTACCTTATCTTGAATCGCCCCCGGATTTTCAATGGAGCAAACTCAAGCGGGGTTGCTTTTTTGTGCCTGAAAGCAAAAAAATCAATGACCTGCTCAAAGAATTTCAGACCAAAAAGATTCACATGGCCATTGTGGTAGACGAATACGGGGGTACTTCAGGAATAATTACCATGGAGGATATCCTGGAAGAAATTGTAGGGGAAATCAATGATGAGTTTGACATAGAACAACCCATTTTCTCACAATTAGATAAACACACGTTTGTATTTGAAGGACGCACCCTGCTTAAAGATTTTTGTAAAATCACAGGAATAGACTATGATAATTTTGTTGAAATAAAGGGTGAAGCAGATACCATGGCCGGTCTTATCCTTGAGATAAAGCAGGAAATTCCTTATAAAGGGGAACAAATCAATTTTGAAGATTTTAGCATGATGGTAGATGCTGTTGACAACAGGAGAATCAAACGCATTAAAGTGGTGCTTAAATCATAACATCCGGGGTCAGTTTCGGCAATAATGAGCCTTTTTTTACGTCTTAATTCAGAAAAAGCAAATCCATGAACGAATTATACATGTAAAAATCTGTTTATGGTCCGAAAACAACAATCGGAAAAATTTTTACCAGGACACCTAACTTATAACCTATGCCAGGATTGTTTAAAAATACGGGATTGATACTTATTGCCATGCTTCTGTTTTTATTTGCCTGCAACCACGATCACTCTCCCCTTCCCAGAGGATATTTCCGTATTGCCTTGCCTGAAAGAGATTACAGGGAGTTTGACACATTATTCCCTTATCAGTTTACTTATCCTGATTATGCCAACATTGTACCCGATGAGCGGGCAGACGCAGAGTCCTATTGGGCTGATATGGTTTTCCCCGAATTCAGTGCAGTGCTACACCTGAGCTATAAAACCATTGACGATGAGAATACCCTAAATGAATATATAGAAGATGGACGTAGTTTCGTCAATCGCCATATCCCCAAAGCCACCGGTTTCCAGGAACGTGTTTATGCTCATGATAGCAACCGGGTTTATGGCATCCTTTATGAAATCAAAGGGCGAGAGGCAGCTACCCCTTTACAATTTTATCTTACCGACAGCACCAAGCATTTTCTAAGGGGCGCACTTTATTTTAATGTTACTCCCAACAACGACTCCCTCAGCCCGGTAATTAATTTTATTCAGGAAGATATCATGCTTATGATAGAAAGTCTTGAATGGAAAGATAACCTCTGATTTTCAGCACAACAAAACCGGTGCTTTTTTTGAATTTTGTTGTAACTTTCCGGCAGCCCTTATCGTCCTATGGACAAATGATCACTTTTTAGCAGCTGAATTGCATGACAGTAAAGGAATACAATCAATGCGTGGATGAGCATGCCGATGGAGTCTACCGCTTTGTCCTCAAAAACATCAGGGACGAGGACAAAGCCCGCGACATCATACAGGACAGCTTTGAAAAAATGTGGAATAAAGCCGCGGATATTTCCAGGACCAAAGCTAAGTCGTATCTTTTTACAACGGCCTATCATACCATGATTGACACCATCAGAAAAGATAAAAAACAGACTGAGCTTACTGACGATGCATTTAATCAGCATTCAGTAAATAACAAATATTCCGATTTGAAGGAGGTTCTCAATGAAGCAGTTTCCCAATTGCCGCAAATACAACGACATGTAATAATGCTAAGAGATTATGAAGGGTATTCATACCAGGAGGTGGGTGAGATTACAGGACTGAACGAATCACAGGTAAAAGTATATATCTACAGAGCCAGAGTGTTCCTTAAAAATTATATTGGCAGTATGGATGTAGTTATGTAACATCGCAATAATGTCAACAAAGCTTAACCAATCAACTTAATCGAACAACCGTTAACCCTTAAGCAATGTCCATCACAAAAGAAAACTACGAAGCCTATTTCCTCGATTATTATGAGGATAACCTGAGCAAAGCCCAGGTGGATGAGCTTATGGATTTTCTGGAACAAAACCCCGGGTTAAAAAAAGAATTTACATCCTTTGAGATGATCTCCCTGAAGCAAGACAGCTCTATTGTAATGAAAAGCAAGTCCAGCTTGAAAAAAAATCCGGAAACCAACCCGGAGTATTCCGATACGGAAAAGGAGATTATTGCTTTTCATGAAGGAGATCTTGATGAAAAAAGCAAGACAACGCTTCTTGAAAAAGTAGAGCAAAGTCCGCAGCTACAGAAAGACTTTTCTCTTTATGGCAAAACTTATCTCCAGGCAGAAACTGATATTATTTTTCCACGCAAATCATCTTTGAAGCATTTCACCCTGGCAACCTTCACACCCCTTGCATGGCAAATAGCAGCTGCAGCTATGGTAATTGGGGTTTTAGCAGGGGTGTATTTTTTGATGCCAAAAATGGATGACATACCATCCATAGCTGATTATGTTCCTCCCGTATCGGAATCCATTATACCTGAACCCAAAGAAGAGGCAGAAACACAAAAGAGAATAGCAAAAACACCACAATCGCAGGAAAGCTCTGATCTACCTGTTGCAGAAAAACCAATGGAGGTTTTACCTCAACAGGAAAATGAAATATCTTCAGAGTTTCAACCCCAGGCATCGACCCGTCAGCTGGCCCAGCTACCATCCCACCATCATGTATCTTTACACAAACAGGCCCACCCAACAAAGATTGAATTGCGGCAAGATTTTAAAGGCGTTACCTGGAATCACCTGCAAGACATCAAACAAAGGGAGTCTGCGCCCCAGGAAACCAGGCAATCCTGGTCAGAGCTGGAGTCATTTACCAGCATGGCCTATAATGGCCTGGAAAACAGAACAGGTATTAATTTAAGGCAAATGGAAGAGGATGTATCCGAAAGACGTTATGGTTTATGGGATTTGGCTGGTGCTGGTTTATCAGGCTTGAGCAGGCTTACCGGCACTTCGCTTACACTGGATAAAGAGCGAGACGAAGATGGCCGGATTACTTTACTTGCCATTGGGGAGCACTTGAAAATTGAAAGATAGCCTTGAAGCTATACCTCTCCCAATCAAACTGAACATGAACTCCTGAAACTATTAGGGTTTGCGGTGTTTCCACCTGCGGTGCGACCATAGCCAGGCCTCTGGCTGGTTCTTTATGTCTCTCTCCAGGAAAGAGGCATGAAGCTGAGTAAGACTTCCCTCGTGCTCAAACTCCCGGGGATTGTCCGTAAGGTGCTCAAGAACAATCCTGTAACGGCCTCTCGCAACTCTTTTAACACTCCCCCAGAAAACTGGAGTGTCAAATTTTTTGGAAAGGATTTCAGTACCTTTGTAAAATGGGGTTTCCTGGTTTAAAAAAGTTACCCAGTAAGCATTGTTTTGGGTAGGTGTTTGATCAGCTATAAGGGCCGTGGCTATAGTTTGCCCTTTGTTTCTTATCATTTCACGGGCCAGGTTTTTCATGCTTGCCAGGATATTTCCGGTACGTTGGCGCATTTTTAGGGTGTAGCGGTCAAATACTTTATTGCGCAAAGGACGGTATGCAGTGATGATTTGGTGTTTGTTGTAAAGTGGATAAGACGCACCTGCCCACTCCCAGTTGCAGGTATGCCCCAATGCTATTATTACACTTTTCCCCTGATTATAATACCGGTTGAGCAAAGCTACAGACTCAGGAGTATATTCACAGCGACGTTTTAATTGGGCTGGGGACATCGTTTTAAGTTTCAATACTTCCATCATCACATCGGAAAAGTGGCGGTAAAATCTCCGCTCGATGACCCGGCGTTCCCTGGTTGATTTCTCAGGAAAAGCGTTGTGAAGATTCTGACGAACGACTTGAACCCGGTAGCGAAAAACCCGGTAAATTAAAAAAGTAAAAAGGTAAGACACTCCGTACAAAAACCATAGGGGTAAAAATGATACTATAATTAGCAGTTGTATGAGCGGAACTGAGAAAAACTCTCTGAAATTGTTGCGTTTCATTTATGTAGATTTTACTTATGCATTGTGAATTTTTACAACCGGCCTAAAACCCTGAACATGTTTTTTCTTAAGAAAAAGGGGTTGTAAAGGGAGCCATTATGAATATTCTATACATTCCAGCCATATACGTGATAACCTGATACCTGTGTCTTGAATCCATGTAACCGCAGGAATTGGACTATCTCATGTGAAGGAGATTGGCCGTATCGTTCAGGCCCTCCATCAACAGATACTTTTTTCACCTTTTTTATTTTATTGCCCAAACCTTTCAATACTTCCATTTCTGCCCCTTCTGCCTCAATTTTTAAAAAGTCTATGGTTGCAAAATTTCGGGATTCCATCCATGCATCCAGTCTTATTGTATTTATGGGAATTTTCCTTGAATAGATTTTGGGTTGAATAAGAGAAGAGTCTGCATCTTCACTGGATACAAAAAACATCTGTTGACTATTCTTGTCAGAGGCTGCTTCGGGTATCACTTCAACATTATCCATCTTATTTAGGTTTTCTTTCAAACAAGTAAAGCAATTGGGATCTGGCTCAAAAGAGTAAACAACGGAGGCAAGGCGGGAAGCCATCAGGGTAAACTCTCCCACATTAGCCCCTACTTCTACAACAGTATCTCCTTTCTCAATGGTGCAGGGGTCTAAACAATATTTTTTTTCCATCGCCAGGATTCTACGTTCCAGACCATCGGGATAAAAGTATCTGTTGAGCCGGCGGTAACCCATAAAACAAAAGCGAGTGGTATCGTCATAAAGGACTATCCTTCCATTATCTTCTGCTTTAAAGCGATAGGTGCAGCCCCTTCTTTTTTTGCGGAATAATTTTAAATAAGCAGGCATGACTCTTAGGTAAAGCCTGGGCGGAATAATTTTATATAAAATTGAGCGGAAAACGTGTTTCCATTTACTACTGGAATATTTCATTTACTAGTGGAATACTTCTCTTTTCTACATTTTAGAATTTTACTTCCAAAACATATCTTATTGCAAAAAGTTGAATCGAACGGGTAAATTGATGAGGGCAAATAATAAGCAATGATTTTTGACTTACACAAACATCAAAGTTATGACAGATTTTTTATTTTATGCCCATAGGTTTTAGCATCCTCTTGTTCATTGTACAAAAGCTAATTGATAATCTGAACTTTCCTGCTGACGGTTTTGCCCTGCAATTGGAGCTTCATGATGTATACACCTGCAGTAAAGGCACTTACATCAAGATTGAATTTCTCATCCCCAACGTAGTACTCAGATACAAACTGACCGTTAAGACCAAAAATCATTGCTTTTTGAATTTTTTCCAATGCCTTAACTTGCAGTTGCAGTTGGGCAGGGTTGGGAAAAACCAGAATATTGTCATTTTGCTGATGCAGAACATTTGGATCAAGGGCAAAAGTAGTGTGAATGGTTTGCGGTTTGTAAACATTTTTCATTTTATAAAAACCAACATCTTCCTCATCATAAACAACATCATTTTCCACATCCTCTCCATTCACCCAAACACTCTCTACCAAATAGTTCAGGGTGGGGTAAAAATTAAAACCTATATCATACCCATTAAATACGCGGTTAAACCCAAAGGGAAATATCATTCCACTGGGCCCGTGGGATGAGACAACGTAATGCGCTTTTAAGGGAATACCATCGGTAGTGAAGTTATTAAAAGTAACCCGATTCCCATCATCCTCCTCAAGTCGATCTCCCTCAAAACGAAGACGGATGGAAAAATGAGGGTTATTATCCACTTCCTTAATACTGCTAAAATCCAGTTCATAGAGTTGGTATGAAAGAGAAAGCGGAAGTAAAGAATCGGCAAGGCCTTCGGAACTCCATTGTTCACCCGGCTCATCTATCGAATACTCAACCCGGATAAAGTCGGCTGCTCCCTCATCTTTCGCTGCAAAACGAAAAACAA
>SLQX01000160.1 GCA_007131245.1 Bacteroidales bacterium
AAGACTGGCATATCCTGGGGGGTAGTTATGGGATTGAGGAGGTGAGCCTGGAAGAGTTTGAAGGATATGATGACACCATGGAAGGTGTGATGGATTAATGAGTGAAAGCTGTATTTGGTTATTGAAGGGCACCATAGTGTCTGTCTTCGCATTTTGTTTTTCAAAATTTTATCCCGGACGATGAAAAGGGATGCTGGTGAAGCCTGCTTTGATTTTGACGGGCAAGGTTTCGCATAATGTTTGTATGTTTTCGAGACTTCATTGATCCCTGGATTACTCTCTGATACCTGTTTTTAAGTTTTTGCACAATAACTTGTTTTTCATGACTTAAAGAAAAAAAGATGAAAAAGTCTCCGGGAAAAAATTTGTACATCGTGCTGGTGGTGGTTTTGCTGCTTACTAATGCCTGTTATTCAGAGTACGTGACCATGCGTTTTGATAGCCATCACGGGGCATGTTGGGACAGAGACTCCACGAAAGTTGCCGTGGTGATTTCTTCACAGGCATGGCGTGCACCCGAAGGAATTGCACGTTTTCCTGATGGAGGCCAGGTGAAAAGGGTATTGCGAAAGGTGGCCATGTACATCTTTGACCCCGGGCAAATGGAGATACAAAAAGTGGCTGACTTTACCGATTTGGCTGAAGTTATTGGCAGCAACCGGAGCTCCTGGGATTCAAATATTGCATTCAATGATTCACGCATTTATTATCATGTAAACCCGGTTCACGACTGGGATTTTCTATTGGGTATGGGAAGGCGCACAGAGGAGGATTCTATCAGGTTTCGTGAAGTGCAGGCCAAATATTCCAACTATTTCGCTTATGACATGGAAAACGGTGAGAAAATTCGACTGGAGCCGGAGGAATATCATGATGCCAGCAAATTTTTCCAGCGCACCAATTTGACCTGGCTCAACGAACAACTGCGTGAGTTGCCCAAAGCTGATATTGGTTTGCGAATCAGGGATGTGCAGCAAAACTACTCTAGGCATGACGGGCATTTTATTGAGGAAACCATCTATATGGAAAACGGTTCAGTATTGACCCGCCAGGCAGTGTTTGAACAAATTATTGCACACCTGGAAAAGGAACAGATCCAGGATTTGCTGGATAAAATGGCGCGGCATAAAAACCGGCTTAAAGAACCGGAAAGTGAGAGGTATTGGAGAAGGGCCGAGGGGCTTTACCGGAAAATGGAAGAGCTCCTGTAAGATTTTTTTCGCAGGTATTTATTAACAGGTTGATAAAGAGAATCATTGAATAAAGTGGTTTTTTGGCCATGTTTTTACCGGAGCAATATCTGCTGTTCTCTACCCTCCTGATCAAAATAGAATAGGTGCAAATCTCCGCTTTCTTTGGATTCCAGGTACATGGGAGTGCCCGGGAGATAATTGCCCGTACTCTCCTCCAAACGTGTATTTACGATTTCCTGGTTGTAGATGTTGGCCAAAAGGTAGGTTGTTTCTGCCCTGCCATCAGGGCTGTCAGGCATGGATATTAAAACCGCCCAATTGTGGTCAGGTGAAACATCAAGGATTTGCAAAACGGATGTAGTGTCCTTATGCACGAGTGTTTGCCTGCCAGCAGCATCTTCTGCCCAAAAGGTATTTTCTTCCGCGTTTAAATACACTTTTTCAATGGAGGGGGTATGGGTATGCAGTGAAGGAATGCAGTCGTTGAAGTATATTTGTGAGATAACGATATCATCATACTTTTTGCCCGGGAAAACTTCCAATATTTCCATTTGGAGGATGAAAGCTGTATTATACATGCGTTCTTCGAACTCACTGACATACCGCTTATAAACCTGTTTTTCAAAGTTCTCCAGTCCAAATTTTGTAAAGTTCAGGTTAAGGGACTGTATGTCAAACTGGTTGGCAAGAAAGATGGTATGTTCATGGGGAAATTTCAGTGCTTTATACAACGCGCCGTGTTCTGTGACATGCCCTTCCGGGTTGATGGCAACATACAGGGTAAAATGCAGCTTTCGGGGTCTGGCATATTGGTGAAAGGTTTTTTCATTATGTCCGGAACCTGCAAAAATGTTAATAACCCAATCATCCATCCGGGGAAGCTCCATATACAAGGGTTGCAATTCTTCATCATCCACAGCGCCGGCCAACCAGAAACTGTCCAGGTCGGCATCAAATAAGTTTTGGGGCGGGTGTTTATCGTTGCTGATTTGATTTACACTGAAATTGGTGTAGCCTGCGGTTTCTTGCATGTATATGTCAACCCAGTCATTTTGCAATTGAGCAAAAATACTGCTAGCAGGAATAATAAAGTATATTGTTGCAAGCAATATTGTAAGCATCTTCCCGGGAGTGTTCATTTTACGATATTTTATATAAGCTTAAAACCCTGAATGTCGGCCATGCAGGCAGAATGAAGGTATTTAGTGTGGGTGGATTAAAGATGAGATGAAAATATTTTTTCTATACCCGGTGCGTGTATATGGGTTACCCCGGCCATTCTAACCGGTCGGGGGCAGTAAACATCCATGAAAAAGTATTATTCTGTAAGCCGTTAACCGGGCAGGTTTTCACTTTTCTCCTGGAAGTCTGCACGGCTCATGCTTCGTAGTGGGTTCATGGTGATTACCCAGTTTTCCTTGTCACTGCTTTCCAGGGATACGACATATAGTATATCTGCCTGGTTTGCATCCGTCATATAGTAAGCGTAGGCATAAAAAACATCTTCAAAGGTTATTACATCTGAATCGTACCTGATTTCCTTGATTGACCCGTCCCAGTTGTTTATCTGGTTTTGGTAGTCAGGTCTTTCCATGGCGGATTCATCCAGTCCCATTCGCATCAAATTTCCGGCATACTCTTTTAAAAGATCCACGTCTTTGGTCCTGTATGCAAGCAAAACCTGTTGTGCTGCTTCTTCAGCCGGCTGATACTGTTCTTTTACATCCAATTCAAAGTGGGCTGCTTCAACGGCTTCGTTACCTGTTTCGGTTGCTCCCCCGCAGGATAGCATCATTACAATAGATAGGCCAACGGCCATCATAAGGGGTACTTTTTTCATTGTTTTTTCTTTTTTTAATAATTGTATATATTTTCCAGCCTGCATAGATGGTGCAGGAACAGCTTAGCCTTATCTGAGCTTAGGCTTTCTGTGCAAATATAACATATATTTGCAAAAAATTATAAATATTAACATTTGGTTTTTTTTGGGGAGGATGGTCTGCACATGAATTAATTTAGTGTTGTATGAGATAAGCAATATGCGATACAAGGTTTCTCCATCTTAAATAAATGCAAAAATATTTAAATTTTAAAGGCTTGTATGCCAAGCCTTTCGGGTTGACAGCTATTGATAAACTGGAGGGTAGGGAGCTCAATTCTCTTTTAATACCCCTGCTTTTTATTTACACGGTTCAGCAACGGGCGATTACTCATAGCCCTGCGATAGTTCTCAATGATCTGTGGAGCCACGGATTCGGGTGTGGTAAGGCTTGCCACATGGGGGGTAACCTGTATTTGAGGGTGCATCCAGAAGGGGTGATCTTCGGGGAGGGGTTCTTGCTCGAATACATCGAGGCTTGCTCCTGACAAGTGGCCGGAGTCGAGCAATTGCATCAGGTCCTGATCAACCACATGTTGACCGCGTCCCAGGTTGATCAAAAAGGAACCCGGGGGAAGTTTTCCCAACGTTTGTTTGTTTAAAATGCCTTTTGTTTCCGGGGTGAGAGGAAGCAAACAGAGCAGGATGTCCGCCTGCTTTAGAAAGTTATCCAGCTGCGCCTTTCCATGGTATCTTTCGTATTCGGCGGGCTTAGCGGGGTTTTTGCCCCAACCCGTTACAAAAAAACCGCATCGTTGGAGATAAGTGGCTACCTTGTTTCCTATGGCCCCGGTACCCATAACGCCGATTTTCACTTCTGAAACACGACGATACATCCTTTTTTTCCAGGTTTTGCCAGCCTGTTGCATTCGGTAGTTGGAGATACCCCGCAGATGGTTCATGACCTGGGCCAGCGCAAATTCTGACAAATCCTTCGACAGCAAAGGGTCTACAATCCGCACAACTTCCGTCTTTTCAGGGATACCCGGATCCTCCATGATATGGTCCACGCCCGCCCCCATGGATGATATACATTTCAGGTTTGGGAATTCTTTAAAAACTCCCTTTGGGTGATTCCAGGCAAGTGCAAAAAACACCTTCTCATTATCCCGGATTTTATCATGTGTAATTACTTCAATGTCTGGTCCCGCCCTTCTTAAGGCCTCCAGCCAGGGGGTGGCTTTGTGTACTTTGGAGAAAATGACAAGTGACATAGCTGTGTGATTTTGTTTGACAGCGTAAAATTATTAACAAAGATATGGGGTTTGGAGGACTATTCTTAACAAATACATTAAAGTTAGCTCCTGTTAGGAAATAAAGCTTGGGATGTAATTGGATATCCCTGCTAATATGAAAATCCGGGCTAAGGTATCCGGGTAAATTTTCTTTTGAAGTGATTGTCAAAATAATCGCAAGAATAGGAAAAATGTTGGGATATTGCAAAATTAACTTTATTTTCGCATGGCTGAATTTGAACTTTCAATGCACAGGCTATTGTTGCCGGGATTCTGAAACACACCGATAATATTTTTGATTCCTGCTAAACCATTTGCATGCAGAGCATATTTCTGGTATGGATTTTTCTTTTGTCCAAGATCGGGCCGGGATAGGTGATTTGGTCATTGCACATTGAATATTATTAAAAAAAAACATCTATGATTAAATCCATTTACCGTTTTTTGCACCCCAAATTTCAAAACCTTTTTCTTGAGTATAAAGTAGCTTTCAAGCCTCGCTATGGACATGGCTCACCGGCACATAATGGTTTACTGGAAATTGTGGAGGCCCATCGGGGAGAATACAAGGAGCTGCTTAGCCGGGCACTCACCCACAAAGAATCTCTTTGGCAAATAAAAAAATCGGGTGAGGAGTCTGATCCGGTAAAACCGGTATGGAACAACGGTTATTTCCCGGGGCTGGATATCGTAACCCTTTATGCATTGTTGTGCCAGTATAAGCCTGGCAGGTATGTGGAGGTGGGGTCGGGGAACTCCACAAAGGTAGCCCATAAGGCCAGGCAGGAACAGGGGTTGCAAATGGATATCACTTCAATAGATCCCATGCCCCGGGCCGAAATAGATAACCTTGCGGATACCGTCATTCGTAAACCTTTTGAAAATATAGATATTGATATACCCGGAAAGCTGGAGGCGGGTGATGTGCTTTTCATTGACAATTCGCACCGTATTTTGCCCAATTCTGACTCCACGGTGTTTTTCCTGGAGGTGCTGCCACGCTTGAAAAAAGGTGTTATTGTTCATATTCATGATATCTATCTTCCCTACGATTACCCGCAGTTTATGTGCGATAGGTTTTATTCCGAGCAGTATGGCCTGGCCATGTATCTGTTGGCCAATCCGCAAAAATTTGAGCCCCTTCTGCCCAACTACTTTATTTCGGAGGATAAAGAACTTTCACAACTAATTTCACCGGTATGGGAGCATAAAAACCTCTTTGATGTGGAAAGACATGGCGGTTCTTTTTGGTTGAAGGTGATTCAATAGGTTCATGCCTGATAACCAGAAACTATTTTAGTCTTCCGTGGTATTTCTTTAGGTAATACTTGCAGAATGAATGGAAAAGGTTGATGTCGTCTTTGTTGAACAGCATCAGTCGCTCCATGATGCGGGAGTAAATTAGGTTGTCAGGATGCAACTCCACATCCTGTAAAATCTGCATGGCTTTTTCCCTTACAACTGGGAGTTCAGAAACACCTGGAGAATGGTTGGTTTTCTTTTTCCAGCTCAGGGTGATTTTACTCAGATAAGTGGCATACACCATCACCGATTGAGCCAGGTTGAGGGATGGATAATTATTCACCATAGGGATGGTAGAAAACAGGTGACACTGGCTAAGCTGCTTGTTGCTCAGACCCGACTCTTCACCTCCAAAAACCATTGCTACCTGGCTGATGGTATTTCCCTTGTCTAAAATGATTTGGCTCAGCTCTTCCACCGGGTGGTAGGTATCGGACACATTTCTTTTTTTTGCGGTGGAGCCAATAACCAGGTCGGCATGTTGGATAGCCTCTTGAAGGGTGGAGTATACCTCTGCATTTTCAAGGATATCGTGGGAGGCGTGTGCTGTTGCCCTGGCTTTTTCTCCAAGGTGGTTGGTAAGGGGGGTTACCAGCTTAAGATTTGTAATACCCATGGTTTTCAATGCCCGGGCACTTGCCCCTATATTTTCTTCTCTGGCGGCATTTACCAGCACAAAAGTTAGTTCCGGCATTTATTTTTGATTAAATTGATGATAAAAAACTACCGGCAAAGTTCTGAAAAAAACTGTAATGCTTACCTGGCTGCTTGCTGTTAAATGCAGTTTGGTTTAAGGTATGAGCAAAACCGGGCCAGGCGATTTGTGCTGTAGCGGTTAATGGGTCTGTATTTAATCGCTCCATTTCCTTACGTTTTACAGCAGGTTGACATGTTCTGTATCCTGTAAATATTTATAACTTGTGGGTTTATTGCCGCAGCAATTTCAGGTATCTGTCTCTGATAGCAGCCAGGCGTTCATGCGTTAGGTTTTCGCGGAAAATTCTCAC
>SLQX01000008.1 GCA_007131245.1 Bacteroidales bacterium
TAATTTTCTGATGAATGGCAGGAATAAAAGCAGGGTTGATGGTGTTTTTAAAAGCTTTTATATAAAAACTGGGTTCAGGGGTGCAATTTTAGCAAAAGTTATCATTTTGTTCTTTACAAAAGCATACCTTAAAGCTTATATCCGGGGGGATAGTAAAAGCAGGGGAGAGCGTTACCCCTGCATCATTTGAATCTTAATTCCTTGTATTTAACCCACAGGTTTTTTAGTTACGAGCAATGGATAGCATAGCCTTTTTGCCTTTGATGGTATTTCTCTTCATGGTTTTGAGTACTTTTCTTACTTTGTTCTCGGGGATCTCAAAGTAGCTAAAGTGATCAAACATGTCGATAACGCCTATTTCATTGCCGGACATTTTGCATTCACCGGTAATAGCCCCTACGATATCACCAGGTTTGATTTTGTCTTTTTTGCCCAGTTTAAGGTGCATTCTTATTTTGGGCTCTTCCCTTTCCCAGTCAGCACCGTTTGATTTACCATTGTTACCAATAGGATTACCGTTTGTTTTTTCTTTTTTTGCGGGTTTAGGGTTGAGGTTTACTCCCTGCTCATCAAGATTTGATTTAAGCAGGCAGGCTGCTAAAAGATGGGGGTCAAACCCTTTATCGTAGAATTGCTGAAGAACTTTTTCATAATCAGCCAGTTTGTTTTCGGTGGCAATGTCAATAAGGGTGTTTTGGAGTTTGGTGATCTTTGCCTGTGTTAGTTCCTGCTCCTCGGGAACGGCTTGTCTGGAAATTTTCATTTTAATGAATCTTTCCACCTCCATGATTTTACGGTCATCTTTTCGTGACTCAGCAAAACTGAAAGCTCTTCCTGTTTTTCCGGCTCTGCCGGTTCGGCCTATGCGGTGCACGTAAAACTCATTGTCGTGAGGTAGGTCAAAATTAAATACAGCATCCACATTCTCCACATCCAGCCCACGCGCAGCTACATCGGTTGCAACCAATATGTTCACCTCTTTTTTTCTGAACTTGTTCAGTACCTGGCTGCGGAGGTTCTGGCTAAGATCGCCATGCAAAGCCTCTGCATTGAGTCCGGTATTGCGTAACTCTTCGGTTACGGTAGTTGTCATGGCTTTGGTATTACAAAATACCAGAGAAAGGCTCAGCTCGTGAAGATGCACCAGGTTGCCGATAATTTTGCTTTTTTTATTGCCACGGGTTGGAAAATAGACCTGCTCGATGGTAGATGCTGTAATATTTTTACCAGCAGTTTTTACCACTCGGGGGTTTGATAAGAATTTTTTACTGATCTCTATGATGGGCTTCGACATGGTAGCAGAAAACATGGCTGTTTGTTTATCAGCTGGTGTGTATTCCAGGATGGTTTCCATATCCTCTCTGAAACCCATATTTAGCATTTCATCGGCTTCATCCAAAACTGCTACCTGCAGGTGGTTGATGTTCAGGCTTCCTCTTCTGAGGTGATCCATGATACGGCCGGGAGTTCCCGCCACGATTTGAGCTCCTTGTTTAAGGCCTCTGATTTGTCTGGACATGGAGTCTCCACCGTATACGGAAAGGATGTTGATACCCTTTTTATATTTGGCCATTTTTTCCAACTCTTGTGTAATCTGTACACATAGCTCACGGGTGGGGCAAAGAATAAGGGCCTGCACCTTTTTATCTGCCGGGTTGATTTTATCCAGGATGGGTAATCCGAAAGCTGCGGTCTTGCCGGTTCCGGTTTGTGCCTGGCCTATCATGTCAAGGCCTTCAAGCATTATGGGGATAGATTGCTCCTGGATGGGGGTTGGGGTTTCGAAGCCCATTTGGGTGATAGATCTCAAAACTTCTTCGCCAAGAAAAAGATCGGAGAACGATAATGTTGTGGTCATAAATTGTATTTGAAAGTACGTTGGGGGTTTCCCCGTCTCTTTTATGTTAATGGATGGCAAGAAGCTTTCCTTAAAAGAAGGTGCAAAGATACATCAATTAATCATACCTCAAACAAAAGTGCGAAATAAAAACATACGGGCAAAGGGCAGTTAGCCCTGAATCTGTTTAAAGTAAGTGTGTGGCTTTTGCCCACCTTAGAGATGGGTTGAAAGTAGCTAGGATGGCTGGCAGTTATTCAGAAAAACATCCAATGAAATTGAAAACCTGTTTGTGTGTTGTATTCAAACGCAGGGGCCGGTAACTTGATGAAATTTAGAATATCAAAAACGTATTGTAAGGTAGGGGAGGATACAGGTATGCGCGATAGGTCTATGTCGGGTGAAAGGTAAAACTGGCGGTATCTTGTCATTTGTGGAAGTGGGCTATCATGGTATGTTTGTGGGTTTTTTTCGCTACCCAACATTCCCATGGCACCATACCCGGCAGCAATATTGAGCCATGGCGGAAGATAGGTTGATTCGCCGGCCAGAGAGTGGAGGTTGAATGACAACCAGTACGTCTGTCCATTGTAATCTTTGAGCATGTTTTCAGCCAGATTGCCCCCGAGTAAATCGGGCCTGTGTTTCTCCAGCCCGCTTTGCGAAAACGAGTATTTCCATATGACCTTTTGCTCGTGCCAAAGGGTCTGTTGAGTATAAAAAAACAGGGAGCCAACGATATTGGCAGCCAGGTCCGACCAAGATGCACCCCATTGTTCTGAAAATCCGTCAAGTATTTCGATGGTGGTGAGAAAAACGTTTCCGGAAATGCTTCCCCACAGAGCTGCCTGGTTGTTGGTCAGGCCGGCCCAGCGGAATGTTTGATGACTTAATTTGCTGAAATGGTAAGCTGTTAGGGCATGGCCCGCTTTATCCATTTGTTTCCAGTGGCTCAAATCATCATGAAAGTGAAAGCGGGAGCGCGGGTAGTCGCTGTACCAGAGTTGATCAAGCGTTATCAGTGCTCCGGTATAAACAACAACATGCCCGCCACTTACCCATAGAAGTTTACTTCTGTCAATTTCAGCATTTGGTTTAACTTCTTTTGTTGGATACAGGTTATTCGTTGGCTCATGTGCTTGCACAGGAGAATGCCACATGCAGAGATAAAAAAAAGATAAAAACCACCCTAAAAAGATATTGTCTATCTTCTGGCTGGTGGTTTTTATCCTGTTGCCTGAGGATTTTTTATTTTTCCAAAGGTTCAAAGCTACCTATTCTTTTTGCATGATAGTGTCGTAGCCATGTTGTAATATCTCCAGGGCTTTTTCACGGGTGGATGATTCTGCATATGTTCGCAGCACGGGTTCTGTGCCTGAGGGCCTTATCATCAGCCATTCGCTATCGTTGAAGTAGTATTTGAATCCATCCAGGGTTTCCACTTTCTCCACTTTGTAGGGGCCAAAATTTTTATAGACATCTTCGCGGCAATTTTTTACGATGCGGTCCTTGTCTTGCTGGGGTATTCTCAGGTCGCTTCTTTCAAAGGCAAAGGGGCCTGTGATATTATAAACCTCCTGTATGAGCTCCTGCAATGATTTGCCGGATTTTACCATGGCTTCCCAAATAAGCAAACCATTGTAAATGCCATCTCTTTCCGGAATATGACCTGTTACGGCTATCCCTCCAGACTCTTCACCGCCCATCAGAATATCCTCTTTAAGCATGAGCCCGCAAATGTGCTTAAAACCAATTTTTACAATCTCCAGGGGGAGTTGATACTCCTGGCACAATTTGTTGATTTTAACGGTGGATGAAAAACCCGTGGCAACTTTGGCTGAAAGGTTTTTGTACCTGTGAAGATAGTGAATGAGTAAAAGCATGGTGTGGTGCGAGTCCACATAATTTCCCTCATGGTCATACATGGCTATGCGATCAGCATCGCCATCAACAGCCAGCCCGCAGTCTATATTTTCTGATAACTTGATCATCTCTGAGAATTCCTGCAGGTTTCTGTGCAAGGGTTCGGGGGGGATGCCATCAAAAAGGGGTTGTCTTTCGCAATGGAGTAAGGTGCATTGGGGGATGAGCCTGCGAATAACATTTTGCCCGCTTCCATACATTGCGTCAAAGGCAAATTGCAGTTCTGAGTTTCGGATAGCATCCAGGTCAAATTTTTCTTCCAGGTAGTTGCAGTAGTAGGTCTCCAGATCAATGATTTCCACATCCCCTTTTTCGGTAAGTTCTTTCATTGGTACTTTTTCGAAACCCATATCCATGGTTTCAGGTATAAGAGCTTCAACCTCACTGATTTCATCATCCATTAAAGGGCCTCCAAAATGGCCTTTGAGCTTGTATCCATTGTACTCGGGTGGATTATGACTGGCAGTGATAACAATACCCAGGCCCGCTTTATAATGCAGGGCACCCATTGATATCATTGGGGTGGACACAAAACTATCTGCCATAAAAACCTTAATCTTGTTGGCAGCCATGACTTTAGCAACAGTTTCTGTAAACAATTCACCACCAAATCTGCAGTCATGACCCAAAACCACCGAAGGGGTGTGGTTATTTTCTTTGAGCCAGTTTGCGGTTCCCTGTGCCACACGGGCTACATTTTCAACTGTAAAATCCTTGGCTATTACAGCCCTCCATCCGTCGGTACCAAATTTTATCTTCATTACGCGAGCTTAATTATTATTGTGTTAATTGAGTATGAGTATGTTTGAAAATTCTGTGAATGATCTTTTTTTACAAGCACTGTCGTAGCCTTCAGGCTCTGCATGGCCCGGTGGTTTAATGCATGATATTTCGTTGGGTAAGAGCTCTTTGGTATCTCCTGGCATTGGCTATATGCTGGCTATAGGTACGTGAAAATGCGTGATATCCTGAAAAATCATCCTTGGCACAGAAAAACAGGTATTCATGATTTTCGGAATTGAGCACTCCTTCAATAACCGCACGTTTGGGCATGGCTATTGGGCCCGGTGGTAAACCGGCATACTTGTAAGTGTTGTAAGGAGAATCGGTCTCAAGATGTCTGTTAAGAACTCTTCGTATGGAAAAGTCGCCCGTTGCAAAAATAACTGTAGGGTCAGCCTGCAGTGGCATGTTTCGTCTGATTCGGTTTACATAAACACCGGCTATTTTGGCGTACTCATCGGGTTTTGATGTTTCAAGCTGTACAATGGAGGCCATGGTAGCCACATCAACAGGAGTTAGACCCAGTTGCTCTGCTGTTTCTATGCGAGAATCTGTCCAGTAAGACTGGTATTCACGATACATACGCTCAACGAACTGTTCTGCCGAAGTGTTCCAGAAAAACTCATAGGTGTTGGGCATAAAAACAGCCTTTATGCTTTGTGGGGTCATGTCAAATTTTTCCAGATATTGGCTGTCATTGAGCAGGGCAATGATAGACAGGGAGTCAGCCTCCAGCTGAGTGGAAATGGTTCCGGCAAGGTCTTCTTTCAATCTGATATTATTGAAGGTAAGCATTACCGGATCCTGATCTCCCGAACGCAAAAGGTTGATAAGTTCATTGTTACCCATGTTTTCGTGAATCAGGTATCTGCCAGGCCTGATGTGGTTAGGGTAGTTCTTTTTTTCGGCCAGCCACTCAAAAGTGTTATTATTGACAATAATCCCATTTTCATAAAGGATGGTTTTGACATCCTGGAAGTTACTTCCGGTTGGGATAAAAATATGCTGGGTGGTCCTTTCCCCCAGGAAAACATTGGGTTGATAGATGGCATGGTAAAGTCGCCAGCCAGCAATACCTCCACTTATGATGAGGATGATCAGGATGGAAAGAAATACTTTCATCCAAAATGGGATTTTTTTATTCTTTTTTCTTTTTCTTGGAGTCATATGATGGTAAACGTGAAATTTAGGGATTAAGCATTATAAACATACGAAAAAGTAAAAACTTTATTTTATTCGAATGGATTTGGTTTAAATTCTGACTGGAAGTCGCTTACAAATTGTTCGTTGTGTTTTTGGAGCGCCAGTGTTCATGCAAGTATTATATTCTTAAAAAATATGCTGCAGGAAATGTTCATCCAACCATTGGTTTTCATGTTTGAGCCATTTTTTTTTCATGCCATTAACTTCAAACCCTTTTTGGATAAAAAGCTTTAAACTTTTGTCGTTGTTACTGGTAATGTTGCAGTATACCTGTTGTAATGCCAGGGTTTTACGGCAATAATCCATAATAATATCCAGAGTTTCTGATGCATGACCCTTATTGCGGTAGGATTTGGCAATCAATATACCCAGTCCGGCTCTCAGGTTTCTGGTGTCAAACTCAAACAGGTCAACGCAACCAATGGTTTTTCTTTCTTTATTGTCGATCATCAACCTGAGTTGCTTGTCGGTATAGATGTCACAATGCGAATTAATGAGATATTGCTCCAGGTGAAACCGGGAAAACGGGGTTTGGGTATTGCTGTACAACCAGCTTTCCGGGTCATTTTCCCATTCGTACATTAGATCTACATCTTGGGGCTCCATCGCCCGAAGCTTCAGGTTATTTCCTTGTAAAGGCTGCATGGCTCAGATTTAGTCTGTTATTTTTTGGGGTTATCCAAAGGCAAAATTAATACTATATTTTGCATTGATTAACCCAATTAAAAGCTTTGGATGGTTTCGCGGATTAGGCAGGCAATTGGATTTCTCCTTTAAACACTTTAACTGCCGGTCCTTCCAGGAAAACATCCTCATATACCTGGGGTGCAGGATTAGAAAAGCTTACCCTTAATACTCCACCCTGAGCTTTTATTTCAGAGCTGGTTTTTGTGGCCAGAAAGCCTTTGTAATGAGCTGCAATGGCTACAGCTGTGACACCTGTACCACAAGCTAGCGTTTCCTGCTCTACACCTCTTTCATAGGTCCTTACCAGTATCTGTTGGTGGGTTAGCTGGGCAAAATTTACGTTTGTGCCTCCCTCTCCAAATTCACGGGAATATCTCAACTTTTTTCCTTCATCATTTACATCAATATTTTTAATATCATGGATAAATTGAACCAGGTGAGGTGAACCCGTGTCCATAAAAAGCCTATTGTTGGTTTCTGTTATTTGCCTGACATTGCCCATTTGGAGCGAAACAATCATTTCATTGTCCGAAGATTGTATTATACTCGCATTATGAGGTCCATCCACAGCCTGGAAGAGAGTTTGAGTTCTAATTATCCCCAACTCCTTTGCAAAAGCAACCATGCAACGTCCGCCATTACCGCACATACTTCCTTCATACCCATCGGAGTTAAAATAAACCATTTGGAAATCAAGTTTATTATCCTTTCGCAGGAGCATCAGACCGTCGGCACCAATACCAAACCTTCGGTTACAAAGCAAAGATATGATTTCGGGATTTGGTGATAACCTTGGATGTAGTGTGTTTTCCCGGTCATCCAAAATGATGAAATCATTGCCGGCTCCCTGGTATTTATAAAACTGAATTAACATATTGTCGTGAAAAAGGTAAAATGAATCAATAGGGTCTTTGGGGCTGTACTTCATCCACAGCAAAGGGAGGGCTGACTGGTACAAGAGATTGAAAAGTGTTGGTAAGCTTCAGCTCGAAAAACTCATTTAGGTATTGAAGGTATAAAACCCCTTCGTGATGGGTAATGATTGCCGATTCAAAAGAGCTAATTCCATACAAAACAATTTTATTTTTACTCATCTTATACCCCATGGTATTAAGTGGTGATTCCCAAAACTCAACAAAGAAGATCTGATCTCTTGTTTCAGATGGAGTTTTACCCATAGCGGCTTCAAGGTTTTGCCTGGAAATTGATTTGGCTTCATTAAAGTTGCTGATGGTTATGGTTTGGGTGTGTAGCAATCTGTCCTGGGCAATCAGGTACGGGTTTACCGATGAAGAAGAGGTGGCAGTGTGGCTCATATTCAGGGGGCTTTGGCTACCGGTTACTTCATTTTGTTGATTTTGAGCATTATTCACAGTTAGATCGTTTGCATCATCCAGGCTTTGCTGATCCGAAAACAGGCCAAGCACATTATCCATGGCTTCCTGAAACAATCTGTCATTTTGTCGGTTAAAATGCCAATACACTACAGTGCTGCCAAGGAAAAAACCTAAAAGCAAACCCAAAAACAGGTGGATGGCATTAAAATCATTTTGATTTTTTTTCTTCATGGGCTTTCTTTCTGGATTTTAGCGTTATTCTTGGCAGTTGAGTATTAGAATTATTTTCGGGTAATCAAAAACCTGAATCTTTTGCCTCCTCCCCAGTTCATGGAATTTGTAAAAATGATTTGACCGTTTATCTGCAAGCAGGAGGTTGAATATTTTTAACGGGTGGTATTTTTATTATAGAACATAATTCTAGTTTTGCAGGCTAAGTAAAGCTTTATTCTCCTTTGTACAAAAATACAAAACTATCTCAAGTATGAAGAGGTTCCTGGGTTGAATGTTTGTACTCTCTCATTCTTTTTTCTTCATATTAGCTTAGTATAGCTTGAAAAGCAAGTGATATTCCGCTAAAACATTTCCACAATTTTTTGATGCAAAGCCATGGAAATAAAAAGGGTAACCCTATCATTAACCCAATCTAAAAGTACCTTTATTGTGGTTTGTTTTCAACCGTTGGTGAGCACATTTATAAAGCCGATACCATGGAAATATGACCATCAGGTAGTTAACAATTGTTAGTTTTGCAGCAAATAAATCTTAAAAATACCAGGTTTTTGAAGTTAATGTTGATGCTTAACTATTTTTAACCAGGATGTTATAATGTAATAAGCTTGTTTCCGTTTAACAAATTGTCCTTAAGAATTTTTAATAGCGGATTGAACAAAAGCAAACCAAAAAGGTACATATTTTGTAAAAAATAGGGTTGAATGCGTTTTGCATCCAGTTTTTATGAAATAGTACCCTTGGAGTAACAATAATCTATAGGAGTAGAAATAAACAATCACAAGAAACAAACCTTATAAAACCAAACGAAGAAGTATTAAACCTTTAAATAAAAAGCTATGAAAAAGATTCTTTCTTATTTATTGATAGCCATTTTAGGCGGTTTTTTTTCACTGATGATTCAAAGGTATTTTTGGGCCGGTCCTGAATCTAGCTCCCAGGTCGAAGGCATTTACCAGGGTCAGACCCTGTCAGCACCTTCGGCATTTACCAATTATTTGTCTAATGTCCCCAAAACATTGCCCGACTTTACCGTAGTTGCGGACATGACTGTAAATACAGTTGTGCACATTCGGGCTGAGTTTGAACGTCCCAGCTCTATTTACGAAGAGTTTTTTGGGCATGGAGATATTTTCAGGGAGTTTTTTGGTCCCCGTCAGCGAAGGCCACAGGAGAGAAGGGTTGAAGGTAGTGGTAGTGGTGTAATTATGACGGCAGACGGATACATTATCACCAACAATCATGTGGTACAGGATGCTATCAATATAAATGTGACACTCAATGATAACCGCAATTACGAAGCAACCGTAGTAGGAAATGACCCAACCACGGATTTGGCTTTATTGAAAATTGACGAAAAGGATTTACCTCATGCTGTATTTGGAAATTCTGATGATGTACAGGTAGGAGAGTGGGTACTGGCAGTGGGTAACCCTTTCAATCTTACAAGTACTGTTACAGCTGGTATTGTTAGTGCCAAAGGGCGACAGATAAACATTCTGGGAGGTGGAACGGCCATCGAGTCGTTTATCCAAACTGATGCTGCTGTGAACAGGGGAAACAGTGGTGGTGCGTTGGTTAATGCAAATGGTGAGCTTATCGGCATTAACGCAGCTATCGCTTCCACAACCGGAACTTTTGCCGGGTACTCTTTTGCCATACCCTCAAATATTGCCCAAAAAGTTATGGTCGATCTTATAGAGCATGGTGAAGTACAGCGAGGCTTTTTAGGAATCGAAATAGCAGAGGTTAACCGGGATCTCATGAACGAATATGATTTGGAGGTGAATAGTGGGGTTTATGTTGGAGCTGTTAACGAGGGGAGTGCTGCCGATGAAGCCGGCATAGAGGCTGGTGATGTAATTGTCGGGTTGGACGGATCTGAGATTCGGACCACTGCAGCATTGCTCGAAACTGTAGGGAGAAAAAGACCCGGCGATGAGATAGCCGTAACTATTAACAGAAATGGGCGTAAAATGGAGAAGAAAGCCGTTCTGAGAAATGTCCACGGTGATACATCACTCGTAAAGCGTGATGAAAAAGAGACTCTGGAGTTGTTGGGCGCACGCTTTGAAGATGTTTCAGAAAGGGAGCTAAGGCGTCTGAATATTGAAAACGGAGTAAAAGTAGCTTCCCTGTCCAGGGGTAAACTGGCAAACTCAGGTATCAAAGAAGGTTTCGTTGTTACCCATGTTGACAGGCAAGCTGTTTCATCGGCAAGACAGTTGGTGTCGGTGCTGAATGAGAAAAGCGGAGGTGTTTTGATAGAAGGAATTTATCCCAATGGTGCCAGAGCATATTACGGTGTTGGGCTGTAAAAAACACCATGGCAGGGCACCTTTTGGACAAACAGAGCTGCAATGCTGTTCAGGTGGATATAACCATAGACAAAAATATAAATTAGTTCTTTGTTAAGTCATGAAATTTTAGTATCTTTGAAGGTTTTTTCACCGGGAAAATTCTGCTTCAAATCCACTACCCCTATATAAAAATTTAATCGAAGTTATGAGACAATTAAAGATTTCAAAATCTATTACCAACCGGGATACAGCTTCGTTGGACAAGTATCTTCAGGAAATTGGTAAGGTACCCCTGATTACCGCAGAGGAAGAGGTACAGCTTGCACAACGCATAAAACAAGGCGACCAGGCTGCTTTGGAAAAGCTGACCAAAGCCAACCTGCGTTTTGTGGTGTCTGTTGCCAAGCAATACCAAAACCAGGGGCTGAGCCTTCCTGACTTGATTAACGAAGGTAACCTTGGCTTGATAAAGGCCGCCAAAAGGTTTGATGAAACCCGGGGGTTTAAATTTATCTCGTACGCGGTGTGGTGGATTCGTCAGTCTATTCTTCAGGCATTGGCTGAGCAGTCAAGAATTGTCAGGCTACCTTTGAACCAGGTTGGTTCACTCAACAAAATTAAAAAGGAAGCTTCACGCCTTGAACAACGCTTTGAACGCCCGCCATCAACCGAAGAACTGGCTGATTCTCTGGAAATAAACGAAGATAAGATTTCCGAATCCTATCGTATTTCCACCCATCATGTGTCAGTTGATGCTCCCCTTGTACAAGGGGAAGACGCCAGCCTGCTGGATGTATATGTCAACCAGGACTCACCCAATGCCGACTCAAGCCTCATTCACGAATCTCTTGCCCGGGAAATCCAGCGTTCGCTGGCTACCCTTACCGAAAAGGAAAGAGATGTGATTAACCTCTATTTTGGCATCGGGATGAACCATGGCCTTACACTGGACGAAATTGGTGCAAAGTTTGACCTGACCCGTGAACGTGTACGTCAGATAAAAGAAAAAGCGATCAGAAGACTTAAGCATACCTCCAGGAGTAAGCTTTTAAAAGCTTACCTGGGTCAATAATTTTTTAAGTTTTCGTAACTAATAAAAACGGTATTTGTAGTTTTGCAGATACCGTTTTTTTTTCTAGTAAAAATCAAATTTACCCCTATTATGAAAAATACTGACTTTATTCTTCCGAATCTGGTGTACAAAAGTGCTATTGGGCTGATGCTGTTGTTTGTTTTGTCTATGGCGACCCTGATGGGGCAAACGCACATTCGTGTGATAACTACCTGCGATGTTCATGGGAACTATTTCCCGGATGGTTTTCCCGGGCCCGTTCCCATTGAAGGTAGCCTTGCTCATATAAAAGCCTTTGCAGATGAACAAAGAAAAATAGAAGGACAGGAGGTAATTTTGCTTGATAATGGTGATTTGTTGCAAGGAAAACCCGCCGGCTACTATTTTAATTTTGTGGCCGAAAGGCCCGTGCACTTTGTGGCAGAAGCCATGAATATGGCCGGTTTTGATGCAGCTACAGTAGGGAATCACGATATTGAAACAGGCCCGCAAGTATATGACCGCTTGGTCAAAGAGTTTGACTTTCCTTATTTGGCAGCCAATGCCCTGCACATCCGGACGGGAAAACCCTACTTTGAACCCTATACGGTGATTGAGCGTGAGGGGGTCCGGATTGCTATTCTTGGGCTGGTAACTCCAACTGTACCCGATTGGTTACCCCGTAAATTATGGAAAAATATGGAGTTTGTTTCAATGTACTCATCGGCCACTTACTGGATGGAACATATACAGGAAAAAGAAAACCCTGATGCCGTGATAGGTTTGTTTCACAGTGGATTAGGGCCTGATATTGAATATTCCGAAAAGGACCTTAGACTCGAGCATGCCTCATTGTATGTGGCTAAGTATGTACCGGGCTTTGATGTAATTTTTACCGGCCATGATCACCGGCAAAGGAATAGGGTTGTACAAAATACACTAAACCAGGATGTACTAATTCTTGCAGGGGAGTCTTTTGGAAATTCTGCCGCTGTGGCTGATCTTGTTTTTTCTCCCAAACAGGACGGTAGTCATGAGTTGGCAAATATGTCGGGAAGTATTGTGAGCATGACTGATTATGAGCCTTGTGATGAATTTATGAACACATTCAGCCAGGATATTGCAATGGCAAAAGCTTATGTCAAAAAGCCTGTGGGCGATTTGCAGAAAACACTTCTCTCCCGGGAAGGCTATTTTGGTAATTCTGCATTTACTGATTTTGTGCACCAGATGCAGATGGAAATCGGAGGTACAGATATTTCTATAGCTGCCCCTTTATCCTTTGATGCAGTTTTGGAGGCCGGAACCATAACCATGGGAGATATGTTCCAGCTTTATCCCTTTGAAAATTATTTATATGTGATGGAACTTACCGGCAAAGAGATACACAAACACCTGGAGTACTCTTACGGCTTATGGTTGAACACCATGAGTAATCCTGACGATCATCTGTTATTGTTGCGCAGAGATGAATACGGAGACGTGCAGCTCAACGATGAGGGGCGGGCCCGGTTGCGCCACGCCTTCTATAATTTTGATTCCGCAGCTGGGGTTGATTATGTAGTGGATGCAAGCAAGCCTGAGGGTGAACGCATAACCATCACCGGCTTATCAAACGACGGAAAGTTTAGTTTCGAGGATACTTACAAAGTGGCCATTAATTCATACAGAGGCAGTGGTGGCGGAGGGCATTTGACCCGGGGTGCCGGTATTGCCCATGAACGACTTGAGAATCGCATCAACTACGTTTCAGAAATGGATTTACGGAGTCATATTGCCAACAAAATTAGCGATGAAGAAAAAATCGCCCCCAAGCCTTTCAGCAACTGGAAAATAATTCCTGAGGACTGGGTAGAAAGAGCCTCCTTAAAGGATTACTATTTACTTTTTGGCTCCGATGATTAGTGGATAGGATGCAACAACTTAATCACTGACATTGTCTTTAAAGGCCCTTGATAGTATTAAGTCCCTGGATAGCTAGTCAATGATTCACTCATAAAAAGATGGTTGCATCAAATATCTTCTCTCAGCTTTAACTTCTTTTTGTAAATGTTTTGTGAGCGAAGAATTTCTAATTCTACGGTTTCTCCGGGAGCCTGGTTTAAGATACTGATTACATCCTCCACAGACATTTCTTGTATGTTTTCATCCTGGATGCCGATAATGGTATCGCCCACCATGATGTTTTGCTCATAACCTGCGGAGTTTTCTCTGACATAGCTAACGATAAAGTTGTTAAATTCATGTCCTCCCACAATCACTTCGATACCACTGGTATTACTACGAAAGGGGTCTCCAAAACTGCGGTTTTTTCGCAGCACAAGTTTTTCTGATTGGTAGTCCACTATAACGCGAAAGCGGCTCAGAATTCCTCCTCCAATTATGCCCTGCCACTCGTGTTTTACATTCGCCACCGATAGAAACTCTTGTTGCGGAAATGCAACCAGAGGTTCATCAAGGGTATAATCGCTGAAGGATAAAGACTCCAGTCTCCCCAGCTTTCCTTCCAAATGACCACTTAGGCCTTTGCCAAGGTAGGCCGGAATAAACTCCGGGACCAGGCTTTTGTATGACTGATTGAGAAACAGTGGGTTGGTAGCGCCAAGGTCTACCAGTAATTCAAGAGAATCAGCTATCTCTTGCCCTTGCTGCCCTTGAACATGCACATTAATATAGGGCTTGTTGTTTATGATATTCAAGGGGATGCTTGTACTCCTCCATCCGACACGATAGGTTGGCTCCCTGTAAATGCGGACAAAATTTCTCTGGTAGTTAATCATTACAGGAAACTCCTTTAACAGATCATATCCGATGATGCCATGAACCGGAAAACCAAAAATTTCGGAAAAAGAAAGTAAGCCTTCGGGTAATATGACCAGGTTCATGTTCCTGCCAGTAATTCCATCCAGGTTGAACGTGAGGTTTTTGCTTAACCCTGCCTCTATGATTCCTTCGTTGCCTAATCCAAGTACATAGACCGTTTGGTCTATGGAAAAATTAAAGAAGTTTGCAATAAGCGGTTCTGTAAGAATAGTGGTATTTACGCCTGTATCCAGGATGAAATTCAGAGGTGGGGAGTTATTGATTCGCATGGAGATGATGACCAGGTTATGCCTAATCTCGGCAGGTAACTTTATGGATCTGTAATTGATGTCAAAACTAAACCCACTGTCTGCTGATGCATTTTCCTGTGTGTCTATTGGAAAGCTCTTCAGTGAAATGATAAGAAAAACGGCTAAAACAAAACTTCTCAACATAAAATTTATTTCATTTATTTACTGTAACAAAAGCCATCTCCAGTTTATTGGGGGTAGTGCGTTAAAGTATTGTAAAGATAAAAAAACCGGCAAATTCAGGATGAAAAATATGCGTTGTAATTTTTTATAAAAAGATTGGAGTGTAAAGGGGTTGGACGAAGTGAATATTTTGACCTATCGGTTTATATAAAGTAATTACATTTTCTTTTACAAACTTTTTTCCAACAGGTGGCTTTACAGTTTAACCTGATTAATTCTTTTTACCAGAGAGGGGCCTTCATAAATAAAGCCAGTGTATATCTGGACCAACTGTGCACCTGCATCCAGTTTCTTTTGGGCGTCCTGGGCTGTCATAATTCCTCCAACACCTATAATAGGAATGTTTCCACCCGATTTTTGGTGCAGGTAGCGGATGGTTTCGGTAGATTTATCCTTGAGGGGCTGTCCGCTTAATCCCCCTTTGCCTATTTTTACTATTTGCTTTTGAGCTGTTTTCAGATTGTGGCGTGTGGTAGTTGTGTTGGTGGCAATTATACCATCAATAGCTGTTTGTTGTACTACGTAAAGCACATCATCCAGCTGGGGCGGATTTAGATCAGGGGCGATTTTTAGCAATACAGGCTTTTTGTGTGTTTTTTTGTTGTTACTGGCCTGGATGGCCTCAATAATCCGGATAAGTTCTTCTTTATCCTGCAGTTTACCAAGCCCCTCGACGTTTGGGCAACTCACATTGACTACAAAATAGTCGACATAATCATATAGTTTTTCAAAACATATAAGATAATCATCTATGGCTTTGTGGTTAGGTGTAAGGGTGTTTTTCCCTATATTACCTCCAATAATGATTTCAGGTTTGTTTTTACGCAGGTTTTTTACAAATACATCCAGCCCGGGGTTGTTGAAACCCATTCGGTTGATAAGCGCTTTGTCTTTTTTTAACCTGAAAAGCCGGGGTTTAGGGTTGCCCGGTTGGGGTAAGGGGTTTACTGTCCCAATTTCAATGTGTCCAAAACCAAATGCTGCCAGGTGGTTGTAGGCATCGGCTTTTTTATCAAATCCTGCCGCCAGGCCTACTTTGTTGGGAAATTGAAGGCCAAAAAGCTCTGTGCGTTGTGAAGGATTTTTAACCTGGCAGAACTTTTTGACCATCCATTTTATTCCGGGTATTTTAAAGCCAATGTGCAAACAGTTAACCACCAGGTGATGTACCTTTTCAGGTGGTAGAAGAAATAAAAGGGGGCGGATAAATCGTTTGTACATAGTGCTTTAATTGAGCTGCCAGGTATGGGCTAAGCCCTGTCTGGACAGTTGTAAAATTGCAGAGTCATGTTTTTGCAATAAAAAGGCAACCATCTGCTTTACTCTTTATCATCTTTTTTCTGTTTTTTATCTTCTTTTTGGGAGGCTTGTTTTTTCTTCCCTGTCTTTGCGGATTCATCCTCCCGGGTGCTCTCATCTGCGGGTGCTTCGCCTACTGCAGGCTTTTCTTCCTCATCCACCGGCTGACTAATCAGATCATGCTCCAGCAGCAAATTGTACCAGGCTAATACTTTTTTAATATCACTGGGATAAACTCTGTCTTGGTCATAATCGGGTAAAATAGTAAGGAAGTAGTTTCTCAGCTCATCAGCATTGGATTTGGAGTCAATGGAAACCTTTTCACCACTTTCTTTTTGGTAGATTTCCCACAAAACATTTTTCAGGGGTATATCTTCGTCCATGGTAAATATGCTGATATCTTCCAGCACAGAAGACCGATGTGTAGCAAAAACCGGCATCTTTTTTCCATCGCTGAGAGATTCTACAATTACACCGCCACGGGATTGAGAAACGATTTTGTACAAACCACTTTTCCCTGAAATTGCCATTACTTTACTTAAATCCATTGTTTAGAGTTTTGTTTGTTTTCTGTTGAGTTAAAAAAGCTGTGATATGGGTTGCAAAAATAATCAATGATTTTATTCAGCAAACATCTGCAAACTGTGAAGTTTTTTATAAATACCATCGCGGGTGAGCAATTGCTCATGGCTTCCTCTTTCCACGATCTCACCCTGATGGAGCACACATATAAGGTCGGCATTGATAACTGTAGAGAGGCGGTGTGCAATCACCACGGCCGTTCTTTTTCTCATTACATTACTCAGGGCCTGTTGAACCAGCTTTTCTGATTCGGTGTCCAGGGCAGAAGTGGCCTCATCCAGTATAAGCAGAGGTGGGTTTTTAAGTACTGCCCTGGCAATGCTTAATCTTTGCCGCTGTCCGCCCGATAACTTATTGCCGCGGTCGCCGATATTGGTGTAATATCCCAGGGGAGTTCGCTCAATAAATTCGTGGGCATTGGCAATTTTGGCGGCCCGTATCACATCTTTCTCAGGCACATTGTATTCGCCAAATGCGATGTTGTTAAAAAATGTATCATTAAAAAGTATGGCTTCCTGGCTAACATTTCCCATGAGTGCTCTAAGGTCTTTTATTTTCAGATCTTTGATGTTCACTCCGTCCAGTAAAATTTCTCCCTTTTCTACGTCATAGAAACGGGGAATCAGGTCAACCAGGGTTGATTTACCTGCACCTGACTGGCCCACCAAAGCAATGGTTTTGCCTTTGGGGATGGAGAGGTTGATATCCTTAAGCACCGGTTCGGTGTTGTACCTGAAACTGACATCTTTAAACTCAATGGAAGAATCAAATGAGCCTACTTTTTTGGCATCTTTGGTTTCATCTATGGTGACCCGGGCTTTTATAATTTCATCAATCCGGTCGGCTGACGCCATCCCTTTCAGTACTTTGTAATATGCAGTGGAAAAGGATTTGGCCGGGTTGATAATTTGTGCAAAAAGGATAAGGTAGGCAATAAATCCCTGGGGACTGAGACTGCTTTGGGGACTCAATACCAGTGAACCTCCATACCAAACAATGATAACAACTACAACAGTGCCTAAAAACTCACTGATGGGCGATGCCAGGTACTGACGCCTGTACATTTTGGTCATGATTAGGGTGTAAAAGCTGTTGAGGCTCAAAAAACGTTCTTTCATCTTTTTTTCTGCATTAAACGCTTTGATTACCCGCATGCCAGTGAGGGTTTCCTCCAGCACCGAAAGAATTACGCCCAGTTTGTTTTGTCCTTTTAGCGCTGTTGCCCTGAGTGTTTTTCCTATTCGCCCTATGATTAGCCCGCTAATGGGTAACAACACAAACACCACCAGGGTAAGTTGGGGGCTTAAGAGCAACAAAGTGCCCAGTAGTACCAGAATAGTGATGGGTTCGCGAAATATCATTTCCAACGAACTGATTACACTGAACTCTATCTGTTGCACATCACTAGTCATCCTGCTAATTAAGTCCCCCTTCTTTTCATTGGAGTGGTAGGACAGGGGAAGCTTTAGTGTTTTGTCGTAAAGGTCGTTACGGATATCTTTGACAACGGTATTTCTTAGCCAGGCCAGATGGTACATAGCCAGGTACCTGAACCCATTTTTAAATAAGCTCATAAAAACGGCAAACAATCCCACGAACACCAGGGCATATACACTACCCAGCTCAATCATCAGCAAGCTGATATAGTAATAGAAATTGTGCTGAATGGCATCTGCAGAAAACTCAAAAGGTACCGATTCGGTTACAATGGGTTGGGTTTCAAATAATATTCCCAGTACCGGGATGATCATGGTTACGGAAAAAACATTGAAAACCACACTCAGAAAATTGTAGAAAACATTGAGAGAAACCTTGGGCCAGTAAGGTTTTATGTAGCTGAAAATCTTTTTGTATTTATCCATTGGGCTTTACCGGCATTTTAAGGTTAGCAGAATCCAGCACCACAGGCAAGATTAATTGTTACCGGAACTATTAATTGATTTTTGGCAATATACCTGTGTAATTATACGGTGTAATATCATACAGCTGATTTTTAAGTTCCTGGTCAATACTCAGTGATTTAATAAAATTACGTAAAGACTCCTGGTTGATATCAGCATTGGTTCGGGTCAGTTCTTTAAGGGTTTCATAGGGCTTGGGGTAGTTGGTTTTTCTGAGAACGGTTTGAATGGCTTCGGCCACCACCATCCAGTTGCTTTCCAGATCGCTGTTGATTTTCTCCTGGTTAATAACAAGTTTCCCCAATCCTTTTTGGGCAGATTTAACAGCGATAAGCATGTGTGCCAGGGGTACTCCGATATTGCGCAGAACTGTGGAGTCGGTGAGGTCTCTTTGCAGCCTTGATATGGGAAGTTTGGCTGAAAGATGTTCGAAAAGCGCAATGGCAATACCTGCATTACCTTCTGAGTTTTCAAAATCAATGGGGTTTACTTTGTGGGGCATAGCTGAAGAGCCCACTTCGCCCTTTGTGATTTTTTGCTTGAAGTAATCCATGGAAATATAAGACCATGCATCGCGGTTCATATCCGTAAGGATGGTGCAGATTCTTTTGAGTCCGTCAAAAATAGAAGCCAGGTAATCATAGTGCTCAATCTGTGTGGTCACTTCTGAGCGTTTCAGCCGCAGGGTTTTGTTCACAAAGCGGTCGGCAAAGTCGTTCCAGTTGACTTGGGGATAGGCCACCTTGTGGGCGTTGAAGTTACCTGTGGCACCGCCAAACTTGGCCGGAAAAGGGATGGCAAGCAGATGGTTAATTTGTTTTTCCAATCTGTTATAAAACACATAAATTTCTTTGCCTACCGTAGTGGGGGATGCGGGTTGGCCATGTGTGTGCGCCAGCATGGGTACCTCCAGCCACTTTTTCGACATCTCTTTCAATTGGGCCATCAGTTCATCCAGACGGGGTACCATTACTTCCAGTATACCTTCCTTTAAAGACAGGGGAATTGCGGTGTTGTTGATATCCTGTGAGGTAAGGCCAAAATGGATAAACTCTTTGTAATCATCGAGTCCCAGTTGCTCAAACTTTTCTTTCAAAAAGTATTCCACTGCCTTGATGTCATGATTGGTCACAGCTTCTATCTCTTTGATCCTGATGGCGTCATCTCCGCAAAAATCATGAAATATGTCGCGGATATCTTCCATGTTTTTCGGGGTTACTCCCGAGAGCTCTGGCAGCCCTTCGTGGCAAAGTGCCACGAAGTATTCCACTTCTACAAATACCCTGTATTGTATGAGGGCATATTCACTAAAGTATTTTTGCAAATCCAGCGTTTTGCTTTGATATCTTCCATCAATAGGCGAAATATTATAAAGGGCGGAGCGAAACATCGTTAATGTGTTTAAACTATTTTAAAATTAAAATATGTAAACATTCTCTAGTGCATTGGTCAAACAACCGGATAAAATGCTATCTCTTCTGTTTTTGCTTTTGTTGTTGTTGCTTGGCCATGTCTTCCAATCGTTTTTGCCAGCCCGATTTTTTGACCGGTTTTTTCTTGTTGGCTTCAATTTTATTTCGGATTTTATCCTCATCTATCATAAACCTGAATGCGAACATTTGACCAAATGTGATGACATTGGCAAGGAAGTAATAGTAGCTGAGGCCGGAAGCAAAGCTGTTAAAAACAAACAACAGCATAACGGGCATAAAGTACAGCATGGTTTTCATACCGGGCATTTGTGTACCGGTACTCATCATCTGGCTGTTCATCCGGGTGTATATGACAGTAGATACGGCCATAAGCAGGGTGAACAAACTCACGTGATCCCCATAAAATGGAATCGTAAAAGGTAAGTCCAGGATGGAATCGTAGGTTGACAGGTCATCGGCCCATAAGAATCCCTCCTGGCGCAGCTCAATGGATGCAGGGAAAAACCTGAACATGGCAATGAGGATGGGGAACTGAAGTAGCATAGGAACACAGCCTGCCATGGGGTTTACCCCGGCTTTTTTATACAGCCCCATCACTGCCTGTTGTTTTTTCATGGCATCTTCCTTCTTGGGAAACTTTTTATTGATTTCCTCAATATCGGGTTTGAGTACACGCATCCGTGCTGAAGAAAGGTATGTTTTGTAGGCAATGGGAAACAATACCAACTTGAGCATGAAGGTGAGTATAAGTATGATGATGCCGTAGTTGAAGTTGAAGCTGTCGAGGTAGTTGAATACTTTGATCACCACATATCGGTTGATCCATCCAAAAAGGGCCCATCCCAGCGGAATCTGTGATTCCAGCTTCATGTCGTATGATTTGAGGGTGTTGAAATGATTGGGGCCAAAGTAAAAATGCATGGGAATGCTGTTGTTTTCCCTGCTGTTGTATGGTATGTCCAGGTTGGCAGTAACCCTTTTCAGAAGATCTTCATGAGTTTCTTCATCATAAGAGTTTGTGCTTATCTGCGCACCACTAAAGCCTTCATTGGCAATCATTACAGAGGAAAAGAATTGTTGCTTAAAAGAAACCCACCTTACCCGTGTAGACATGGTTTCTTCACCATCGCGTGTTTCCCTGATGCGCTCCACATCATCATTTAAATATTTGTAATAGATGGTTGTGGTGTTGATTTCATTCTTTCTGCTTTTTTCCTGACGTAACAAATCAACCTCCCAGTCGAGATTGAGGAAAGTAGAGTTGGAAGCAATCACATCCTGCATCCCCACCGTATTGAGGTTAAAATCTATCATGTAGTCATCACCCTTGATAACATACATCAGCTCCATGTATTTGGGATTATCCTCTGTGTGGTTATCCGGGTAAAGCCTCATTGAAAACTGCAGGGAGTCATCGGGAGAAACCTTAATGTGGTTGTCCTCCCCTGACAAATAAGCTTGTGTCTCGGGGGTGAAGTATAATTCCTGGGTTGATATAAGCCTGTTGGCGGAGTAAAACTGCAGGTTAAATATATTGTCGTCAGCCAGGAAAAGTCGAAGGGGTTCTTTCTCCCATGATTTGTACTCTTTGAGCTCAACCGATTCAATGCGTCCACCTTTATTGGTAAAATATAATTTCAGTACCTCATTTTCAATGATGAAAGCTTCTTCTTCACCTATGGCGGAGCCTGCAAAAAATCCCATTTTATCACGCAGGGCAGCAAGACTGACGGTGTCGGATTCTTCATCGGTGATTTCAGTAGGTGTGGTGTCTAAGGCTGGATCTTCCTGTGCCATTTGCTCTTCGGCTCGTGCTTCACGCAAA
>SLQX01000231.1 GCA_007131245.1 Bacteroidales bacterium
CGGATGTTGGCTTTCCATGGCCACACATAATTACCACCGGTAAACTGCTCAAAACGAATCATATCAGTTCTGCGGTGCCCTTCCCAATAAAGTTCGCGCGCACGTTCCTCAAAAACACGAGACAGGTTAAGACTGGTAATATTTCCGGATGCATCGCCAAAAGCACGCTCTCTCAATGCATTGAAATAATCCAGTGCATCATTGGCATTGCCGCCGCCTCCCCTAAGGTGTGCTTCAGCATACATCAGGTAAACATCTGCCAGACGGAACATGGGGAAGTCGGTATCCACAAACTCAAGATTGGAACCAGGTTCACCATTTCGGTCAATATTAGTAAACTTAACGACCGCATAACCATTGGAAAACTCGCTCAGGTTCTCAATTTCCAGGGATTGCCCACCTTCTTCACCCACAAACATAGCACGGTTGTCATTATCATGGAAAAGGTTGACAATATTAGCAGTGGTTCTTAAACCACCCCAACCACCATCTACACCATAATCTCCGGCGCTCATATCGCCTCCCACGGCAGCGTGGATAATAAAGTTGGTCCCTCCAAAGGTTTGGGTATCAATACCATCGTAGCGAATGGCAAATATCACTTCATTGAGGTCGGGGTTTTGGATGGGATTGTTATCGGCATTGAACAAGTGAGCATATTCATCAGCCAGATCGTAACCCGCGTCAATAATGTACTCGCAATATTCAATAACTTCATTATACCTGGGTTGCCCGGAATACACCTCGGCATTGAGGTAAAGCTTGGCAAGTACCATCCAGGCGGCGGCCTGGTCGGCACGTCCGTATTCGTTTTGACGGGCCGGCACCATATCATCTACTACCTCAAGTAGCTCCTGCTCAACAAAGTCAAACAAGTCCTGACGATCGATTTGCTCAGGCAGATAGGCACCAATGGGGTCTGTATCCAAAACAAAAGGAACATCCCCAAACATATCCAATGCATGCCAGTAGCTTAAAGCTCTGAGGAAGCGTGCTTCTGCACGGTATATTTGAATTTCTGCCCTCAGGTCATCATCTACGCCCCTGTCATTAAGCAGACCAGCTTCGGTTTGGCGCAAAAACTCATTGGCCAGAGAAATCTGGTAGAAAATACGGGAATACATGGCGGTGATAAACACGTCACTTGAACCCCAGGAATGATATACAAAATCTTTAATGGTTTGGTCATCCCAGCCTATAACAGCTTCATCGGTGGTAAGCACCTGGTGGTACCATAACCCTCTGAGGTACTGTCCGAAACCCTCATCAATACCACTAATGTCGGCCTGTCCCGCAGGACCTTCCTGTCCGGAAACAGCTAATCCGGCATAAAGTTTACCTAAAACTTGCCTGTATGCTTCAGGGTCATCATAAACTGTGGCTGAAGTAACTTCACTGGGATCCAGCGGTACTACATCTAAATCATCGACACAAGCTGTGAAAACGATGGATGTAGTTAACATTACTGCAATTAAATATATTATCTTTTTCATTGTGTTATATTTTTTCATGGTTTAAAACTGAAGATTTACGCCAAGTACAAAGTTTCTGGGTCTTGGATAGAAGTTGTCATCTATACCAAAAGCTATCTCAGGATCCAATCCATCATATTTGCTGATGGCAAAAGCATTTTGTACAGTAAATGAAACCAGCAAATCAGCGACATTGTCAATAATATCCAGGAAACTGTAAGAAATCGATATATTATCCATCTTAAAGAAAGATGCATCCTGGATGTAGTAATCAGACAGATACCTTGCATTGTTGAAACGGGTATCATAAACGGCTGTACTGATATTGCTCAGATAGGGTCCTTCAGGACGGTGCAGGCGGCTAAACTCTGCATTCATTGAGCTCACGTTATTATACATAAAGTTTCCAATGTTTGCCCTACCGGCGAAAGAAAACTCCCAATTTTGGTATTCAACACTTGAGTTAATCCCCAGGTAATAGTCGGACGCGGGTTTTTCGAAGTGATAGCGGTCATCATCTGTAATCTGGCCATCACCGGTACGATCCACATAAAGCCCTTCAATGGGGTTTCCATCCTGATCATACACCTGCTGGTATACAAAGAAAGAGTTGGGGGCATACCCTTCGCTGTGAATTTGAATGTTATTACCCACACCCCCTGAGATACCACCTGTCAACACACCCAGGTAATCGGGGTCATCGGCCTGGGTAAGCTTGGTAATTTCAGTTTCGCTATAGGTAAAGTTAAAACCAAGACGCCAAACCAGATCACTTGTAACAACAGGACGGGTATTGATGCTGAATTCCAAACCACGGTTTTCCAGGTTACCGATATTGGTAAGAATGGCGTTGGTAAGGTTTGAACCTGCCGGAATGGGGATAAAGTTGAGCAGGTCGCGGGTTTCCCTGAAGTAAACATCCAAAGAACCATGGAAGCGATCTTCCAGGAAGCTATAGTCTAAACCAAGGTTATAGGTAGTGGTTTCTTCCCACTTGAGGTTTTCATCATACCCTTCAGGGCGCAAAGTCTGGATGCGCTGATCGCCAAAGAAGTAATAAGCACCCTGGCGGTTAAAGGTGTATCTTGCCAAAGCGGGGTAGTTACCTGCACCAATATCCTGTTGACCTGTAATACCGTAGCCGGCCCGCAGTCTTAACTCAGAAAGTGCAGTAAAGTCTTGCATAAAGTTTTCCTGGTCAACTCTCCAGGCAAATGCTGCTGAGGGGAAAAGGCCCCATTGGTTATCACCCAAAAACCGTGAGGTACCGTCATTACGCAACGTAAAAGTAATAAGGTAACGATCAAGCAGGCTGTAGTTTAAACGACCAAAGAAAGAAACCAGATAGTTTTCTGTTTCATAAAAGGAGTCTTCGGGGTCTACAAAAACACGATAGTCGGCTCCAAAGGCATTATCTTCCAGGTTGGTTGAAAGCGTAGACCCTGTCTCCCAGAAATGCTGCCATGAGTAACCTGCCATCATGTCAAGACGACTTTCTACAGTCTGAAATTCTCTTACATAATTAAAATAAAAATCGATGAGTGAATTGCGTTTTTCCTGTTCATACTCGGTGCTGGTACCTCCTCGTACATAGTCCCAGGCAGCATAATCGGGCACAAATACATCCCCTTCACTTTTGGAGTAATCCAATCCCAGGTTCAGGTTGGCTCTAAGCCCCTCAACGCCAGGAATATTATAATCAAACTGTGTATTTCCAATAAAGCGGTTTACGGTGGAAACATCATCGGTTAGATTGAGCAAAGCCACGGGGTTGTCGGTAGCCACAGGCTTGGGAATTCCTGAACCTTCATCAATCCATGCAAAATACCCGCCAAAATCTTCAGAGTCGGTTCGTACCGGCTGGGTGGGGTCAAACATGGTTGCAGCCCCTATGGCTCCGGTATTTGCAAAGGTATTGTTAACATTCACACCCCTTGCATTAAAGTTAATTTTCAAATCATCGTCAAAGAAGCTGGGGTTCAGTCCAACAGAAAGCGTTGTACGCTCAATGTTGTCGGTTTTCAACACACCATCCGTGGAGTTATAACCAATGGAAGCCCTGTAAGGCACGTTTCTCCAGGAACCGGTAGCACTGAGGTTGTGGTCATGACCGAAAGCATCTCTGAAGATCTGGTCCTGCCAGTTGGTGCTGGCATCTCCCATAAGATCCAGAACTCCTTCCCGGTGACCGTACCGCTCGTTGATTTCATCACGAAACTCATCAGCTGTTAACACATCCACTGTCCTGATATTGGAAGACAATGTGAAAGTTCCTGTATAATTGAGTTTCAGGGGGTCCCCTGCTTTACCTTCTTTGGTGGTAATAAGGATAACCCCATTGGATGCCCTTGAACCATAAATGGCTGTGGCAGAGGCATCCTTAAGAACTGTAAAGGTCTCAATATCATTAGGGTTGATAGTACTCAGGGCGCTTCTCATCCCGGTAATACCCCTTGAATCCACGGGTACTCCGTCAATAACAACCAGCGGGTCATTGAGTGCCGACAGGGATGAACCACCACGGATCCGAATGGTTTCACCGGCTCCCGGGGCACCCCCGCCAGTGGTGATTTGTACACCCGCCATTTTACCCATGAGCAATTCACCGGGAGAGGTTATATTTCCTTTGTTAAAATCGGCTTCGCCAACTACAGATACCGAGCCGGTAGCATCCTCACGCCTTTGCACACCGTAACCAATAACAATAAACTCATCCAACATGGTGATGTCGCCAAAAAGTTCAAAATCTACGTTTACGGTTCCGTCAGCAGGCACTGTTACCTGGCGGACGCCATCATCATACCCCACAAAGCTGGCCACGAGAATCACATCTCCCGCAGGAGCCGTGAAGCTGAAATTTCCATCCATGTCTGTTACACCACCGGTAGTGGTTCCTTCAACCATTACACTGGCCCCGGGTAGGGTTTCACCCGACGCCCTGTCAGTAACTGTACCTGTTACACGCCCGGTTTGTCCAAAAGAGGACATACTGAGCACAAACAGCAGTAACGCTGAAAAGCTGGCAATTTTCTTTACCATCATTGTTTGTCTTTTTTGATTCATAATTGGGTTAATTTTACTATTTATTGAATTTTGACTCCCTCAAAAGTTGTTTAAACTGGCTGGTTTTGTATCTGGAATTGTCTGCCAGTTTATTTTATTGTAACTTTCCACCTCCATAAACTTAAAAACATCACCTGCCGTTTGAGCATTCAAAACTGTTGTTTTTACACTAAAACGAGGTTCAATGTTAACTAAATGTTAAGGGCAAAAGTAAAAATTTTTTTTAGATTTCCATCTTTTTTACGCCTGACTATCAAGTTTTTGACAACTTTTTCACCGCAATCGATTGCGGTAACGTTTGCAAATTAGAAAAGGATAAAATAACAAACGTTTGTTTATTGCTCAAATGAAAACAAAGTGTTGTACGCTGATGTATAAATTTCAAACCAATAAAACCGCAAAAAGTTTACCGGCCGCAGGATAGGTTCACATGAAAATTCGTATTTTTATGCTTTGATAGTACATGTTTTAAAGACCTGTTATTCAAGCTTCATTCATGTTAAATAAGATATTTTCAAATGATTGCCAAAGCCAAACCCAATAAAATACATTCAAAATACTATAAACAATCAGCGAATGAAACCTCACCTGACTTCCATCAATGATATAGCAAAAGCCATGGGTGTCTCCCCATCAACGGTATCAAGAGCTCTCAAAGACCACCCCGATATCAGCGAAGCCACACGTGAAAGAATCAAATCTTTTGCGCACAAAGTAAACTACAGACCCAATGCTTTAGCACTAAGTCTGAAAAGCCAGGTATCACATACCATCGGAATAATCATTCCCGAAATAGTCCACCACTTCTTTTCGTCCATTATCAGCGGTATCGAGGATATTGCTTACAGCAAAGGATACAGGGTAATGATTTGCCAGTCCAATGAGGACCCGGAAAGGGAAAAAATGAATTTACAGGCACTCATCGACCACCGGGTTGACGGACTGCTGGTTTGCATGAGTAAAAACTCCAATGATCCAGGCCACTTTATTTCTGCATTTAACAACCAAACACCCATGGTGTTTTTTGACCGTATATGCAACGAAATTGATACCGACAGGGTGATTACTGATGATTTTAACGGTGCCCGGCAAATCACTTCACACCTTATTGACTGCGGATGCAAAAGCATACTTCACCTGGGAACACATCCCGGCCTGAATGTGGGTCAGGAAAGACAGCAAGGCTATACCCAAGCCTTAAAAGACCACAACATTGAACCTGACCCGGGGCTGATTATTCAATGCGATACCCCGGCAGATGTAATACACAAGAAAGAACAAATTCTGAATCTGGCCGGAAGCATTGATGGCATCTTTGCGGTAAATGACTTTACCGCCATAGCAGCTATTCAATTGCTGCAATTAAAAGGGTATAAAATACCAGAAGATATTGCGGTAGCCGGGTTTGGAGATGACCCCGCCGCAGTCATTATCCACCCAACCCTGACCACAGTAGAACAACAAGGCTATCAAATGGGGCAGGAAGCCATGCAGCTTTTGCTCGACAGGCTGAAAAAATCATCGCAGGATCAGGCAGCCCAGGTAAAGCTTTTTCAGGCTGAACTCAAAAAAAGAGCCTCCACCATGGGAGCATAAACAGGCTGTTTACATCATCCATTTCTATTAAAAAAATAGAACCGCAAACCATGTCACATTTTTATTTTTTCCTGATAAAATAATAGCTTAAATTTGTCATGGACAAAATGCCATTCTCCCATGGCAAGCTTACTCAATAAAAAGGCAGATATGAAAAAAGGCACTCTTTTTTGGATCCTTTTTTTTATGGGCATCCAGCTAAATGGACAAATCAGTACCCAGGAGATGCCCTACGGGCTTCAATACAACCTGGTCACGAGGGATTACCCAGGGGAAATCTTGTTGCAGGCTGACAAAAATAAGATATCATCCATGGCAATTGACAAAGATAACCTGCCCATGCTGGCAGGAGTATCCTTGCCAGTGGAGGAGATATTTGCCGATAAAGCCATAATGGTCGCAAAGCACGAAACCCAGTCTGTCTGGCAACTCAAAATCAGTGTTCCCCAAACGGCCCTCCTGGGCCTGGTGTTCTCCAATTTTCAAATGCCTCCCAACGACAAGCTATTTATCTACAACGAAAAGGGCGATCATTTTATTGGAGCTTTTACCCATAAAAACAACAGCCCCCATGGACTTTTCAGCACTACGGTAATTCCAGGTTCTACTATTATCATCGAGTATGTGACTAACACCAAATCTACTCAACAATTACCCGGTTTTGTTATTGATGAACTCATATATCTCCCCGGCGAAAGATTCTCCTGCGATAAAATGGATAAAACATCAGGTAGTTGCAATGTAAATGTTAATTGCCCTGAAGGAGATTTATGGCAAAAACAAAAAAGGGGGGTAACCCGCATATTACTAAGAGCCGGATCAACCTGGTTTAATTGCAGCGGCACACTGGTTAACAACACACACCAGGACGGCACACCCTACTTGCTCACTTCTGATCATTGCGGTTCCACTGCCAGTGAAGAAGACTACCAGGTTTGGCAGTTTTATTTCAATTATGAACATCCACAATGCTTTGATAACGGGGATGCTCCGCTGGACATGATGCTCACAGGCAGCACTTTACTAGCCAGCGCTCCCATTGATGATGGCACTGATTTTAAATTACTGGAGCTGGATCAGGCACCTCCTGACACCTGGAACCCCTATTATAACGGATGGAACAAGCTGTCAAGAACTCCAGGCTCCGGAACAAGCATTCACCACCCTTCGGGGGATGTAAAAAAAATATCAACCTATAAGAGTGAACTTACCAGCAGCACTTTTTCCGGCGGAATGCAATCGGGATACTGGCGTGTGGTTTGGGATGAAACCGTGAGCGGCCATGGGGTCACAGAGGGAGGATCTTCAGGCTCTCCTATATTTGACGAGTATGGACTCATTACAGGCACGCTCACCGGGGGAAGTGCCAGTTGTTCGAATACCCAGCTACCCGATTTTTACGGAAAATTTTACAGGCACTGGCAGTCCAACGGAGATTTGGACACCCAACAACTCCAACCCTGGCTGGACCCTGATGGTGACGGCCCCGAAAGGCTTTACGGCTATGACCCCAATGCCACAACCAACTTTGTGCATACCGGGGTTGAACCCCCTTTTTCCGGCAGTGTTTCCGGAGGCGGTTATTATGCCCATGGTGAACCCGTCATACTCAATGCAACACCTAACGATGGCTTTGAATTTGATAGCTGGGCACTGCCAGACCAAGAGAACTCCCTTAGAAGCCAGAAACATTTTGAGTTTACCATGCCTGACCACGAGGTGTTTGTCCAGGCCAACTTCAAACAACTGACAAACATTACAACACCCCAAAAACAGGACTATGAGCTTTCCATTTACCCCAACCCGGCAACTCATTTATTGCATATCACACTGAAGCACCATCCAGGCAAAATCTCCTTTACATTGATTGATTTGTTAGGCAGGCCTGCACTGAAAAAGGAAAAATACATGGATCAACAAGGCTACTTTTCGCAACAATTTGACTTATCAAACGTAGAATCAGGTTTGTATTTATTAAAAATCAGGCTTGAAAATGAGATCTTAACACGTAAAATAATTATTGACCCATAAACAAATGAATAAAACACTCATTACATGCACCTTAAAAGCAGAAGACCACAGAGTGCTGTTTCATTCTGCCGGTAAAAAACAGCATGCACCTGTTTTTTTCATTACTTTTGACAAATTTTTGTCTCAACGTACCATATACACAACAAACAACATAAACAAATAAAACAAAAACAAACGCGATTTTAAACAAAAATTAAACAGATATGTCGATTAAGAAAAAGACATTGGACCTTAAAAAAAGAATGCAGGGAGCCCTGATGGGAGGAGGAGAAAAGGCCATTGAAAAACAACAGTCGTTGGGTAAGATGACAGCCCGTGAGCGTATCGTTGCACTTTTGGATCCCAACTCATTTCATGAATATGACTTATTTGTGGAGCACGCTGCCAGGGATTTTGACATGGACAAAAAAACCCTGCCCGGCGACGGAGTAATTACCGGAACAGGAACGATCAGTGGATTCCCGGTTTGTATTTATGCCCAGGACTTTACTGTTGCAGGGGGGTCGTTGGGAATCATGCATGCCCGCAAGATTTCCAAAATCATGGATCATGCCATGAATCTGAAAATTCCCATCATTGGCATCAATGATTCGGGTGGGGCTCGTATACAGGAAGGTGTTAACTCCCTGGCCGGTTATGGTGAAATTTTTTACAGGAATACCCTGGCCTCAGGCGTTATTCCTCAAATATCGGTTATTTTAGGTCCCTGTGCAGGGGGAGCGGTTTATTCACCGGCTCTTACCGATTTTGTTTTTGTGGTGGATAAAATATCCAAAATGTTTATTACCGGCCCCGAAGTAATCAAGTCTGTTCTGGGCGAAGAAATAACCATGGAAGAGCTTGGCGGTGCCAGGGTACATTCGGAGGTTACCGGCAACGCACATTTTTATGCAGAGAGTGAGCAGGAGTGCCTGCAGCAAATCAAAAAACTGGTAACCTACATCCCATGGAACAATTCCAAAAAAGCCGATCCATTTCCCAAGAAAGCACCCAAAACCCGTCAATTTAAGATTGACGATATCATCCCCACCGATCCCCGGGAGCCTTATGATGTAAGGGATGTTATCAGGGCGGTGAGCGATGACAGTGAATTTTTCGAAGTTCAGGAGCTTTTTGCCGCCAACATGGTGGTAGGCTTTGGGCGAATTAACGGTGAAACCGTAGGCTTCGTGGCCAATCAACCCATGGTGCTGGCAGGAGTACTTGATGTGGACTCTTCCGATAAAGCCGCCAGGTTTATCAGGTTCTGCGATGCATTCAATGTGCCCCTGGTTACTTTGGTTGACCTGCCGGGTTATTTACCAGGAATTGACCAGGAACACGCCGGTGTTATCAGGCACGGAGCAAAAATCCTTTATAGTTACTCTGAGGCCACTGTTCCCAAAATCACTATTATCCTGCGCAAAGCCTATGGCGGTGGATACATTGCCATGTGCTCTCGCCACCTGAGAGCCGACTTTGTGTTTGCATGGCCCACAGCCGAGATTGCGGTTATGGGACCCGAAGGTGCGGCCAATATTATCTTCCGCAATGAAATCAAAAAAGCTGAAGACCCGGAAAAAGTCAGAAGCCAAAAAGTGGAAGAGTACAAGAAAAAATTCGCCAACCCCTATGTGGCTGCGGCTCACGGATATATTGATGCAGTAATTGAACCGGGTGAAACACGGAAATTTGTGGTACACGCACTGGAGGTTTCCCGTGAAAAAGCTGAAATCAGACCCGAGAAAAAGCATGGGGTGCCTCCGTTCTAAACTACACTAAACAGGAAGTACATCTTCATGATTATGGAAAACCAGCATGTATCAAACCCTTAACAACAATGAACATGGCTGTTTGAACGGTTTCACAGCACATTGTATTCTGTAAAACGCAGGTCTTGAGCATGTAGGTTTCCTCAAATAATTTTGTTAGTCCGTTCAATGCTGATAAAAAACCAGAAGATTAATGGAAAAAGAAAATCAAAACGGCAAAAAAGAGCATGCTTTCGTTTCTTTTGTTGTCAATGAGGCCGAGTACAAAACCCTCACCAACAAAATGTACGAAACCAGGAAACCCTATGAGCCCAAAAACCCCAATTTACTCAGAGCCTTTATGCCTGGTAATATTCCGGAAATGTCAAAAAAAAAAGGGGACCTTGTAAAAGAGGGTGATAAGTTACTGATTCTTGAAGCCATGAAAATGAAAAACCTTATCCTGGCTCCTTTTGATGGTAAAATAAAATCCGTCAATGTGAAGGTGGGCGATAAGGTATCCAAAAACCATGTTTTGGTAGAAGTAACACCGCAAAAGGTTAAAAAATAAAATACCTCATTATTAAACGCCAACATCAGCCGAAACAGGATCTGTTGCCTGCTTTGGCTGATGTTCTTTTTAGCCACCGATGCTTATGCTGAAAATCATTTTTGCCACACACAATAAAAATAAGCTCAAGGAAGTGCAGTCCATGTTCCCTGAACAAGCCAAAATAGTGGGACTGGAAGAGGTAGGCTGCTTTGAGGAAATCCCCGAAACGGGTAACACACTACAGGCCAACGCACTGGAAAAAGCCCGACATGTACACCGCAATTATAGTCAAAACTGTTTTGCCGACGATACAGGGCTGGAAATTGATGCCCTGGGAGGCAAGCCCGGTGTTTTTTCAGCCCGTTACGCAGGCGCGGACAAAAACAGCCTGGACAACATGCACAAAGTATTACGGGAGATGCACAGCCAGCCAAGCCGGAAAGCCAGGTTCCGAACGGTCATTGCCCTAATCCTTGATGGCGAAGAGATGCTCTTTGAAGGGGTTTCGGAAGGGGAGATCATCCCGGAAATGCGCGGTGCTGAAGGATTTGGTTACGACCCCATTTTTATCCCGGAGGGATACAACCAAACCTATGCAGAAATGCCTCTGGAGGAAAAAAACAAAATAAGCCACCGCTACAAAGCCATCAAAATGTTCGCCGACTATCTTATGTCGCTCAACTACTATTGATACCCACCGGCTTCTCCTGTCTGTTTCTCCATTACCTTGCGCTAACGAGCCTCTCTGAGAGTTTCCTCCAACACATCGGTAAAGAGTTGCGTGATACTTATACCAATATGCTCAGCCTGCTGAGGTACAATGCTTGTTTCAGCCATGCCTGGTGTAATATTAGCCTCCAGGAAAAACAATCGGTCCTTGCTGTAAATAAAATCGAGCCGGCAAATGCCTTTGAGCTCAAATTTTTGGTACAAATACCGCGTTGTTCGCTGCACCAGCTGCTTGAGCTCTTCAGAAATACGTGCCGGAGTTATCTCGTCAGCAGCTCCTTTGGTATATTTTGCTTTGTAATCAAAAAACCGGGCTTCGGTTTTACTGATAATTTCTGTAACGGGCAAAACCAGCAACTCTCCGTTTCGAATATATGCCCCGCATGTTAGCTCCACACCATCCAGAAATTCTTCCACAAAAACTTCATCGTCATGTTCCAGGCATGCCCTCACAGCAGGCATAATCTCTTCTTTCTTTTTTACAAAAGTAGTTCCCAGGCTGGAGCCACCTTTATTGGGTTTGATAAATACCGGAAGGTTTACTTTACTCAACACCTCGGCTTCTGATAGATGATCGCCTTTGACAAACTTAACCGAGCGTGCCACATCAACCCCCCAGTGGGTAGCCAGGGCATTGCAAAAATGTTTGTTAAAGGTAATGGATGAGGCCATCAGCCCCGATGTAGTATAAGGTATTTGAAGAAGATCAAAGTAGCCTTGCAACTTACCATCCTCACCAGGTGTTCCATGAATGGTTATCAGGGCACAGTCAAAATAAATTTTTCCCCCATGCTCCTCAATGCTGAAATCATTTTTATCAACCGGGTGCTCACGGTTGTCGGCATCCAGGTAGACCCATTTTTTTTGCGAAATAACAATGGTGTATGCCTTAAACTTTTTTTTATCAAGGTTTTCACGGATAATTTTTGCACTGTTTACCGATACGACATACTCTCCGGAGTCGCCACCGGCTATAAGGGCTATGTTTTTCATTACACGTTCAATCTTTTTATTTACAATCAGACAGGCTCAGTACCCCGGCCCACCCATTGACCATCTTTTTTTTATCTAAATTGAGGGCAACGGTAGCAAAAGGCAATGGAAAACAAAAAAGATAAAAAGTATGCGTTTTTTCATTACCGATGTTTCACGGATGCGCCGTCTTTTATATTAACGATAAAGAGCAAAGGCAAAGTTAGAACACTTCAACACATTTTTAATCCCTCAAAGTAAAAAACTTCAATAAATTGCACTGCGCCCGTCCTTTGAAAATGGAAATCCAAACAAATCCATGCACCCAACAATAAATGAACAATAAAGTCATTATTATATTTAGAAAATGGGGTTGAAAGGGCTCAACCCGAGAGCAGGGGGAAAAGCATTGGCAGAGGGTTAACTCTGCAACATTTTACAACTTAATATGTTTGCCCCGGCAAATATCGCCAATAAATTATTAATTTTGGCCTGCAAAAAAAAATCTCATGAGCTTTATTTCTTTTATTAAAAGTAAAACTTTTCGCAACCACTTCCTCCTTGCTGTTGCCTTAATCATAGCTTTTTTATGGTTTTCCCTGAAAGCTCTTGATATGTATACCCGCCATGGGAAAACCATTACGGTGCCTGATTTGGAAAGCATGCCGACAGAAGAAGCCATCCACGAATTGGAAGAGTTAAACCTGAGAGCTGTAGTCAACGATTCCATATTTGATGACACCCGTGAAAAAGGCACCATTGCCTCACAAAACCCGGCTGCCGGGGTGGATGTCAAAAGAAACCGCACTGTTTATATTACCACTGTTGCCATCTTACCCGAAATGATAGCCATGCCTGATCTCACCGATTTATCATTGAGGCAGGCCCAGGCCCAGTTAAAAACCTACGGCTTAAGAATCGGAAAGTTGGACCATGTGCCTCATATTGCCAGGAATGCTGTGCTGGAGCAAAAATATAACGAAGGCTCCATACAGCCGGGCACCATGGTTGAAAAAGGCACCGAAATCGATTTGGTGCTGGGCACAGGTGAGACCCAAACCTACACGCATGTTCCTATGGTTATTGGCCAGCCCCGCCAGCAGGCCATTCAGCTCATCAATGCAGCATCCCTGAATGTGGGAGAGGAGATTTTTCCTGAAGGACACACTGAGTCTGACCACGAAAACCTGAAAGTATATATGCAATCGCCTGACGCAACGCAATCCAGGCCACGGCTGGAGCTGGGAGCAACGGTAAACCTTGAATACCGGTCGGCAGATGACTTTGATTTTGAAGAATATACAAGCGAATTGCTGAGTATTGAAAACCCCGACCTTTACGGAAAAACCCCCAGGGAAGTACTGGAAGCATTGGATGATGCCTTCCTTATACTTGGCGATGAGGTTTTTGATAATAATGTACCCATCAACCAGGCAAGGGTTTACAGGCAGGACCCTGATCCTGACGAATCCCCAACCCTGTCAAGGGGAACGCGCATCGATGTATGGTACAAAAACTTAGAAGACATGGGCAATGATGAATAAATTATTAAACACACGGTCTGTCAAAAAAACAACACACCAAACAATATTAGCCCAATAAGAAAGTTTTTATGTAAATAAAATTTTCCGGCTTTTAATTCTCATGATGATAAGAAGCGTATTTGTTTTCCTGTTAGCCCTAACCCTTTATCTTGCACCCACATTGGGGCAGGAGTTGGTAAAACCTTTACAGTTTAACCCGGTAAAGTTGAATCATCAGGTTGAAAAAGATGCAAATCTTAATATTGACACCATGGCTCTGGAGCTCCCATTCAGGGAAGATTTCTCTTACAAGGGGCCTTACCCCGATGGTCGGTTATGGGCAGATAGCTTTGTTTTTGTGAATCCCGACTTTCCCCGTCACCCCAAAACGGTGGGTGTAGCCACCTTTGATGCCATGGATCAACATGGGAATATCTATGAACAGGCAGGGCAAACCCCTTTTCAGTTTTCGGCCGATATGCTTAGCTCGCGCCCCATCAGGCTTGACTCTGTTTTTTCACCGGCACCCATGGAGCTTAGCCCCTCCGACAGTATCATGCTTAGTTTTTACTTTCAGCCACAAGGCAGGGGAAGTTCTCCCCGCGACAGGGATTCACTGGTGCTGGAGTTTCTTCATACACCCGGCCATTATGGCCAGGACCCCGAAGATCCGGACAACGAAATATGGATAGACGACTTATGGGTAAGTGTCTGGCGGGCTGAGGGCACCACACTGGAAGAGTTTGTGGAACAAAACGACAGTACTTTTTTTAGTCGGGTAGCTGTTTTTATCGATGATGAGGTATACCTGAGAGACAACTTCCGGTTTCGTTTTCGCAACTATGCCAGTTTCCCCATCAACAAAACCCCAAACAACTATGCAGGAAATGCCAGTATCTGGAACATCGACTACATTATGCTGGACTACGGACGCAGTGTAGCCGATTCCTTTTATTATGACATTGCCTTTGTGAAACCAGCCCAATCATTGCTCAGAGACTACCAGGCCATGCCCTGGAAGCATTATATTGCTGACCCTGAGAGCCACCTGAAGGAACAGTTTGACGTGTTCATCACCAACCTGGACAACCTCACCTATAACTACACATACCGGTTTTTTATCCTGGACCAGGCAGGTAACCTGGTTCGTAACTATTCGGGTGGAACCTGGAGCATTGCCCCTTTTCACCAGGATGGCTACCAAAGCTACCATCGCCATGCCAATCCCCAAATTCCTGCTAATCCATTGCCGGTTTCCCCGGCAGAGGCACGTGAGTTTACCATCCATCACACAATCAGGGAAGGAACATTGGGTGATCAATGGCCCCGAAATGACACCATTGTTTTCACCCAGGTATTTGATAATTATTTTGCCTTTGATGATGGGATACCGGAAGCTGGTTACGGAATTTCGGGGTTCAACCCCAGTGCTGCACTCAGGTTTGTACTTAGTGAAACAGACACCCTGACTGCTGTCCAGTTTTATTTCAACCCCACTTTGCACAATCAAAACGAAGCATCGTTCCACATTAAAGTATGGAAAGATCTTGCTTCTGACCAGGTAATCTATGAGTCGGATGTAGTACAAACAGAATATTCAGAATCACTCAACCAGTTTGTCACTTATGAGCTGGATCATCCACTGGAAGTTTCGGATACCATTTACGTGGGCTGGCAACAAACCAACAATACCTTTCTCAATATCGGTTTTGACACCAATAACGACGCTTCACAGCATACCTTTTACAACGCCACCGGAGAATGGATTCAGTCTCTGATGCAAGGGGCCGTAATGCTGCGACCGGTTTTTGGGGAACAACAATTCACATCGGTTTCAGAATCAACAATAGCTGATGATGGCAACATCACTCTCTATCCAAACCCTGTCAGAGGGCAGCAAATCCATATTGAAAAACAGCATTTACCCAGTGATTTTGAAGTACAAATTACAGACATTACCGGAAGACAAGTGATAAGCCGGTTCAACCAAACAACCATCAACACCTCAGCATTACCCAATGGCATTTACCTGCTGCGGATTATTCCCCGCGGGTCATCAAAAATGTTTACAGAAAAATTTATTATTGCCCGCTAAGTTTCAGCAACTCAAATGACACAGAAACCAGATTACCCGGAAAGGGAAAAACAAGAGAACGACGACCAGGAGCTTTTTGAACATTACCGATTTGTTGCCGACAAGGGGCAAGGCCTGCTCAGGGTAGATAAGTTTCTGATGGCGCGTATGGAATCCACCAGCCGCAACAAAATACAAACCGCCACCAAAGCAGGCAACGTACTGGTGAACGGCAGTGTGGTAAAAGCCAACTACAAAGTCAAACCCCTGGATGTGGTGACTATTGTCCTGAGTTTCCCTCCCCGCGAAATTGAGCTCATTGCCCAGGATATCCCCATTGATATTCTTTACGAGGACGACGATATTTTGCTGGTAAACAAACAGGCCGGCATGGTGGTACACCCCGGACACGGAAATTATACCGGGACGCTGGTAAATGCACTGATTCATCACTTCAAAGACCTCCCACTGCAAAACAACGAACCTGTAAAACCGGGGTTGGTACACCGCATTGATAAAAACACTTCAGGGGTGCTGCTCATCGCCAAAAATGAAATGGCCCAAACCAAAGTGGCCAAAATGTTTTTCGACAAAAAAGTGGAACGCCTTTACCATGCGTTGGTATGGGGCGATATCCAACAAGATTCGGGCACCATTGAAGGACATATTGGAAGAAGCCTGAAGAACAGGCAGGTGATGGATGTATTTCCCGGGGGAGAACACGGAAAAAGTGCGGTTACCCATTACAAAGTTTTACAGCGATACGGGTACGTTACGCTGGTGGAGTGCCGCCTGGAAACGGGCCGAACCCACCAGATAAGGGCCCATTTCAAACACATTGGGCACCCCCTTTTCAACGATGACACCTATGGTGGCGACCGTATTCTCAAAGGAACCACCTTCACCAAATACAAGCAGTTCGTCCAAAACTGTTTTAAGGCCTGCCCCCGCCAGGCCCTGCACGCCAAGACCCTTGCCTTCAACCATCCTGCCACCGGCGAAAAAATGTTTTTTAACTCTGACCTCCCCGCTGATATGGAACAATTGCTGGAAAAGTGGGAGAATTACGCCAAACACAAGCATTATGAAGAAAGCTCCCCCGGAGATCTACCAGAGGAGCCTTCTTTGGACTAACCCATTGCATTTATGCCAGGTGCTGCACACACACGCAAGCAACCTGGCATGAAACAATTTATATTCTTAATCTCAACCCAACCAGGAAGTGTCTTCCTGCCTGAGGGAAATACCCATCATCAAGGGTCGTCAGACCGCTATCCCCCAATACTCCCTTGTAAATCCACGCATTGGTGATATAGTCTTCATCAAACAGGTTGTTGATGGAAAAAGTCAATTCAGCTGTATTAAACAGCGTATTTTCCATACTCCATGACAGTTTTAAATCATTTACCAGGTAAGGGTCAATCATCCTGTCCTTATTCATGGTGTTGTCAATATACTGTGATGACACATATTTAGAGATAAAAGCCAGGGAAAGATTCTCCACGGGATTGACCATGATATTGCTGGAACCAATAACAGAAGGTGAAAAGGCAATATCGGTATCGGTATAGGTTTCCACATGCACACCCGTCCATTGCCAATTTTCGTCATACACATCAGAATACTCCGTAAATTCATCAATCTTATTGCGGCTAAGGGTCAGGTTTCCACTCCATTCCACAAAACGGTTGAACCGGTATGCCCCTTCCAGTTCTATGCCCATCCGGTAGCTATCGGGGATGTTGGTCCTGGAAAAACCACCCACATCATTGATTTCGCCGGTAAGAATCAGCTGGTCTTTGTAATCCATCAGGTAAAAGTTCAACCCAACCAGCATATTTGATGTGTTGTATTTGTAACCCAGTTCAATATTTCGTAATGTTTCATGGCGCGGGCGACTTTCGGGCGAAGATTCGGTAAAGTCGCGGCGCACTGGCTCACGGTTGCTGATACCTGCAAACAGGTACAACTGGTTGGAGGGGTTCAGGTCATACAAAAAGCCGGCCTTGGGGTTCCAGAAGTGAAAGTCAGCACGCTGATCAAGAGGGGTAATTTCGCCTTCGATCATCCCCAGACCCACAAAGTCATACACAATATTGCGATATTGCAAATCCCCAAATACATAAAGCCCGTCGAAAAGCTCATAGTTAAGCTTTACAAATGCGTTAAAATCCTGCTTGGTAGCATCATTTTCATAATAGCGGTGGTCTTTGTCAAAACCTTTGGCTACCCTTGCCCAGATAATCTCTCCAAAATGGTCTCCCTGGTAAATATTGTATCCTCCGCCAAAAGTTCCTTCAAGCCTGCCAAAATCATTATATTTCAACGAGTAAGTGAGTCCGTAAAAGTGGTTGTCCAGCCACCTTTGCCTGATAAGATCTGTACGGCTCACTTCCACCGAGTCGATAACAGGATTGGGCAGATCATAACTTGAGAACCGTTCATTTTGACGAAACTGCTCATAATAACCCCTTCCATAGGTATAATGCAGGGAAGTGTTGGCGACCCATGAGGGGTGAAACTCGTGGGTCAGATGCAACTGGTAATGGTCTTGCTGGTAGTTATCGGTTTCATTATCATAAAACTGTAGCTGGCCAGAATCATCAGCATACAATCCTGCTGGGTTGTAGGTTCGATTGCTTTCCAGGGAGTCGCCGGGCACGCCATACCAGGCCTGGTAGGTGGTTTCTTTTCCACTAAAGGTAATGGCTTTCAAAACCGTTTTTTCGCCATAATACCCACCCGCCAAATAGAAGGATTTGAGGTCGGAAGAAGCGCGGTCTATATAACCGTCGGAAGTAATCTTTGACAAACGCCCCTCAAAGGCCCATTTGTCGGCCATAAGGCCGGTACCAAAGTTGACTGTGTTGCGCAAAGTATTAAAGGATCCGGCTGATGAGAACATCTGGGCAAAAGGCTTTTCTTCCAGACTGCTGGTTTGCAAGCTGATGGTGGCTCCAAAGGAGGCAGCCCCCTGGGTACTGGTGCCCACGCCCCGCTGTATCTGGATGTTTTCAGTGGAAGAAGCGATATCAGGCATATTTACCCACCATACACCATGGGATTCGGCATCATTGACCGGCACTCCATTGAGGGTCACATTGATGCGTGAATTATCGCTGCCCCGGATATTCATCCAGGTATAGCCCACGCCCGCCCCGGCATCAGAACTAACCACCAGGCTTGGTGTAGATGTCAAAAGATAAGGCAAATCCTGACCAAGATTGTTGGCCTGGATCTGCTCCTGCGATACATTGGTATGTGTTGAGGGGGTGCGTTGATCAGCACGGGTGGCATTCACAATTACTTCCTGTGACATGACAGCCGCCCGGTCGAGCATCAACTCCACAAAGGTATCTTTTTCAAGAGTTACGGTGGTCGTTTTACTTTCATACCCTATATAAGAAATTCGTAGGGTATAGGTATCAGCATCAAGAGAACCCAGGGAAAAGCTCCCGTCGGAATGGGTGTGCACGCCCCTATAGGTATCCTCAATGACAACATTTGCCCCGGGAAGGGGCGATTCACTCTGGGCGTCTTTTACGATTCCGCGCAGAGAAAACTGAGCAATTACAGGCATGGCAATGATAACCAATGCCATTACAGCTGTTAACTTTTTCATTTTGTAATTTGATTTTTTTGGGTTAACTAATTGGAGGCAATAGGGGAAAGCCTCCTTTTTAAGCTTATCCCGTTCCCTTCGCCGGAATTACCCGGATCAGGTTCTATGGGTTTGATCTCAGCCCGATTTTTTAGGGCACCCCTATTGTGAAAATTCACTGCAAAGATAATGAGTTTTTAGTTGCTGTACAAAACAATCCACATGCATCTCCATGTCTGTTCAGTTTGTGTATCTTTGCAATCAGCAAAGCGCTTGTTCCATTTCAATCCAAACAGAGCATGACAAAAATAATTATCATCAACGGCCCCAACCTCAACCTCCTGGGGATGAGAGAAACTTCTGTATATGGAAATGAATTTTTTGAAGATTTTTTCAAAAATCTCAAAAAAAGATACCCCAATATCCAGCTTGATTATTTTCAGAGCAATGTGGAAGGAGAGCTCATCAACAAGCTTCACGAAACGGGATTTTCCTACGACGGTATCATCCTGAATGCCGGAGGTTATACCCACACTTCTGTCTCACTCTCTGATGCCATCCTGGCCATCAACACACCGGTGGTTGAGGTGCATGTATCCAACATTTTTGCCCGGGAAGGGTTCAGACATACATCAATGATTGCTCCGGCCTGTGAAGGAAGTATATCGGGCTTTGGACTGGAGGGCTACAGGCTCGCCATTGAAAGTTTCCTGGGGCAATCTGACCCGGAGCAATCCTAATAGCTCCTGAAATATTTGCTTTTCAAGCTTGAGAATTGTTTCAGACCTCCCAGAAAATACGCACGGACTATACTTTTTTTATAAACCGGGTAAACTTTACGGTAAGGGAGTGCTTTGCCTTGCTTCCTTTTGGCCCTCAGACGTGCAACAACCGAAAAAATCGCCTTTTCAACGGCCACAAAATCCTTATACTGCCCATTGAGCAAAAACCTGGTAGCTGCCAGATTATCCAGCAACAGTCTTTGTAAAAACACGGGGTAAAAAGTCCGGGCGGGAAGATTCCTTGCCAGCAAAAACATATTGTTCCGGAAGTTGAGATAGGTTTTCCGGGGGTTGTTTTTAGGCAGAGTTCCTCCTCCCACGTGATACACGATCGACTTTGGGCAACAGTAAACCTTTTTACCCATTCGCTTAAATCGCCACGCCAGGTCAATCTCTTCCATGTGGGCAAAGAATTCTTCATCGAGAGCCCCTGCATCCCTAAAGTCTTTGGCTCTTACAAATAAACATGCACCGGTAGCCCAAAACACCTCCATCACATCTTCGTACTGCCCGGTATCCTTTTCAAGGTGTTCAAATATACGTCCCCGGCAAAAGGGATACCCCAGGTAATCAATAAATCCGCCGCTGGCACCGGCATATTCAAATTCATCGCGCTGATGCCACGACATTATTTTGGGCTGACAGGCAGCCACAGAGTCATCTCCATCCATCAGTTCCATTAGGGGATTAATCCAACCGGGACTTACCTCCATATCGGAATTCAGCAAAACAAAAAATTCAGCGTCTATTTGCTCAAGTGCACGGTTGTATCCTCCGGTATAGCCGTAGTTTTTGCCAAGGTCAATAACCCATACCTCCGGAAAATGGTTCTCCAGCATAGATATGGAACCATCTTTGGAGCCATTATCCGCTACAATTACACGCGCATAAACCGGACTATTCTTCAATACAGAGGGTAAAAACCGGGTAAGATACTCCTTTCCGTTCCAGTTTAAAATAACAATGGCAAGCTTTATCATTATGATTTTGTATTATAAGATGACTTGTAAAAACAACCCTTACGATGGATGCACCACTATGGAGTTCAAAGGTAGTTAATTCTGATGTTTTATGAGCCACAGAAGGGATTTTCAAGCATCCGGGATTTTTTCTCATACCTACCTTTCTGTTGATAAGCCACTTATCAATGAATTTTGAAAAAGGGCATTTTTTTGTTGGCAGGAAATATTTTTTTTGTACTTTTGCCCCCGGAGAGATGGCAGAGTGGTCGATTGCGGCGGTCTTGAAAACCGTTGAGGGTAACACCTCCGGGGGTTCGAATCCCTCTCTCTCCGCAAAAAGGCCTATCCCATAAAAAAAGCCACTATCTTTTCAGATGGTGGCTTTTTTTATTTACAGGTTTTGAAAACCCTATTCTTTTATTTTACAACAACCAAATCCCAGGTTGTTGAGTTCTCCAAATCCTGCGTCATATCCAATACTAAGCAGTGGCGCGGGTGCTTTCAG
>SLQX01000051.1 GCA_007131245.1 Bacteroidales bacterium
GCACAAAACTGTGTGTTACCCTGCATTAATGCAACCTGCCAGGGATAATCCTGGATGTCGGCATCTTCTCCACCTACAATTCTTCCTGATCTCCAGCCATGCTCATCGGCAAAGGACTGAATTTCGGGGGGAAGGGCTAATTCATCCCTCTCATTTTCCCGCTCCTGCTGGAGCTTCTCTTTGTCCTCGGGTAGGAGCAAAAGGCTTTGTGAAAACAAGCCCAAACTCACAAAGAACAAAACAAAAAATAGTGTACTTCTCTTCATAATAAGAATAAAGTTTAAGGTTAATAATTAATAGTTAAGTTAGATAGTTGATGATTTGTGAAATGGTTTTAACAGGTAGACCATAGAAAACTGTGGTTTCTTCAATGTGTGTAAAGTTCATGCTAAGGACTCTGAGGTTCCTTAATGAAGGTTTATGGTTTTTTTGTTGTGTTTAACCCAAAAGTATAAAAAAATACTGACAAACCCTTTCTTTGGCTTGTGTTATTTATTGTGAAAAAATGATAAAATGCCAGGGCAATGACTGCCAGAGACACCGTGTTTTGTGACTTTGGTCGTATTATGAAAATGATAGAAAATAAAAATCTACCACCAAAAAAAAGAGGGGCAAAATGCTCTCCCCTTTTTTAATAATACAACAGTATGAATTAATTTTTGATCTGCAGTTTTTTGAAATATACATTATTGTCTGTGAGAATTTTTATTATGTACACTCCGTTATGTAAATAGTTTGTGAATTCATACTGACTGCCTTTGATTGCTTGCCTGAAAACCATCTTTCCTGTAATATCACTGATGGTAACAGTGCGAATGATTTCATCGGCTGTGATAGTAAATTTACCATGGGCAGGATTAGGGAACACATTTACTGTTGAAAATTCATATTCATTTACAAAGGTGCCATCATGGGTCCACTCATCGTTAATGGTCATGTCGCTATCTACTTCAATAATACGTTCATCACCCCATTCACTACCATTCCAGCCCGTATTGATGTAATAGTTATACTGATACATGTCTGCTTCAAGGGTCATGGTAATAGTCCAAATCATCGAATCATCTATACGGGTCATGGTTTGTTCTTCGGTGATGTGTCCCGGGGGTGCCCAGTCAAACATGCTACCTGTAATAAATACCATCTCTTCTGAGGGATCAAAACCCAGGGCAGTTTCCATATTAACATTGAATGTTACCGAAAATTCATCAGTCACCTGGATAAAATGAGCTGTTAGGCTTACGTCTTCACCGGGCATGGTATACTCGAAATTGGCCTGGTTGCTGATTTCTCCAAGATGGTCAGCCCAATGGCTGAACTCATACCCCTCATTGGCTGTAGCTGTAATGTTTACCAACTCATTTTCCTGATACATGCCACTGCCAGAAATTGTGCCGCCACCTTCGGGTTCTGCAGATAATGTGAGCATGAAAGTTTCAGCCTCAATTAGGAAGTCAATGGTAGCAGTATCAGAAACCCCTGAAGTGAAATTGCTTTGCACTCCAGCTGTATATAAACCCGGTTCAAGCCCTTCAAAAAGGAACTGCGATTCGCTCAAATTATATGCTACAAGGCTGTCGTTGAGATATACATTAAAGCCCGTAAATAACTTGTCGGTTTCTGTATGTTTGGTTGGCAGCAGTTGTTGGGTTTCGTCAGGCGATAATTCACCCAGGTCTTCACCAAAAGCACGAATGAGGAAGTTATGGTAGAAGTCCAGGTTTTCAACCGGGTTGAAGCCATTGTTGTAGTTGCCGGCGTAAAAATGTGTATTACTTTGGAATGGGTAAATGGCATCTGTTCCTGAGTCGGCAGCTAGTCCAAGAAATCCGTTATAAGACAAACCAATAAGAAAACCATTGGGGGCTTCAACAGGTTGTGAAAATTCATAAGTGTTCCACTGTTCATCCAGGTTTGACACAGCTTCCATTTGGTAAAGTAAGTCACCTGGATTGGGGTATCCGTTTGCGTCTAACCCAAAGACCCAGATTTTAACTTCATCGTGGGGCCCTCCTTCGCTGCTCAGATACCACGACATCTCATTCAAAACCGCATTGTTTGGGTGTACAGAACCTAAAACGGTATTCCAGGTACCACCACCAGAACCTAATTCAGTAACAGCAGTTCCATCATCCCAACGAAACTCTGTTCCTGTATCCAGGTGCCAGCTAAACAAAACATTGCCATCCTGCTGGTCTGCCAAATCTATAGCAAGACTTTCGGGCACCGGAAAGATTCTTTCAATTACAATGGTTCCCAAATCTGTGTTTTGGCTGATTTCAATATTTTCATCTGTGTAGGTTTGGTAGTTATCTGAAATCACAGATAACGTGTAGTTGCCTTCAAAAACTTGTTCAAAAAAGAAATTACCGTTACTATCGGTGTTTTGGGCGTAGTTTTCATAACCTTCCAGTACTACCAGTGCGTTGGGTTTTACACCTCCATCGCTTCTTTCAATGGTTCCTGTTACATAAAACTGTTCAAGAACATTCATTGTTGCATCAAAAACAGTGGTTTGGTCAATGATTACTTCCACGTTTTCTGCCAATAAATCTTCATAACCATATTTACTGAATTCCAATTGATAACTTCCCGGAAACAAAAAAGGGAACTCGTAATAACCTTCTTCATTGGTAAGGGTGCTGAGATTAATTTCAGGCAAATGAACCTCAGCCCCTTCCAAAGGATTGTTGCTATCAGTAACAGTTCCTGTAAGGGCTCCCACATCAGATGCTGCAAAGAACAGTGTAATGTTTGGGTGTTCATCTTCTGTACTTCCCAGGGGAGGGTTGGCCGGGTCGATGGGTGTATTATCCTGGTAAGCACGTCTTGTACGCCCCGATTCCTCATCGTTGCTGTTGTAAAAATTCTGTCCTCCGGTCCACTCAGTATCCTGTTTGTAGGAATAAATAACAAGTGTACCTCCACCGTAAATGTAGGGTTGGTCAAATTCAATAAAAATGGTGTTTTCGCCAGCCGGAAAATCCACAGTGCCATCAAAAACCAACTGCATTGAATCATAATCAATCCACCCGTTGTCAAGATTTTCTGCATCGGTTTCCCCCAGCCATATCTGTATATCCCTGTCTAGGTAGAGGGTGTCAAAGTTATTATAGTATTGTATGCCCAAAAGAATACCACTGCTTAGGTCAATTTCATCGGGATAATAAAGTGTTTGTGACAGACTGTAATGCCAAATGAAATTATACGGGAGGCTGGTTAACAGCTCTTCATCCCCAATGGTTAATGCCAGGAAATCACCACTTTGCACTGATACATCCAGGTTTTGTGTTTGGTTGTTAACAGGGGCCTGGTCTTCATCAAAACTCACATACCCATAAAGGTATGTTTCACCGATGTCATCCGGAGTGGGGGTCCATGGAAGCTCATACTCAATGGTTTCTCCAAACTCAATGGTTTGTCCGTCTACTGTGGCAATTTCTATATCTCCCTGCTGCATTAGCTTAACGGTGTAGTTTGATTGGGTTTGGGTTCCGGCATTTTTAACGGATATGGTATACAAGCTCTCGGCTCCTTCAGAGGGAGTCGGTGTTCCTGAAATAGATTCTGCCACCAAATCATTTTCGACCAAGGGTTCAATAATTACATTGTCCACATACCATTGGTCAATGTTATAAGAATTTCCCTCAAAACGAAAACCCAATTGCATTGTGGTTTCACTTTGGGGTAGATCAAAAAACTCTTCAATTGTTTCCGGGGCAATGTCATGAGTGAAGGCAAGCTCCCATATGTTTTGCCAGGTGCTCCCTTCATCATAAGATACGTCGATGGCCACCTTTTCACCTTCGTTTTCATAGTGATTGTTTAAGGCGTGTTGAAAACTTAAACGTATCTCACTATGATTTTCTATAAAAATGGGGTAGGTTACCAGGCGACTCATACCTGTGTATTCAGGGCTCCAGTGGAGGCGTAATTCAGGGGCTTGCCCGCCTGCATTGGAAGAGTTTCGTACTGACCAACCGTGGGGCAGCCCGGTTAACTGCCACCCACTGGGAAGGTTTCCCGGCTGGTAATCAAAGGTTTCAAACATTAAGTAATGCGATCCCTGCAGCAATGCCGGGTTGGTTAGGGTTGTACCCCCTTCACCTATACTATTAACGGCGGTTATTTCATAATGATAATTCCCCATACCTGGTATTTGGGTATCCACAAAACTGGTGTCTGTGATGTTGCTAGCCACCTCTGCGTTGTCTGACATTCTAACCAGGGTGTATGTGATATCATCACTATCTATGTAGCCTCCATTTATTCCTGACAAAGGTGCTTCCCAGCTCAAACTACCATTGTCATCCTGGGCAATTAATAAAGCGTTGGTTGGATATCCCGGTAAATCTTCTCCCACATAAACAAAAACTGTAGTAGTCAGGCCCTCTCCTGCATCATTGACTCCAAAGACAGAGTAACTGTATAAACCTGGCTCAGTAATGTCATTGTCAGAAAAACTTTGTGGATCACCAACAGCTGCAGATGAAACGCTATGGAGTAACTCATTGTTTCGGTAAAGGTGAACGGTGTTCAGGTTGGTGAGCGGTTCTCCACCGGCAGTTTCATGGGGGTTGTTCCAGCTTATGTCAACAGTAAGAACGCCCTGCTCCCCGGCTTCTGCTACAAGGTTTGTGGGATTGCCGGGAGCATCTGCATGGGCAAATGGTACATAGCTTTCTATCCATTCTGTAAAAATGCTAACCCTGGCGTAAACACCCGGATAACCAGGCATGGCGCAGCCAACCCCCCAGCTAGTAACACCTGCCAGTTTATAGTTTCCTGAGCCATCTAAAACAACCAATGGGCCTCCACTGTCACCCTGACATGCATCAACCTCACCATCTTCAATGTATCCTGCTACAAGCATATCCTCGGTTATAGAGCCCGGGTTATATTCTCCATCATCCATGGCATCCTGGTTGGAAACAATGGGAACTTCTGCCACCTGGAGGATATCACTTGATGGGCCTCCCTGCCATAAAGCCCCCCATCCCGTTATCCAAGCCATGGTGCCGGGGTCGGTTAACCCTGCATTTGCTTCATCGGGGGTAACCAAATCAATTTTTGAAACAGCGGGGTCACTTAAATCAAGGGGGCTTGTAAGTTTAATGAGTGCAATATCATTTGAAAAAGTGGCAGGGTAGCCATAGTCAGGGTGTATGATATATTGGTCTACTGTAATATCCTGGCCTGTTTCGTTGGTTCTGTCTGTAACTCCGGCCCTTACATATTCTGCGCTCCAGTTATCATCCAGGCAGTGTGCAGCAGTCAAAATCCATTGTTCATTGATTATGCTTCCTCCGCAAAATTGCGTGGTTTCTTGCATGAGGGCAACCTGCCAGGGATAGTCTTCAATTTGTGCGTTCTCCCCGCCAACTATTCTGCCTGAGCGCCATCCATGTTGATTAACAAACTGATCAATCCCGGGAGGACGAGTTTCTTCCCGCACTGGCTTTTGGTATTCCTGTGAAAGCTTTTCTTTGTCTCCGGGATACAGATGGAGCGTTTGGGCCATTAAGCACATGGTAAACAATAGCATGAAGATGCTTAGGGTAGTTCTTTTCATAATTGAAACAAGTTAGTTTTTGACTTTGGTATCTGTTTGTTTGAAAAAAGCATTTGATAAAGAAAATTTTCCTTGCAGAGTATTGAAGTCGTATGAGCCTTTACTATTTGATAATTGCAAGTACAAATTTTCAGCATCTGTTTTTTCAGGTGGTTTTGATAATTATATCATTCCTGTCCGGTAAAAAATGGATGAATAGTCCTGCATTTTTTATCAGTTGTGCCATCCCTACGGGATTTCTTATAATGGGGACACTTTTCGACTATAAACATTTCACTCCTAACGTAGTTAGCGAAAAACGTGACTCATTAGGTCAATTATTAGGGAGTGAGGTGTTTATATCAATAAGTCCAGGCCCTAAAATAAGTTTCGTAGGAATGGAACCTATTTAACCGGCCAGCAGTGTAATTTTATATTAAAAATATAGTTGCAAAGTTATCTTAAAAAACGAGCAAAAGCTTTATTCATGCCGGATTTTGCATTAACAGGAAGGTTCAAAACGTGAGGTGGTTGTTCCGTAGAATTTAATTTGGGATTTACCGATTTAATCGATAGTTTAACATAACAAAAAACATCAACAATTTTTAATTGAAAGATGAGAGATGTGTGTATAACGGTTAAACATAATGTTTTTTCTATTTTTATATTAGTTGTGAGTATGTATGTATGCAGATAAGTGAATGAAATAAATTAAAGATAGGGCCCGGGATGTCTTTGTGAAAAATGTATGAAAGGTGGCAGCAAAAAGGGGCTGCATAAAGCTGCCTATGTTTTATTCTATATTTGGGAGTGATTTCTGTTAAGTTTTGTATGCATGTTAATGCTCAAAGTAGCTTTATGCAACCCAGAAAGTAGAAAAAGGTTGGCTATTCTGTTAATTGAATCTGTAAGCCGCTTTTTCCATTTCTTTTTGATTACGGAATTTAATGGGCGGGTTTAAGTGTTTTTCCAGGAATTTATAAATATTGAACCGGATTTCCCTTCCTTTGGCATGATCCATCCTGTCAAAAGAGTGACCTCCGGGGATTTCTTCAAATATTTCATATTCAAAATCTTTATCCAGTGCTTTCAAGCGATTGATGAGATTTTCCACCTCCAGGACATGCACATCTTCATCATTGGTGTTGGTATGAATAAGAAGAGGAGTTCTGAGTTTGTGAGCATGGTAAACGGGTGATCTACGCCGGTATTCATCTATGTTTTCATGCACGCTTTCGCCAATATGATAATCTGCTGAGAAGAAGTCTTCATAGCCAGGTCGTTTGTAACCCATGCGGGCTATCAGGTCACTTACGGGTACACCTGCAAATGCGCATTTGTAATCACGGTGGTTTTCAAATATATTCATCAGAGAAATCATGCCTCCATGGCTCCAACCCATAAGGCCTACCCGGTTTCTGTCTACAATGTCATAGTTTTCAATCATAAACTGGCGGCTAATGTCCACGTCAGCATTTTCAAGCCCGCCATAGTCAATATTTTCAAAGGTAACCCTTCCATAACCTGTGCTGCCCCTGTATTCGGGTGCCACTACAATATATTGCTGGGCCATAAGCTCGCGGATAATGTGGGTGTAATAGGTGTTGAAATCGCCATGTACTCCTCCATGCGGAAGCACGATAAGGGGATACTTTTTGGAGGGGTCAATGCTTTTGGGAATGAAAATATAGGACCAAAATTTAATGGGGTTCTGATCTCTTGGGTGCGTGGCGGTTTCGTGTCCCCTTGGCGGTTCACCTGCAAGGAATACTTTGTCAATGTGAGCTACATCCCCGGTCCTTTCGAACCATAGTACATCATCAATTTTTTTTTCGAGAACATCCAGGCGATGGCGCAGGTTGTAAAAGTGGTTGTCCAGGGCTTCCTTGACCTCATTGGCAGAACCAGTAGGTTGTGCTGCAACAGGCACAAAAAAGGAAACAGCCATTAAAATTACGGTAATTAAAACTTTTTGCTTCATAGTGAATTTTGTTTGTGTGAAAGTTTATGTATTGTTTTCCTGAAGGCTTTGGTTTCTGTTTTAACAGGTTTGTTGAGAAAAGAATAAAAGCCTTTTATTAGTGAAATTGCGCTGTAAAAGTATAAAAGTACAGGTCAATTTCCAAAATCAGGACAATCCATGTTTTTGCTTACCCTCATGCTTGCATGATTATAAGTTTAAATGAATGATTCATTGTTGCCTTGAATTAACAAGATTGGCAATCTGTGTTTTGATATGATGCTGTAAGTAAGCGTTTTAGTCTGTTGATGCAATAAAGCAGTTAGCTAAATAATACCTCTTTCAAAAAAATTATCTTTGCAAAACATTTTGGCCAAAATAGAGATTTGCTTAAAAGGAGTATTATTAAATGGTAGACTTTTTAAAAGAATTGAATGAACCTCAGCGGCAAGCTGCTGAAAACACAGAAGGACCTGTAATGGTAATAGCCGGAGCTGGTTCAGGAAAAACCCGGGTGCTGACCTACCGGATTGCCTATTTGTTGAGCAAAGGGGTTGACCCGTTTCATATTTTAGCTTTGACATTTACCAACAAGGCAGCACGTGAAATGAAAGAGCGTATTGCCCAGCTGGTGGGTGCCTCACGTGCCAAGTCGCTTTGGATGGGAACTTTTCATTCCATTTTCTCTAAAATATTGCGCATAGAATCTGATAAGCTGGGATTTCCTACCAACTTTACCATTTATGACACCGATGACTCCAAAAGGTTACTCAGAGCCATTATCAAAGAGCAGCAGTTGGATGATAAAACCTACAATGTCGGTTATGTGCTTAACCGCATATCCAACGCCAAAAACAATCTGATTTCGGCCATTGATTATAATGAGGACGCTGAAATACAGAATTTTGATATACAAAATCGCAAACCCAAGCTGGGGCTGATTTATAGCTTGTATCAACAAAGATTGCGCAAAGCATCCGCCATGGATTTTGATGATTTGCTCTTCAATACCAATGTTTTATTGCGCGACTTTCCTGATGTATTGTACAAGTATCAATTAAAGTTTCAATACATCCTGGTAGATGAGTACCAGGATACCAACTTTTCTCAATATCTGATTGTGAAAAAACTGGCAGCCAACAATCAAAATATATGTGTTGTGGGCGATGATGCACAAAGTATATACGCATTCAGGGGAGCCAATATTCAGAATATTCTCAACTTTAAAAAGGATTACCCTGAAAACCGGGTTTTTAAGTTGGAGCAGAATTACCGGTCATCGCAAAACATCGTCAATGCCGCCAATAGTGTCATTAAATATAACAAAGATCAGATTACCAAAGAGGTATGGACAGACAATGAAACGGGTGAGAAAATCAGGCTAATCAAAACAGCCAGCGAAGGAGAAGAGGGGATTTGGGTGGCCAATAATATTTTTGAAACCAAAATGAACCAGCAACTTTCTCATGGGGATTTTGCCATTTTGTACCGCACCAATGCCCAGTCGCGTTCGTTGGAAGAGTCTTTGCGTAAACTCAATATTCCTTATCGTATATATGGAGGGGTATCTTTTTATCAGCGCAAAGAGATTAAAGATATGCTTGCCTATTTCCGGCTGGTTATCAATCATAACGACGAGGATGCTTTTTTAAGGGTGGTTAATTTTCCTGCAAGGGGGATTGGCAAGACCAGTTTGGATAAGTTAGTTATAGCTGCAGACGAGAAAAAGATGCCCCTGATGCAAATTGCAGAAAACCCCCAGGCATACGGAGTACCCATAGGTACTGCGGTGGTGAAACGTCTTACCGAGTTTGTTGCCATGATTAAAAGCCTGAGCACGCAGATCAATCAGTACAATGCTTATGAGATAGGAAAAAGGATTGCAAGCAATGCCGGCGTGCTGAAGCATTACCATGCGGCAGAAAGTCCGGAAGCTGCCAACAGGAAAGAAAACATTGAGGAACTTATGAGTGGGTTGAGAGATTTTTCGGAAGCACCCTCCGATGTGGAAGGTGAGGGTGATGTGCGAACCCTGGACGTTTTTATGCAGGATATTGCTCTGATGACAGATGCTGATACTGAAAAAGACGACCCTACGGATATGGACAAGGTTTCTTTGATGACCATACATGCTGCCAAAGGGCTGGAATTCCCCTATATCTATCTCGTGGGAGTTGAAGAAAATCTTTTCCCTTCCCAAATGTCTCTCAATTCAAGGGCTGACTTGGAGGAAGAGCGTCGCTTGTTTTATGTGGCCATCACCCGGGCTATGAAGCAACTTACCATTACCCACGCCGAAACCCGTTTCCGTTTTGGGCAATTTACAATTTGTGAGCCCAGCCGGTTTATTGATGAGCTGGATCGGCAGTTTGTAACCGATTTATCTGCCCGCCAGCCAGAAAAGAACCAGTCTTGGGTGAAGGAGAGTTTTAACGAGAGTCGAAAAAAGTTTGCCGAAAGCAATGAGACACCCTCAGAGCCCGCAGCATCTTCAGCATCCGAAAAGTCTGCTGACGAAATATTTAACATTGTGCCTGTTGAAAAAATTAAAGTGGGTCTAAACGTACAACATCAGCGCTTTGGGTTTGGGAAGGTGGAAGCGGTGGAAGGAAACGGTAAAAATGCCAAGGCAACGGTTGTCTTCAACAATTTTGGCAAGAAACAACTGTTGCTGAAGTTCGCAAAGCTTAAAATTTTAAGCTGATATCCGGATATGTGCAATTTTATTCCTATATTTGCCCCCAAAACAGACTGTTGCGATCAAGTTAGCTGAGTTTTTCATTGGCATATCCACCGAATAATATTTTAATCCACCGGCTCATACACATTGTTTTTGCTTGTTTCCTTTACAAGGCTGGCCTTACTCCGGGTAATTAATTACAGATGTTCGTTAAACTCATTAAGATAAATCTTTTCGCAAATCCAATATTTATGGAATACATGCTGTTGCTTTTGTAAAACAGCACAGGCATGGATAAAAATTTCCGGGATTGTTAAAACAAGTAAATATTATTATACCTAAATTCAATGGAATATAATTCGCAGCGATCGAAAATGAATATTTCTGAATATGGAAGAAATATTCAAAAAATGATTGAGTACATCAAAAATGTAGATAGCCGTGAAAGGCGAAACCAGTTAGCCAGAGCTACTATACAGGTCATGGGTCAGCTAAATCCTCACTTGAGAGATATCAATGATTTCAAGCACAAGTTGTGGGACCATCTTTTCATTATGTCTGATTTTGAACTGGATGTAGACTCACCTTACCCTATCCCATCGGCAGAGATCCTGACCCGTAAACCAGAAAGATTATCCTATGCCGCAAACAATATTACATTTCGGCATTATGGCAGGCATATTGAAAGAATGATTGAAAGGGCTGCCAGTTATGAAGAAGGAGAAGAAAAACAAGCCCTGATCAAGATGATTGCCAACCATCTCAAAAAATCCTACCTGACATGGAACCGGGACGCGGTAACCGATGAAGAAATTGCCACTCATCTGAATATTTTGTCAGGAGGGAGACTCACGCTGAATCAAAGCGTGAAGTTGAATAAAACACAGGACATTTTATCAAAGGGTAAGAAAAAAGGTTTTCAGCAAAAGAAGTCTTCCCACTCCAAAGGGGGGCATCACAAAAAGTACAGAAAGCAGTAACTGAAATAAGGAATTTTTCCTATTACATCAGTACAGCACCCAGGCACCCATGTGCATCTTCAAGTTTGATACTGGAGTCAGCATTTGTATTACCTGGCAATACATTTAACCAAAAAAAGGGCCGATGATACATCAGGCCTTTTTTTTACAAAAGGTATCACACATATTGCCATGCATCCAGCAATGCCTGGAACTCAGGAATAACTTATCCCGAAATGACAATAAACGTTTTTACTTTTGTGAAGAACAGTGCAAAGATTAATAAACTAAATGATAGTATGATGAACGCATTTAAAATAGAAGGAGGACATAAACTTAGCGGGGAAATTACTCCCCAGGGTGCTAAAAATGAAGCTCTGCAAGTTATTTGTGCAACACTTCTCACAGATGAAGAAGTGACTATCCGGAACCTGCCCGATATTGTGGATGTGAATAATCTTATCCAGCTTCTTGAAGATTTGGGAGTTAAAATAAACAGACCTGAAAAGAGTACGGTCTCTTTCCAGGCCCACCAACTGAACCTTGAATACCTGGACACGGAAGACTTCAAAAGAAAGGCATCCAAACTCAGGGGCTCTGTAATGATTGTTGGGCCCTTACTTGCCAGGTTCCAAAAGGCATTTATCCCTAAACCAGGAGGCGATAAAATTGGCCGCAGACGACTTGACACCCACTTTGTAGGTTTGGAAAAGCTGGGGGCTACATTCACCTATAACTCAGCCGATAGTTTTTATAGCATTACCACCAAGGGTTTGAAAGGTAATTATATGTTGCTGGAAGAAGCATCTGTAACAGGAACAGCCAATGTGGTAATGGCAGCTGTATTGGCAGAAGGTACAACAACCATCTACAATGCTGCTTGTGAACCCTACCTGCAGCAGCTATGTGAAATGCTCAACCGCATGGGGGCAATTATTTCGGGGGTGGGGTCAAATCTGCTTACCATACAAGGTGTAAAACAACTTGGAGGATGCCAACACAAGCTATTGCCCGATATGATAGAAATCGGTAGTTTTATTGCCCTGGCTGCCATGACCCAAAGCAATATTACCATCAAAGACGTGCAATACCAACAACTGGGCATGATCCCAGGAGTTTTTCAAAAGTTGGGGATAGAGCTACAAGTCAGGAATGACGATTTGATTATTCCATCACATGACGAATATGTGGTGGATACCTTTATCGACGGTAGTATTTTAACCATCAGTGATGCACCATGGCCGGGTTTTACTCCCGACTTGCTCAGCGTGGTTTTGGTGGCATCTATCCAGGCAAAGGGCAGTGTGCTCATTCATCAGAAAATGTTTGAAAGCCGTCTGTTTTTTGTGGATAAGCTGATTGATATGGGGGCTCAGATTATTTTATGTGACCCGCACCGAGCAACGGTTATTGGTCTTAATCGGCAATATCCGCTTAAGGCACTGGAAATGACATCCCCCGATATCAGGGCCGGTGTTGCTTTGCTTATTGCGGCTTTGAGTGCCGATGGCTCCAGTTTAATACATAACATTGAGCAAATCGACAGAGGGTACCAAAATATTGATCAGAGACTCAAAAAGCTTGGTGCCCGCATAGAGAGATTGTAATGAAACAGCAGCCTGACAATTTGGCTTATATCTGAAACTGGCAAACACTTTGTGCTATGCCTTGCGCTTTATTAGTGAATTAACAACTTAAAATTCTATCATATAGCTATGGTGATGAAAAACAAAGAAAACAAGGAAAAAGAAACCCCACAAAATAATCAATCAGCTGCCGAAAAGTCGCAAGAAAAAGAGCAGGTAACTGACAATTCTGCGCAAGACTCTAACACCGATTCAGGTAATGATGAGACTGATAAACCGGATCAAAAAAGAGATGCGGATAAAACCGCGGAGTCAAAAGCAGAGGAGGAAATTCAAGACAAAATTGATGAGAAGCAACTGTTAATAAAGACCTTGGAGGAGAAAAACAAAGAGCTAAATGATAAATATCTGCGCTTGTTCTCGGAGTTTGACAACTTCCGCAAGCGCAGTATGAAAGAAAAAAACGAGCTCATAAAAACCGCAGCTGCAGATATTATTGAGGCAGTACTCCCGGTTCTTGATGATTTGGAAAGGGCCTACGAGTCCGCCGTTGAAAGTCCTGATGAAAACGCATTGACAGAAGGGCTTAATCTTATTCAAACCAAATTAAAAACTACCCTCAAGCAAAAAGGGCTGGAAGAAATACCCGGTGTGGGTGAGCCTTTTAATACCGATTACCACGAGGCCGTAACCAATACGCCAGCTAAAGATGATAAAGAAAAAGGAAAGGTTGTTGACCAGATACAAAAAGGTTATCTACTCAATGGTAAGGTTCTTCGCTTTGCCAAAGTAGTAGTAGCCAACTAAAAAAAATATACTACAGATGGCAAAAAAAGATTTTTACGACATACTTGGATTATCAAAAAATGCAACTCCGGAAGAAATCAAAAAAGCGTACAGGCAAAAAGCCTTGAAATTTCACCCTGATAAAAACCCCGGTGATGCCAAGGCAGAGGAGCAGTTTAAAGAAGCCGCCGAAGCGTATGAGGTTTTGAGTGATCCTGAAAAGAAAGCACGTTATGATAGATACGGTCACGCCGGATTGGGTAATGGTGGCCAGTATGGTGGTGGATTTGGCGGAGGTATGTCTATGGAAGATATCTTCAGCCAGTTCGGAGATATTTTTGGAGGAGCTTTTGGTGGTGGTTTCGGTGGAGGCTTTGGAGGAAGCTCACGAGGCGGTCGTCGGGTAAATAAAGGTTCCAACCTTCGTGTGAAGGTGAAGCTCACCCTTGAGGAAATTCTCAACGGTGTAGAAAAGAAGATTAAAGTAAACAAGTATGTTGCATGTAAGCAATGTAACGGTAGTGGAGCAAAAGGGGGCAGTTCTTATAAAACCTGTACCACATGTAATGGTTCAGGCAGGGTAACGCGTGTTACAAACACCTTCCTGGGGCAGATGCAAACCACCTCCACTTGTCCCTCTTGCAGTGGTGAGGGGCAAACCATCACCGAAAAATGTACTGCTTGCTACGGCAATGGTATTGTTAAGGATTCCGAAGTAATAAGTGTTAATATACCTGCAGGTGTGGGTGAAGGCATGCAAATGTCGATGAGTGGAAAAGGGAATGCTGCTGCAAGAGGAGGAATCCCGGGTGATTTAATTGTGCTTATTGAAGAGGTTAAGCACGAAAAACTGATCAGAGATGGGAACAACCTGCTTTATGATCACTATATAAGCTTTCCGGAGGCAGCACTGGGCACCACCATCGAAGTGCCTACCCTGGAAGGTAAGGCCAGGATTAAAATTGAGCCTGGCACTCAGCCAAGTAAAGTATTGCGTCTTAAGGGGAAAGGCCTTCCTTCTGTAAATGCTTACGGAAGAGGTGATATGCTGGTCAATATCAACGTTTGGACTCCCCAGAATGTCAGCAAAGAGGAAAAGCAAATGCTTGAAAAACTTTCTCAATCAGAAAACTTTAAGCCCAAGCCTCAAAAAAGCGACCGCAGCTTTTTTGAAAGAATGAGAGAATATTTTAACTAGGCCTTGCCAACAAGGTATTTGGGGTTGATTTTCAACGTGCTGATATTGAGTGCAATGTGTTTAGGTCGGTTTTTTAGTGATTTCAATACCCGCACTTTTACAGAGTGGCTGGCATCATAAAAACTCCCTGTTTTATTACATTGTTTCAAAATAAAATGGGCCAAACGTTGTTGGTAATAGTAGGTGGGTGTATCTTTATAACTTCTTCTGCTTTGGGTTCCTGGGTAAGATTTTTGCATATTATCATTTTTCATATGGAGTATATTTTTCGGGCAGAAAATGTTGACAAAAAATATGACAAGCATCAGGCCTTGTCCAATGTTTCGGTATCCATACCCAGGCAGGGTATTTTTGGTTTGCTGGGCCCCAATGGTGCTGGTAAGACCACGTTTATCCGAATCATCAACCAGATCATTGCCCCCGATGCCGGAAAACTTTTTTTCAAAGGAGAAAAGTTAAAACCATCCCATATCAGCTCTATTGGCTACCTGCCCGAAGAGCGTGGATTATATAAAAAAATGAAAGTGGGAGAGCAGGCAATATACCTAGCTCGCCTGAAGGATGTAAGTAGCCGGGATGCCAAAAAACTGCTCAAGGAGTGGTTCGAGAAGTTTGATCTTATGCCCTGGTGGGACCGCAAGGTGGAGGAACTTTCCAAAGGTATGCAACAAAAATTGCAGTTTATCATTACGGTATTGCACAAACCTGACTTGCTTATTTTCGATGAACCTTTCAGCGGATTTGACCCCATCAACATTAACCTGCTCAAGGAGGAGATCCTTAAGCTCAGAAACAATGGTACCAGTGTTATTTTTTCCACGCACAACATGAGCTCGGTGGAAGAGTTGTGCGACCATATCGCATTGATCAACAACTCGGAGAAAATCCTCGACGGGAAACTGGAAAATATAAAAAGAGCACATGCTGATAAGGTTTTTTCCGTTTCGGCCAAAGCGTTTACCAAGCCTTTTGATGCTGTATTTCACCCACTTGCCGACATCATTGATAAATACACAATCAAGGATGGAGCCTCAAAGCTGAGGGTGAGGTTAGCTGATGCATATAATGCCAATAACCTGATTGAACATATTCTTCCTAACCTTCAGCTGCTGGAGTTTAAAGAAGAGCTGCCAACCATGAATGATATTTTCATTAAAACCGTTACAGGCAAAAACCCCGGAGAGCTCAAAAAGGATGACCTGAAAGCATACATGGGGATGAACCAGGCGTAAAGGGAAAATAATTTTTTCAAAATACCCTAAGATGAACAAGATACTCACCATCATACAGAGGGAATATTTAAGCAGGGTTAAAAAGAAGTCATTTATTGTGATGACCATCCTGGGGCCTATATTGCTTGCAGCACTGATGATTGTACCGGTATTTATTGCCCGCATGGCCGACAGTGTGTATGAAGTTGCAGTGGTGGATGATACACGCTTTTTTTACCGGGAATTTAAAGATGCCAATGATGTAGAATTTACCGACCTGGATGTAGACATTGATACTGCCATTGAGCTGATGAAAATGGACAAGTTTGATGCCGTGGTACATATTCCCACTACAGCCTTCCAGGCCCCCTCTACCCTGAGGTTTTTCAGTGAAAAAGCTATCAATATAAATGCAAAGCTATACATTGAAAGTATACTTCAAAATGAGTTTGAGAAATTGAAAATGGCCCGTGCCGGCATCGATCCTGAGGTGTTACGGGCTACAGAAACCAAAATAAGCATACAAGCCATACGTTTGCTGAAGGATGGCCATGAACAGACCGACTACCCGGAGGTAAGTATGGGGTTGGGTATTTTTAGCGGGATACTCATTTACTTTTTTGTTTTTTTGTTTGGTGCCCAGGTGATGCGTGGGGTTATGGAGGAAAAAACCAGCCGGATTGTGGAAGTCATTGTTTCATCGGTAAAGCCTTTCCAGCTGATGATGGGTAAGATTTCGGGTATTGCTCTGGTGGGTCTTACCCAGTTTTCCATGTGGATACTGCTCACGTTTGCTATTGTTGCCACAGTGCAGGCAGTTATGCCCGAAAGTTTCACTTTCACACCTCATGAGCAGATATACGTAAGCAGCGCTCAATCGATGAACCCTGCTGAGCTGCAGGAACATGTACAGCGGATTGAGCAGCATAATACTGCAGCAGGTCAGGTTATGGAAGCTTTGAGTGCCATCAATTTTACCGTGATGATTTTAAGTTTCGTATTCTATTTCCTGGGAGGATACCTGCTTTATGCTGCCCTATTTGCAGCCATTGGATCAGCTGTTGATAATGAAGCCGACACACAGCAGTTTATGCTGCCTATCACTATTCCTATGATCTTTTCTATCGTGATGGCCCAAATGGTTATGAACAACCCCGCAGGTTCGGTGGCTTTCTGGCTATCCATAATACCGTTTACTTCTCCTATCATTATGATGGTAAGAATACCCTTTGGTGTTCCCTTATTTGATTTGTGGCTTTCCGCAGGGCTTTTGATTTTAGGTTTCCTGGGTACTACCTGGTTGGCCGGAAAAATATACCGCACAGGTATTCTGATGTATGGTAAGAAAATATCATACAAAGAACTGTGGAAATGGATCAGGTATCGATGATATGATTCCTGGATTTTTGAAATTAAACAATTATTAAAAATATTTTTACAAATACGATGGATTCGTATCTTTGTGGCGAGGTCATCAATTTTTTTAAAACCATTATCATTCATGGTAACAGCTGTTATAGACTGTGGCACCAATACTTTTAACCTGTTGATAGCTACATATAATGCAAACGGAGAATACAGTATTGTTCTTAATACCAAAAGAAGTGTAAAACTTGCCGAAGGGGGACTTGTAGATAATAAAATAGCCCATAAACCTTTCCAGCGGGGGCTGAAAACTTTTTATGAATTTGTTGAATTAGCAAAAACGTATAAAGCCAAAACCATACAAGCTTTTGCTACATCAGCCATCAGAGATACCTTGAATGGTCCTGAATTTGTTAAAAAGGTGCTTGATAAAACAGGCGTGATTATCCAGGTGCTCAATGGAGATACAGAAGCGCAGTATATTTATAAGGGTGTGAACCTGGCATTATCAAGCCTGGAGAAGCCCATTTTGATTATGGATATTGGAGGGGGAAGCACAGAATTTATAGTAGCAGAAGAGAACCAGGTGGTTTGGAAAAAAAGTTTTGACCTTGGTGCGGCCAGACTTCTTGAGCAGTTTAAGCCATCGGACCCCATTACACAGGAAGAAATAGAGCAAATAAAGAAGCATTTCAAGCAGGAGCTTAAGCCCTTGAAAGCACAGTTAAAGAAAAAACCTGTGGAAAGGCTCATAGGTTGCTCGGGCACCTTTGAGTCATTAGCTGAAATGATTTGTGCCCAAAAAAATCAATCCCCGGCATTTGAAAAAATCTATCCTTTTGATAATGATGACTTTAAAAACATTTACAATCAATTGATTAATAGTACCGAAAAACAACGCAAAGAAATGCCTGGTCTTGTGGATTACCGTGTGGATACTATCGTATTTGCGGCCATTTTCATCAGGCATATCAAAAAGCGGTTTAACATTGATCAAATGTTCTTTTCACCTTACTCCCTCAAAGAGGGTGTACTGTCAGATATACTTAGCAATAATACCGTTCCCCAATAAATAAACCCCAACCTTATGCCTAAAATTCTGGTAATTGATGATGAAAAAAGTATCCGCAATACGCTGAAAGATATTCTTGAGTATGAAAAGTTTGATGTGGATTTGGCTGCTGATGGCTTTGAAGGCATCGAGATGGCAGAACATACCAAATATGATGTGATACTTCTAGATATCAAAATGCCAAAAATGGATGGTATGGAGGTTTTGGAGAAACTTTTACAAGACGATCCGGATAACACCATTGTAATGATTTCAGGACATGGCAACATTGAAACAGCGGTTGATGCCATAAAAAAAGGAGCCTACGACTTTATATCCAAACCACCGGATATCAACCGTATGCTCATTACCATAAGAAATGCCCTGGATAAAACGGAGCTGGTTACCGAAACCAAGGCCTTAAAACGCAAGGTTAGCAAAACCTATGATATGATAGGAGAATCACAAGCTATTACGCGTATCAAAGAGATGATTGAGCGCGTTGCTCCCACCGATGCTCGTATTTTTATTACCGGTCCCAACGGAACAGGTAAGGAGTTGGTAGCAAGATGGTTGCATGAGCTTAGTAACCGCTCTAAAGGTCCTTTTGTGGAAGTCAATTGTGCAGCAATACCTTCAGAACTTATCGAAAGTGAGCTTTTTGGCCATGAAAAAGGTTCTTTTACCTCGGATATAAAACAAAAAAAAGGAAATTTTGAACTTGCCAGTGGGGGTACCCTTTTCCTGGATGAAATCGGTGACATGAGCCTGGCCGCACAGGCAAAAGTATTACGGGCATTGCAGGAAAATAAAATTACACGTGTGGGGGGCGAGAAAGACATTACCGTTGATGTGCGGGTTGTCGCGGCAACCAATAAGGATATCCAAAAGGAAATTGAAAAAGGTAACTTCAGGGAGGATTTGTATCACAGACTGAGTGTTATCCTCATTCCCGTGCCTTCACTCAATGAAAGGATTGACGATATTCCTCTGCTTGCCAATCATTTTCTGGATCAGATCATCAAAGAGCATAGTATGCCGCCCAAGTTATTTGAAGATGCTGCCCTTAAAGCATTGCAAAAAATTACCTGGACCGGAAATATCCGGGAGTTACGCAACGTGGTGGAAAGGCTGGCGATCTTATGCGATAATAAAATAACCCACAAAGATGTTGAAACTTTTGCCCAACCCATCAGTGGGATGAGTAAGAGCTGATGGTGATGGTTATATCTTTCTAACCACCCTCCTGAATACCACTGGTAGCCTTTTCCCAAAAAGCATTGCTGAAGCAATGCATACCAGTGAAAAAGCAAACACGGTATAGGGCACACCTATCATTTCTGAAAACCATCCGGCAGCCAGACTTCCCAACGGAGTGATACCCATAAATGATAAACTATAAAGGGCAACGACCCTGCCTCGTTTGTCTTCATCAGCTATGGTCTGAATAATGGTGTTGGTACTGTTAAAATGTACGATCATCCCAAAGCCTGTTGCCGCCATCATAACAAATGAAAGTGCTTTGTAGGGGGATAATGCAAATATTCCAAGGCTGATGGCAAATAGTAAAGCGGTGCGAAATATGGTAACCGGTATGGTGTGTACGTTTTTTCTGGCTGCAAGGTAAAACGCCCCGGATAATGCGCCAAAACCCAATGCTCCTGTCAGCAAGCCTAAAAGTTCTGACTCCCCCTGCAATATATCGGCCGCAAAAACCGGGAGAAGGGCCTGGAAAGGTAACCCGAAGAAGCTGCTTAGTGCCACAAGGGTTAGCAAATACCGCAGGGGCTTTTCTGTAAAAGCATAATTTACTCCTTCCCTGAGTTCCCTGAATATGGAACCCTTTACTTTGGTGCGCTGCTTTACTTTCACATTCATTGCAAAAAGACAGCCCAAAACAGCCAGAAAACTTACTCCATTAATGAAAAAGCACCAGCCTTCCCCGACGGCTGCTATCAAAAGTCCGCCTATGGGCGGGCCAATAAATCGTGCCAGGTTGTAAAGGGAGGAGTTCAAGGCTATGGCATTTCCAAGATCTTCTTTGTGGGTGATCATATCGGGGACAAAGGAGTTGCGGAAAGGTGTATCAAATGCAAGGATAACTCCATTGGTAGCTGCCAAAAACAAAATCATGGGTACGGTTACCACATCCATAAGCACTGTAATAGCCAGTACAAAGGCTACAACCATGGCAGCAGCCTGTGAGATAATGATAACCTTTTTTCTGTTGAAACGATCGGCCAGCACGCCGGCCAGGGGCATGATAAAAAGCGAGGGAATTTGCTGTGCAAAAGCCACTGTGCCCAACAGCAATGCTGATCCGGTGATGCGGTACAACAACCAGCCCATGGCTATGTTTTGCACCCATGTCCCAATTAGTGAAATGCTTTGCCCATAATAATACAGCCGGTAATTAGGGTATTTGAAAGCCCTGAAAATGGTTTTTAATGTTCCCGGTGCAATATTAATTCCTCTGAAAATAAGCACAGTTGTAGTTTTTGAATGGATTTGCAAACTTACAAAAAACATTTATCCCCCAAGTTTTTAAAACTTTAGAGTACCCCGAAAGAAATATACTGTTTTACTACTAGTGGAGTGGGGGAAAGGGAACTTTCTGATGACCATATTTTTGTATATTAAATTGACAAGGAGAATGGTAACAAATCATCAGAGGTGTGCTGTTCGTTAACGTACAAAATATGCTCAATTGCGAACATTTTTGGTACGGTATTTTTAAACTAAATCAATGAGTTATGTTTGTAAGTATCTGATAAAAAGTATTATATGTCGTTTGGCACGTAATTGGCAAAGATATAGTCAAGTAAGCAAATAAAAGATAATCCATAAAACCCTTTGTGTCATGAAAACAAGAATTATAACCTTTGCAGCACTCATTTTATTTACCACAGCAGTAGCATCCGCCGAAAACTACAGAACCTTCAGCATGCCTGATCTATTAGGAAAAACCATCCAGGTGTTTATAAAAGTGGAGATGGATCAAAATGATTTTGAATTTGACAGCAAGCAAATTTTTAAAGAAATCCAAAGAGAAGGTCAGTCAAAAATGATAGATGTCAGACCTTTTATAAAGCCCGAAAAAGAAGTGGACGAAGAAA
>SLQX01000178.1 GCA_007131245.1 Bacteroidales bacterium
CCCGGAATGTGGAGGGAGAAGCCCTGGGTGATGTGAAGAGTTTTACGACAACGGCAATGACCCAGGAGCAGGCCATGGATATTGCTTCCACTTCATTTCTGGCCTACTGGCAAGCCCTAAAAAACTATAACGCAGGCATGACAGCCGGTGTTATGGCCAATCATACCACAGCAAGCTGGTCTAATTATGCCTGGCTCGACAGCTCTCATGAGCCCAGGACGCCCTGGGATAACAGTCCGGATTATCATGAAGCCTGGATGACCCTTAATGTTTGGAACGGCTTGTACGGATTGGTACAGGAAGTGAATGATGTGATATATGCCATAGAAGAACAAGGGCTTGAAATGGGCAGTGGAGATGAGCACCATACAAAGGTACTTGCTACAATGTATTTTATCAGGGGGGTGTCTCATGGCCAGCTTGGCCTGACGTTTGACCAGGGTTGGGTAAATCAGGACAATGGAGATTTGTCTACATACCCATTAAGCCCCTGGAGTGATGTTATAGAAGCGGCGGTAGGAGATTTGGAACAGTCCATTTCCATTGCGGATGGGGATGAGTTTGCATGGGACAATGATGAGGTAAGCGGGATGGTGATAGATGCAGATTACCTGGGTCGCCTTTCAGCATCTTATGCTGCACGTTTTCTTGTTTTGGGCTCACGAACCAGTGAACAGAACGAAGATTTGTCGTGGACCAGTTGCGATTGGAGCGATGTATTGGCGTTTGCCGGGAACGGTATTACAGAAGACTTTGCCCCGGTGGGTGATGGCGGGCCATGGCAGGGGGGTACCTGGTGGGATTTACATATCAAATACTTGCGAAATCCAGGCTGGGGAAGGGTAGATATGCGCGTGATGCATTTGCTGGACCCCAGTCAGCCGCTGCGGTTTCCAACAGACAACCAGGGGATGCCTGTTTTGGATGAACTTCCCGAAAACGGCATGGCATATTCAGAGGATGCACGATTGTTAACCGACTTTGAGTATTTGCCTACTCATAATTTTACCCCGGATCTGGGAGGATGGCATTTTTCCCATTATCGTCACAGTCGGTATGATTACCCGGAAACTACCAATTCAGAGGGTTACCACATGGGTGAATCATTGGGGCCACTGAGAGAGTTGCGTGTGTATGAAAATGAACTGATGCTGGCCGAGGCGATGATACGCAGTGCAAATGATGTGGCAGGAGCAGCTGCTATTGTCAATGATGCTGAAAATCCGCGTAAAGACCGGGGAGAGCTGGAAGATGTGGCTGAAGAGGCAGAAGCTTTGCTGGATGCTATTTTTTATGAGCGAGATATTGAGTTGATCCATAACGGATACCTTTTATCTTATGGTGATATGCGCCGCAGGGATATGTTGCAGCAGGGTACTCCGTTACATTTTCCCGTTCCGGGTGCCATCCTTGAGTGGCTGGATGAGGAAAACTATACTTTCGGTGGGTATTTTAATGCCGATGGTGTAAACACCTCAGATGGGGGAGACTGGATAAAGCCCTGGTACCATTTTGCGGAGGTGGAGATAGAAATCGACGGCAACGGTAGCACATCACCTTCGGAGGGCGTGCATTTGCTTAACAAAGGATACAATGAAATTTTTGCATACCCGGGTCAGGGCTGGGTGCTGGACAAATGGGTTGTTGATCAAAGTGATGAATATGAAGGGAGTGTGCTGAATATAGATATTCAGTCAGAAAGTTTGATCCAGGCCTTTTTTGTGGAAACGCAGGATCCGCAATACGAGTTGACCCTTTCGTTACAGGGAGAGGGGAATATTGTCCCCCAGTCCGGCAGCTACTATCTCATGGAAGGGGAAAGCATTTCTTTGGAGGCTACCACAGATGATCCTGATTGGTTTTTTGTAAACTGGGCCACCGACGAAGGGGTTGAGGTGAGTGATGAAGCCGCTTTTTCTTATACCATGCCTGGCAACGATGTATCACTGGTTGCTCATTTCGAAACGGAGGTAACATCGGGTGATGGTTGGGACAATCCATTCAGCGTATATCCCAATCCGGCCAGCACCAGGGTGTTTGTCAGAAACTATGAGGGACTGCAAAAGGTAGCACTGTTTGATGTTACCGGGCAAAAAGTATATGGTGCGCTGGTAAGCAACCAGCAGGATTATACCCTGGAAGTAACAGATTTTACCCCGGGAGTATACTTGCTAAGGCTAACAGGGACTGAGGGCAGGCAACATGTGCAGCGGATAATCATCAGCCATCGCTGATGAGAGAGAAAGCAGGCTTTGCCTGGTTGGTGGTTTAGCGTTTGCAAATTTGGGTTCATAAAAAAAGGCGGGCATTCCCGAAAAGGAAAGCCCGCTTTTTTTTATTCGAACCACTTGTCAGGGGGTCGAAATGTTATTTCTGGTAATACTATTGTTTCAGCAAGGGAATCAAACGATCTCTTTCAAGGGGGCTATCTTTCAGGGGAACCACATTTACTGCGGTATCTTCAAAAGAGCCATCATAAGGAATCATCAGGTAGTTGGTATTGCCTTCCTGTATTTCCAGGGTGTCAGAGCTAAGTTGCAGAATATCCACTTCATTATTGCCGCTGCAAACAGGGTCGCCAAACCATGAATAACAAAGCACATCTTCCTCTGCGTCTTTCCACTGCCATTGGGCCAGACCGCCCTGACCTTCTGCATCAGGGTGCAGGTAGTTTACCATATAGGTGCCGGCTGCCGAAAATAAAACCACCAGCTCCATTTCTGTACCTTCCACCTGTTCTTCATTGTACTCATACAGGTACCAGGTTTGGCTCATAAGCTCAGTCCTGTCGCTGACTTCCATTTCAGGGGCTTTTTGGGTTTCAATATACAGCTCTTCCTGTTGGTCGAGCAGGCTGAGATAAAAAGAGAAAAACTCATCATCCAGCAATTCTGCTATAATGGTTCCGAAATCTTCCAGTTGGATGGTTTGGTCATCGGTGATTTCATACGAACCAAAATAAAACGCACCGGTAATCATTTCGATGATATAGTTTCCGGCTTCATTGAATTCAAAAGAGCGAAATTCCGCTACAGATTTGGTGTCGTTGTTGTCATTGTGATTGACCTCCCACTTGGCACTAAGGGTTTCCTGGGTTACGGGGTCTTTGAGTTCATCGTCGTCGCTGCATGCCCAAAATGTGGTTGCCATCAGTGCTGCCATTAAAATGCTTACTTTTTTCATTTTGATGTTTTTAAAGGTTAAAAAATTAGATTTTCAGAATTGTACCATCCATGGAGCATTTCATGGGATGGATGTTTTTTGTTTTACGTGCCCATTCGGTTTTGGGTTATGATAGGGTATACAATTTTTTCTATAATAATGGCTCATGGGAAGAAAAAAAAGGCTATATCGTTCAAAATAAAGGGTAGATGTTGATACCTAATACCTTTGGGGTATGGTGGGGAAGCGGGATTAAGCCTTAGCCCTGATGATAATTGTTGGGCAGGCCAGGAGAGGATAAATCGCTTATTAGGCCAGGTTTGCCAGCCAGGATGGGTGAGATTATTTACTTTTTTCTTTTACCAAGGCTTGAATGATTATTGGATTTTGGTTAAATTTATAGTAAAGAAAGCATGGTTGGTTTGGTAAGAAGGCGGGTTTGTTTTGAATGGCTTGCTTGTATAGAGAAGAGGAGTAGGTTTGGTTTCTAAAAGAAATCATTGTTGTGAGGTAAAAAATGGATGAATAGTCCTTCACTGTTTATCAATTGTGCCATCCCTAAGGGATTTCATATACTGGGGTCACTTTTCGACTATAAACATTTCACTCCTGACGGAGTTAGCGAAAAAGGTGATTTATTAGTCAATCATTTATGGATGAGGTTTTTGTAACAATAAATTCAAACCCAAAAATGCGTTTCGCAGGAACGGGACTCATTAAACCGGGCAATCGTAAAAAGAAATTATTATGAATCGGATGAGAGTATATCCCATACTACATAAAGGGGAGCAACGAATTGGTCTAGAATACGCATATGTCCGTGGCAGTGAAATAGATCGCATTACCCGGGAGTTACCAGGGCGTATTTATAGCAAAAGCAGAAGGTTATGGCACATTCCTTACCGGAAAAACTATCAAAAATACATAGAGATTGCTTACAAGGGGATTAAAGGTATTGAGTTTGTTTTTGGGAATTCCGGTGATCAAGATGATATCCGGAAAAAGAAAGAAAGCGATTCTAATTCCTTGGGTGACACTTCTTTTACAGGGACAAAGAACAGTGAAGTTATGGTTACCATTGATCAGAAGAACAAAAAATTCTACGTGGACCATGGTTATCATTTTGAGTTATTTGAGGCTCTATCACATACGGAGAATGGGTTTTGGATAAAAAAAAGGAAGGAGTGGGTATTTCCGGGAAGAAATGATATATACCAGCAAGTGGTATCAATTATATCCAAGAAGGGGTTGAAATACAAAAGGGTTTTTGTGCGTCAGGAAACTTCTGCGCCTGCAAGCAGCAAACCTTTAGCCGATGACCTTGAGCAAGTAGTGGCTCCTGCTGAGTTTAAGGGTGTTTTACACGCATACAATGATACCTTTACGATACGACGTATGAGCAACAGTACCCGGGAGATTTACCATGCATTTTTCAAAAAATTTTTGGTGCATCACAAGGGGAAAAATATTGATGAGTTAACGTATCATCAGCTGTATGATTATATTAAGAAGCAGGCGACTTACTTGAATGAAGGTTCTCTCAGGCAAACCATTGCTGCCATAAAGTTTTATTATGAGCGGACTCTGGGCAGGGATAGGATGTTTTTTTACCTGTCGGATAATAAGCCTTTACAAAAGGAAGTGTTGTTTCTTCCCTTTCACGAGATAAAGACTTTACTTCAGAAAATAGATTCACCCGGCGACAGGTTGCTTTTGTTTTTGGTATATCATGTAAACATTGGATTGGGAGATATATGTACCATCCCCCGGGAATGTGAAGAGCATTTTGACCACAATTTTCGTTTGCCCGGACATGGAAAGGGCGCACACGATTACCTGGAAGGGTTGATAAATGAAGTAAAGCAGCATTATAAGTTGAGTAAGTATCTTGTTGAAAACCGCGGTAAACCATACACACCAGAAACTTTGAAGGCAAAGCTTTGCAGGGTGCTGGGAAATTACCGTCTGCATGATATCTACTATAAACAATACGAACTTATTTTAGAGGGGTCATCTTACAGTAAGCGCACAAAACAGACATACTTGTCAACATTTATACGATTTTTGAAGCATTTTAATTATAAGCATCCAGCCTTTATCAGTAATGATGAAATCCGGGAATATATTATTTTGCATCGTGAGAAGTCAGCATCACACCAGGACAACCTGGTAAACACATTCAAGTTCTTTTTTGAGAAGGTACACGATCAAATCTTGTCGGAAAAGCATGTTATGCGGCCCCGTAAGGGTTTTCATTTACCAGATTATTTTTCCCAGCAGGAGATTTCGGCTATGCTTGATGCCACAGAAAATATCAAACATCGGCTTGTAATCGCTATTTGCTATAGTGGTGGGCTTCGTCGCCAGGAGTTACAAAACCTAAAGCTGGAAGACGTGGATTTAAAGCGTAACCGGTTGTTTATTAAAGATTCGAAAGGGAAGAAGGATCGATACACTTTATTTTCGAGACATTTGCATGCCATGTACAAAGCCTACCTGGAAAAAGAGAAACCCCTGAAGTATGTTTTTGAGGGTGCTGTACCGGGTAAGAAGTATAGTTATACCAGTATGTCGAACCTATTGAAAAAATTAGCGCGTGCTGCTGGCATTCATCGCAATGTGCATTTGCATATGTTGCGGCACTCCTTTGCTACCCATTTGCTGGAGGATGGAAAAGATATACGCTACCTTCAGGAGTTGCTTGGGCACAGGAATATCCTTACTACGACGCGTTATACTCATATTGTAAATGAAGCCTTAACTACGGTTGCAAGTCCTTTTGACAGGATGGTCAGCGAAACCGGATTTGGAAGCGGGAGTCAGCGTTCGCCCTGATGGTAATTGTTGGGTACGTCAAAGGATGAGAAATCGTTTACTAGACTTGGTTAGCCAGTCAGGATTAGAAAGCAAGTATAAAAAGATTTATAAGGAGCAATCTGCCACAGCCGGGGCCAAACTGCTCCCGGGATTTTTTTTGCTGTAATGTGCGAGGAAGGCATATTGCTTGGCATACATGGTGATATATTTTTAAAACCCAAAAATATTGCCAGATATTTTAAGATTTGTTTATATTTGAAGAATCATTATCCGTTGTTTAGGGGTAAAAATGGTTTGAAAATCAACCCAAACAAATAAAAGAAACCGGTTTAACAAAAAATAAAAAAAATAACAATATCCTCATTAGATCAGCGCTTTAGGTATACGATCTGGTTTGTATATAATAGAAATAAAAGCAATGTTGATATGGGGACGTTGTAGTTCAGCTTAAAAAAAAATCCAGGATAAAGTCCGGTGCGCAAATTAGCGTTAGGCCATTTTCGTTTTTACTGAA
>SLQX01000030.1 GCA_007131245.1 Bacteroidales bacterium
CAAAAAGAAACCTTAATAACAGCAATCACCAGTCATATTTAATCAATTGATTTAAATTTTGAATATAAATCTATTAAAAACCGGGAATCTTCCCCTAACAGAAAATTTATTATGGAACATTTAACCAAAGAAACTTTTAAAACCAAAATCTTTGATTTTGAAAACAATAAAGAATGGAAATTTGAAGGAGACAAGCCTTGTATCATTGATTTTTATGCTGATTGGTGCGGACCCTGCAAAATGGTAGCTCCGGTTTTGGAAGAGTTATCCAAGGAGTACGAAGGTAAAGTTGACATTTTTAAAGTGGATACGGAAGCTGAACAGGAATTGAGCGCCATATTTGGTATCAAAAGTATTCCTTCCATTTTGTTTATCCCCAAAGATGAACAACCCCAAATGGCAGCAGGAGCCTTGCCTAAGCAAGCCTTTGAAAAAGCCATTGAAGATGTTCTTGGAGTGAAAAATTAAACTTCCAGTACTACAATAATAAACAAAACCATGATATAAGTTTGAAATCTGAGCCGGTTTTAACCAGTCTTTCATATAAAACACCTCCTGTTTAAAGACTGGTTAAACCGGTTTTTATGGTTTGAATAGATAATATATCACAATACACAATAATATAAGGGATGTCACAACGTCCCGCAAAAGAATTCAATTTTACTTCTTTTACAAACTCAACAATCTCATATACCTCTTTAAATCATGGAAGAAAATAATATTCAGCAAACCAAAAAAGCAACCCAAGGTGGTAACATATCACGCAAAGGCTATCTATGGGTAATTGGAATTTTTACCCTTGTGGGGGTAACTGGTGGTTACCTATATTATGCTTTGGTGGGGTGTAACATAGATGGAGGTTGCGTTATTCAATCAAATCCATACTTTTCTGTGCTTTGGGGGGGTGCCCTTGGTTATTTGCTACCTGATATGGTGTTAAAACCTCGCGAAGAGTAACTTCAAGTGGCAACAATTATCCACTCTCTCAAAATACTTCTTACTTGGGTGCCGTTCTAAGCAAGTAAACACCTAACATCGCAAAGACAAAATTAGGTATCCAAACCGCCAAAATGGGTGGCAGATTACCATTGGTTGCAAAAGTAGTGGATATTTGCATGAATAAAATAAATGCAAAGCTAAGGGTTAGGCCCATGCCCAGGTGCAGCCCAATTCCTCCTCTTACTTTTCTGCTTGACAGTGAAACTCCAATAAGGGTTAAAACCAGAGTAGCAAAGGGAAACGCTATTCTTCGATGTTTTTCCACCAGATAATATCGAATATTTTCAGAGCCTTTGAGCCTTTCATTGTCAATAAATGCCTGTAACTCACGGAAATTCATTGTTTCCATATCGCGAAGGTTTTGGATAAAATCATCAGGGCTCAAGTTGATGGTGGTGTCTTTGCGATTACCCCAATCAAGTTGTTCATCAAGACCATTTATTTCCCTGACATAATAATTTCGTAAAGCCCATGTTTCAGTGCTGTCAATCCATTCGGCTCGTTCAGAAACGAGTTTGTAAGTAAGCTCACCATCTTCAAATTTTTCCATGGCAAATTTATATCCAACATTTATCCGGTCATTATAAGATTCCAGGTAAACAAATTCTCCGGGGCGTGTTTGCAAATGAATATTACGCTCTCTGAATTGCCTTTGGCTTCGGATGTAGGTGTTTTCAAAATCCAGTCGCTCCCGGTTGGCGTTGGGTATTAATACATTGGATAAATATATGGACAAAAATGCCAGTAATATGGCCGATATAAAGTAGGGAACAAGCATTCTTCGGAAACTTACGCCTGAGCTTAAAATAGCAATAATTTCGGAGTTGAAAGCCATCCGGGAGGTAAAATAGATAACGGCAATAAAGGTAAACAACGGGCTGAACAGGTTGATGAAATAAGGGATGAAGTTCAGGTAGTAAACAAAAAGAATTTTGTTCAGTGGGGCCTGGTTTTCAATAAAGTTGTCAATCCTTTCTGATAAATCGAAGATAATAACGATAAGAATAATCAGGGCTATGGCATAGAAAAATGTCCCCAAAAACTTCTGAATGATATACCAGTCTATTTTTTTTAATCCCATACAAGTTTTATAACGCTGTGTTGTTGCATTTAGTTTTGCTAAGAAGCAAAAACACAAGATTGTCTTTTTCTGTTTTGTCAGCTGCTGCTGATTGTGTCATTGATATTTTTTTTTTGCAAATATATAATGACATTTGTTAAAGTCTTAGGGAAAGTTTTTTCACCATGACATCTTTCCAGCTTGCAAAGGTATTTGCCTGAATGTGTTTTCTGGCTTGCTTTACCAACCATAAATAAAAGCTAAGGTTGTGCATGGTAGCAATCATGGAGGCCAGCATCTCATTGCAAACAAACAGGTGTCTCAGGTAGGCTTTACTGTACATTTCATCAACAAAGGAAGTGCCATTGGGGTCTATGGGTGAAAAGTCTTCTTTCCATTTTTGATTGCGCATATTGATGATCCCCTCACTTGTAAAAATCATTCCGTTTCTTGCATTACGTGTGGGCATCACACAATCAAACATATCAACCCCCAGGGCTATGCTTTCCAGGATATTAACCGGTGTGCCTACTCCCATTAGGTAGCGGGGTTTGTCCTTGGGAAGTATGCCGCATACCAGGTCTGTCATTTCGTACATCATTTCAGCGGGTTCTCCCACCGAGAGACCTCCAATGGCATTGCCATCGCGCTGGCAGGATGCCACATATTCGGCTGACTGTTTTCGTAAGTCTTTGTAAGTACTTCCCTGAACGATGGGGAACAGCGACTGATTATACCCATACAGTCCATCTGTGTTATCGAAATGCTGGCAGCACCTGTCCAGCCAGCGGTGTGTAAGGTGCATAGAGTTTTTAGCATAGTCATACTCACAAGGGTAGGGGGTACATTCGTCAAAAGCCATAATAATATCACCACCAATGGTTCTTTGTATATCCATTACCCCTTCGGGGCTAAACATGTGCCTTGAACCATCAATATGTGATTGAAACAAAACACCCTTTTCTGTCAGTTTACGCCTGTGAGCCAGGGAGTAAACCTGGTAGCCTCCGCTATCGGTAAGTATAGGCCTGTTCCAGGCATTGAACTTGTGAAGCCCTCCTGCTTTTCTAAGCACATTAAGCCCGGGACGCAAATAAAGATGATAGGTGTTACCAAGGATGATGGAGGCTTTTACCTGTTGCTGGAGATCTTTGTTGTGAATGGCTTTTACGGTACCGGCTGTGCCTACCGGCATAAAAACAGGCGTTTCTATGGTTCCGTGATCTGTGGTAATCAAGCCATTGCGCGCACTACTTTGTGAATCTGTACTTTGTATGTTGAACTGCATTAAACCCAAAATTAAAATTGTGCAAAGATAGCTCATATTCCTGAGGATTGGCTAATTTTGCACCCTTAAATTAGCACCATTCTAAGTATGTCTCCGTTTCTTGAACTTCAGCTAAATTCAGATATATATTGGCTTATTGCTCTGGCTTTAAGTACTCTTATCATATTGTTTTATTACTTTTTCTATTTTGGCAGGGTAGCTTTATCGCGATCCGGGCAGGAAAATAGCCAGCAGGCTAACGCACCCGTATCCGTAATCATTTGTGCAAGAAACGAATATGAAAACCTGAAAAAGAACCTTCCCATAGTACTGGAGCAGGATTATCCTGATTTTGAAGTGGTTGTTGTCAATGATTTTTCTCAGGACGATTCGTTTTACCTTTTAAAAGGATTCCAGGAAAAGTATGACCATTTCAAAGTGATACATCTCAGGGAAAATGTCAATTTCTTTGAAGGCAAGAAGCTGGCTTTGGCAGTAGGGATCAAATCGGCCAAACATGATACTGTTTTACTCACCGATGCAGACTGTACCCCAGCCGGTAAAAACTGGATAAAAACCATGATGGCTGCTTTTGGTAATAAAACAGAAATTGTACTGGGATATGGCGGGTATAAAAAAGTTCCCGGATTTTTGAATAAACTCATTCGTTTTGATACACTTAGTATCGCATTGTTTTATCTGGGGGCAGCCCTTGCGGGTAAAGCCTATATGGGGGTCGGTCGAAACCTTGCCTACCACAGGAAAGCTTTTTTCAGGCATGGTGGTTTTGCCTCCCACTATAAAATTAAATCGGGTGACGATGATTTATTTGTAAACAGTGCAGCTACCCCTTCCAACACTGCCGTGGTTCTCAACCCCGAAGGATACACTTTTTCAGATCCCAAGAAAGACTTTGTGTCATGGTTTAAACAAAAGAAAAGGCACCTGTCTACGGGTACATATTATAAAATGGGCGACAAAATAAAACTGGGGATATTTACATTTTTCAATACCCTTTTTTACCCAGTTATAGTGTTATTTTTGTTTTTTGCTCAAGACTCCTTATCTTTATTGATTGCATTGGGATTATTCCTTTTAAAGACTATTTCGCTCATGTTGGTTTATTATTATGCCGGAAAAAGGGTTGATGAAAAGAAATTATTTTTATATTCGCCATTATTTGATTTTATTTTTGTTTTACTAAATCCGCTTTTTGCAGCATCAAATATATTTTACAAAAAAAATAAATGGAAGTAAACCCCAATTTAACAGAAAAGGCACAAAGAGATTTTGAATTGGTCAGAAAGGCAGTTGAACATGGAGATCAAATGGCTTTCACTGAGTTGATGGGGTTGTATCGGGATACTATTTATTTTATGCTTGTGAAAATGACCGGCAATGCCGATGATGCAGAGGATTTGACACTTGAAGCCTTTGGAAAAGCTTTTAAAAATCTTGCCCAATATACCCCCGACTATGCTTTTAGCACCTGGTTGTTTAAAATTGCTTCCAATAACTGCATAGATTTTATGCGTAAGAAGAAAAAGAATGTGCTGGCCGATGAAAATTACGACGATATCAGCGATTCATTCCACGCAAAATCCATGACTGCCAAAGGGCTTGATCCCGAAGAGCATCTGATCAAATCGCAAAAAATTGAACTGATGCGCGAGTTGGTAGAAAAACTTAAACCCCGTTATAAAAAGCTGGTTCAGCTTAGATATTTTGAGGAGTATTCCTATGAGGAGATATGCCAGGAGCTTGAGCTGCCAATTGGTACCGTTAAAGCACAACTCTTTCGTGCCAGGGAGTTTTTATTCAATATCCTGAAAGACTCCCAGGGTAGATTCTAACTTTTCGTCAAAGAATGCGTTATTGTAACCTCAGCCTGAAAAACAAACCGGGGGATTCAGTAAGTACATACAGATAACCATCAGGGCCTTGTTCTATAGCTCTGAAACGGGCAAATCCCTGTAAAAGTTTTTCAGTTTCCACCACCTCTCTGTCCTGGATTACCACTCTGTGAATGTGTTGCCCGGCAAGAGCACCTACCAATAGGTTACCCTGCCACTGGGGATACTTATTACTTGTAACAATCTCCAGGCCGCATGGAGCAATGGATGGTGTCCAGTGTAATATGGGGTCCACCATTCCTGGCAGGGTAGTGTCGGGTGTAATGACTGAGCCATCATAGTTTATGCCGTGGGTTGCAAGTGGCCAGCCGTAATTTTCTCCTTTGAATACCACATTGATTTCGTCTCCTCCTTTGGGGCCGTGTTCGTGGGTCCAAATATCACCAGTTTCCGGGTGAATGATCATTCCCTGGATATTTCTGTGCCCATATGACCATATTTCCGGAAGTGCATCTTCTTGTCCCACAAATGGATTGTCTTCCGGCACCGTGCCATCATCGTACATACGCAAGACTGTTCCATGGTGGTTTGTCAATTCTTGTGCAGTTTCCATTTGACCCCTGTCTCCAATGGTGGTAAAAAGGTATCCCTGTTCATCAAATACTATACGGCTGCCAAAGTGTGCGCCACTGCCACTTAGTGGGTATCCATGGAAGAGTTCTTCAAATTCGGTGAGGGTAAAGTCATTCAGCTTGCCCCTGCCAATTGCAGTATTCCCACCACCAGGGCCTGGTGCGGCATATACAAAATAGAGCCACTGGTTATCATCATATTGGGGATGTAAAACAACATCCAGTAGTCCGCCCTGGCCATGAGCCCAGATTTCGGGCAGGCCGTCCACCGGCTCTGAATATAGATTGCCGTCTTCGTAAATTCGAAGATTACCTGGACGTTCAGCTATCAAGATGCGCCCGTCTGGTAAAAATGCCATACCCCAGGGGTTTTGTAGCCCTTCTGCCAGGGTGTCAACTTTAATCTGAACTTCCTGTTCAATCTCTTCTCCGGAGTTATTATCTGCAGGTGAAGTGCATGAAATTAAGCCTGCCGTAAAAGCTATAATAAATGATAGGATAAAGTATCTCATCTTTTTAGGTTTTTATGGGTTTATATATTTTATAAAGATACAAAATTGCTGTTTCTATAAAAAATTTCTGGTCATTGATATATATTTTTGGCAAGATTTATAAGTTCTGGGGCCTAAATGATATCAAATACATTTTGTTTTTTGACATGTAA
>SLQX01000287.1 GCA_007131245.1 Bacteroidales bacterium
ACAATAGAAAGCACGGAAAACAAACATCCGTAAAAACCCTTAGATCCTGGGTTGAAATTTTCAAAAACGGTAATTTTGTATTTTAAATATTATCGCCAAACAGGATCTATGTGTGCATAAAAACCGTCAAATAGCCGACAAGCAAACATGTTTTAAGTGTCTTGATTATTATACTTAACAGGGGATAATAACTGCAGGGCAATGCAATTTCAGCGTTTGGACAATTAATGGATGGGTTTGGTATTCTTTGCTTATTCAGTTATTCTGGGCAGCGAGAACCAAAATTTTGCTCCCTGGCCATGCTTACCCTCGCCATCCACAATTCCTCCATGACGGTGGATGATGCGTTGTACGAGGGCCAACCCCACACCTGTACCTTCAAATTCTGAATCATTGTGCAAGCGCTGAAAAACCCCAAAAAGCTTATCTTTGTAGTTCATATCAAATCCTACCCCGTTGTCTTTAAAATAATAAACGGTTTCTTTTTTGTCGCTTTCTGAAAAGACTTCAATCTCGGGCGTTTCTTCTTTTGTAGTGTATTTTATGGCGTTGGATAAAATATTTGTTACCACTTGCTTTATCAGGTTGGGGTCTCCATAACACGGATCAAGGTGTTTAACCCGGGTCTGGATATCTTTGTTCCGGGCATCATGGGTGAGATCTTGGAGCGTTTTATGCACCAGGTTGTCCATATCAATAAAATCCTTTTTGAGCTCTTTGCGAGCCAACCTGGAAAATGAAAGCAGATCATCGATGAGTTTGCTCATGTTTTTGGCGTTGTCTGCTATGGTTTGGCAAAGGCGCAATCCTTCATTGTCCAGTTGTTTCCCGTAATCTTCTGTCAGAATATTGGTAAACCCGGTAATGGCTCTCAGGGGAGCTTTCAGGTCATGTGATACAGAATAGCTGAACGCTTTCAGTTCTTTGTTGACCTGCTTCAGTTCCAGTGTACGTTCTTTTACATGTTCTTCGAGATTTTTCAACAGAGTAATGTTTTCATAGGCAATATTGGCCCCTTCTGCCAGTGTTTTCATGAGTTGAATTTCCTGTTCATCTGGCGTATAGTGTTTATCCCAGTAGCATCCCAGGGCGAATTTGGGGTTTTTATAGTTTGCCGGGAAAACGGCGAGGCTTTTTACGAACGTTTTCTTGTATAATTCAACGGGAATGCGATCATCCTGGTAGATATCTTCAATAATGGCCGGTTGTTTATTGAGCATGACCCATCCCGTAATACAATTATCCAGGGAAAACCTGCTTCCTTTCCACAAGGGAGTATCGGTATCCTCTTCCACATACCGGCAAAACCCGTTATCCCTGATAACAAAGGTGGTCCCCCGGGCGTTTACCAGTTTACGTGCAGCATTTGCCACAATAGACTGTAACAGTTTTATGTCTTCAGCCCTGGAAAGGCGGTTGATGGTTTTAATAATCTCCAACAGTTGATCATTGAGTTTTTGAATCTTTTTTTCTGTCTTTTTTTTGAAAGTGATATCACGAAAACTCACAACAGCCCCGTTTATTTTATCCCCATCTATAATGGGGGCACTCATGTACTCTACCGGAAAGCTGGTGCCATCTTTTCTCCAGAATACTTCATCGGTTACAGTAACAGGTTTCCCATGCTCGATGGTAAGGATTATGGGGCACTCTTTCATGGGATAGGGGGAGCCATCTTTTTGGGTATGGTGGTGCGCCTTGTGCATGATTTTGCCCAACAAATCATTACTGCTGTATCCCAACATTTTTAGAGCAGGGCTGTTTATCATGGTTGCCCGGTCTTGTTTGTCTACTGAAAAAATACCATCACCAGTATTCTCAAGCACCAGATTGAGTTGTTGGGCTGTTTTCATGTTTTCCAGTTCAATAAGTTTTCTTTCCGTAATCACCTCTGTAAAAAGCACAATTCCACCAATTTCACCCTTTTCTGTGTGCCATGGCCTGCATAGCCAACGGGTGTAATCTATGGTGCCGTCTTGTTTTTTGTACACATCTTCTTCACTTCTTATAACCTCTCCTTTGAGTGCTCTTTGGTGTACTTTCCTCCATTTTTCGGGTATATCAGGAAACACCTCATAGTGGTGTTTGCCAATAATATCTGAGTCCTTTACTTTGTAATCATGCAGGTAACGATCACTGACAAACAGGTAATTGAGGTTTTTGTCATGCACAGCAATGGCACTGGGGTCATGTTTGATAATATAGGCCAGGAGCTGTTCTCGGTGCTGAAGTTCCAGTTTGCTCTTTTTTTGTTGTGTAATATCCTGTACAATGCCTGCCATGCGGCTGTATTTTCCCGCTTCATCCTTAAGGTGCTGTCCGGTAGCCCAAATCCATCTTTCTTCCCCGTCAACCCTTATGATCCTGCATTCAAAGTTCCAGTCTTTTTGCAGCCGAACCGCATCATCAAACTTTTTTTTCACTTCATCCACATCATCGGGATGCACATGTTCTATGAATACATTAAAAGACCAGTGGGGAAGCATTTTTTTATAACCAAAAATCTTATCGTGCTGTAGTGTGCGATTTGCATTATGGGTGTTTAGGTCCAGTTCCCAGGCTCCCAGTTTTACAGAATCGAGGGCATACCTTAGTATCTCTTGGCTCTTTTTAAATTTGTCTTTGGCTTTTTTGCTTTCTGTGATGTCGTCGAAAGTGGCATAGGCCTGGTAAGGTTCTTTTTCTCCGGCTCTGAATATCGGGATGGAAGTGATAGATAACCAGACATAGCTGTTTTTCGCGGGATGAAAAACACCACGGATTACTGGCCCAATTTTTTTGCCTGTTTTTAAGCAAAGCATAGTGGGATGGTCTTTGCCGGGCACTGGCGTACCATCTTCCTTAATCATTTTCCAGCGGGGATCCATAGAGCTTTTCCCCTGCATCTGATCTGCGGTAAGTCCCAGTACTCGCTCTGCACCAGGGTTTGCCAAAAGGATATCTCCGTTGGCAGCCTGGTAAATAACCCCTTGCGTCATGGTTTCCCACAGCAACCGGTATTTCTCTTCACTGCCTTCCAGGGGTTCGATCTGCTGAGATTTCAGTTGCTCAATTTTTTTCTCAAGCCTGGAAACCTGTTCTTTTAATTGCTTATAGGTTGGTTCCATAGACATGCTGACTTAAAGGGTTTGCCTGCAATAACCCGGGATAATGACCCGTGTTGCATGGTTAATGGGATGTTTAAATCCTGCTTTGCTGTGTAGGGAAGAAACCGATGATTTTATTTTATTGTTAAACGATTATTCAAAAACACTGTTGTCGGGTTATATTAGTCTCCTTCCTTCGGAACTCATTTTGGGGCTTTAATTTTTTTAATATAAACATCACATCCTTAAGGGATTGGTTCAAATGCTCAAATTTTGCACTAACTCCGTTAGGAGTGAAATGTTTATAGTCAAAAAGTGACCCCGGTATATTAAATCCCGTAGGGATGGCACAATCAACAAACATTTCAGGACAATTCATCCATTTTTTACCGGACTACAATGATTCAAAAATAAGAAAAGATTTGGTTTGATCTAAAATCAGGGTGAATAAACTTAAACCTTGGGAAAGGCTATCAACCTGTAGCGATTTTAAAAGTCACAGGTTGATAAAATGGGAGGGGGCTGGAAAGCAATTCCCGGCTTCTTGTTAATAATGAGCAATCAACCGAGTGCTTTCAAGAAACAACGACTATTATTCATACTTCAGATTATATACCGGATTTTTTTGGGCCGCCCGGGTTGAGTAGAACAGTATGGTTAAAGCAGCGATGCCCGCAATGATCACCACAACCACTGAAAAGTGGCTTATACCGATGTTGATGCGGTAGGGGTAGTTATCCAGCCACCTGCTCATGGTAAGGTAGCTAACTGTAAGCCCGGCTGCAAGGGCAAAACCTACCATTCGCATAAATCCATCCATCAACAATAAATTGATGTGAGTAACTGAACTCCCCAATACTTTGCGGATACTGATTTCTTTGCGACGCTGATTAATCATGAAAGCGGTAAGACCAAAAAGGCCCATGCAGGATATGACCAAACAAAGGATGGAAAACCAACCAAAGATTCGCATGGTATATTTTTCAGATCGTGTTTGGCGCGACAAGGTTTCTGTAATAAAATTTGACCGAAGGGGTAAGCCGGGGAAGTTGGTTTTGAACTGGTTGCTTATGCGTGAGAGCACCTCCTGGTGATTATTGCCGGTGTAGCGGATGTTCATGGTTGTAATCTGGTCTTTCTGGTAGAGGTAAATGGCCGGGGCAATGGGTCGCCTGACCGAGTAATAATTGTAATCCCGGACAACCCCTATGATCACAAAATGATCATAGTCTTCATGGTAAGTATTTTCAATTCTCTTACCAATGGGATCTTCCCACCCCAGGGCGTTCATTGTTGCTTCATTGATTAGAGCAGCCTGGTAAGGATCGGTTGCTGCATCGTGGTTAAAGTTTCGCCCTTTAATGATTTCAATATTCATGGTGGGAAAAAAGTCTGGGTCCACGTAGCCATGCCTTGTCATGAGAGTGGTTCTTACCGAATCTGCGACATGGATGTAGCTTTGTTTTCCCGCCACACCATTGTATTGGCTTGCAAGGCCAATGCTTTTTACTTCAGGAAGGGTCATCAATTGGTCTCTGAAACCCGATTGGCGTTCATAATCAAGGCTTTCGCCGAAAGATAGATAGAGGACGTTTTCAGGATCATATCCAAGGTCTTTGGATTGCATATGCCTGACCTGGTGCGTTACCACAATGGTAGACAGAATGATGGCAGCGGAAGTGGCAAACTGAAACACCACCAGTATTTTTCGGAGCCATGTGGCCTGTGGCTTGCCCGAAAAGTTTCCCGATTTGAGGACTGTTATTGGCTGGTATTTCGATATGTACCAGCCTGGATATAATCCCGATACCAGGCCCACCCCAAGCCACAATACCACCAACCCAACATTGAAAAGGGGGTTTCTGATAAAGTCGATTTGCAGATGGCTACCCAGCAGAATGTTGAATTCGGGCACAAAGATTTCCAGTAACATCAATGAAAGACAGACAGAAATAAATGTGAGAATCATGGATTCACCCATAAACTGCATGGCCAGCTTTGTGCGATTGGCCCCAAGTACTTTTCGCATTCCCACTTCGCGTGCACGACGGGATGCTCCGGCAATGGACAGGTTTATGAAGTTGATACAGGCAATAACCAGTACAAGAATGGCTACCAGGATAAAAACATATACAGAGGAAAGATTGCCCGAATAGGATACCGAATGAATGTCGATATGTCCTGATCGAAGGTATATATCCTCAACGGGCTGCAGGTAAAAAGTGTTTTTCATAAAATCCCTGGATTGTTGTTCGCTTTCTTTGTTGTAATGGTCATTGATCAATCCGGTGATGTTTTGGGTATCGGCCCCGGGTTCAAGGGCTATGTATGTAATTACATTGTTGTTGCCCAGCCAGTGCATCCATGGGTTGTCAGCTTCTACGGTAATCAGTGAAAGCAATACATGGAACTTTATATGACTTTGGATCTCATCGTTGTCAAAAACCCCCAGCACAGTGTAAGGGATGTCGTTGTGTCTGATGGTTTCGCCGACTATATCCACCGAACCAAACATGCGCATGGCCGCTTTTTTACTGAGGACCGCTGTTTGCGGTTTATGAAGAGAGATAGCATCCGGATTACCTGATAAAACAGGTAGTCCAAGTTTATTGACAACCTTACCGTCGGAAAAAAAAGTGGTTTCCAGGTAGGCTTCATCATTAGCTATCAGCGTGTTGGATGTAAACATAAAACGGAAAGCCCCGGCCACTCCCGGAACGTTTTCATTGAGCCAGGGCGCCCACCCTCCACTGGTGATAGCAACATGCTGGACGTCTATGCCTGGTGGTTCCTGTATCCCCACCATGCGGTAAAGTTGGGCATTTTCCGGCAGGTGTTTGTCAAATGAGAGCTCATTCTGCAGATAAAGGGCAATGAGCAAAAAGGCGGTAATACCTGCTGTGAGGCCTGCAATGTTGATCACCGTAAACGAAATGTTGCGCTGCAAAAAGCGCAAAGCGGTTTTCAAATAGTTTGACACCATGCTCCCTGATTTAAAGTTTATGGTAATCGAGCCAATAATGTGCCAGATGTTGCAAGTGTCACATATACAGATGTATAAGACAGAGGGTTGTGCTTTTGAATATTAGAACATGTGCGAAAACGTACATTTTTGTCCGCAATCGCGCAATGACGTTGTATTGTGGCGGGACTGGAACCAGGCCTGGGAAAACCTTTGAAGCAACCTGCAACCCAGGTAATAATTTTTGTAAAAAAAACGGCGCAGATTTGATTTCTGCGCCGTAATCAATAATGTAGTCAATAATATCCGGGTAGTAATTTGTAATCTGGTGTTATCTTCGTCCTGACCTGCTTCCCGAATCTTCCGAGCTGCCGCTTCTCTTACTCCCTGTATTGCTTGGCTGGGAGGAAGGGGTGGTGCTTCTGTTGCGCCGTTCCGGGGTGCTAACCCGTGTGGAGGATTGGTTGCGGCTTGGTGAAGGTGCCTGTGTTCTTACCGAAGGAGTTTGCCGGTTGTTGGAACCGGATGACGAAACACCTGCTGGTCTGCTTTGGGTCGTGCTTGTGCTCCTTGTGGGTGTTGCCCTGTGCACACTTTGCCGGGGAGCTGTAGGTTGTGGCCTGGTCTGCGGTCTGGTGCTTTGCACCGACGGACTGCTGTTTTCACGATTGCTGTTTACAGCTGGTCTTTGATTGCGTTGGGGAGTGCGTTGAACGTCCGTATTGGGGTTTTTGCCGGCCGGGCTTTGCGGCCTTTCAGGAGCTTTTTGCACATTTGTGCTGCGTCTGTTGGCCGGACCCTGGGTTTGAGGAGGTTCGGGATTTCGTTGTATTTGGATGTTACTCCTCCGTTCGGAGTTTACGGCAGGCCGCTGACGGTCTCTTACTTCCGTGTTTTGTCTTACGGCCTGGTTTGTTTCCCTGGTGCGGACATCGTTATTCACAGATGGTGTCCTGGTTGCATTATCCTGTCTTACCCTTTGGGAGTCTGCCTCGTTGCTGCGACGCACAGTGCCCCTTGAATCGGTGGCTGATGGGACTTGTTTTTCTGAAGCTGAAGCATATCTGCCGGGATGTCTTTGGGCAAAAAGATTTTCGCCTTCAACTTTTTTATCAGGTTTGTTGTAAGTTCGCTTATACCTTCCTGACTCTATCCTGTTGGATACGGTAGGCGATTGTTGGCGAATGTTGGTCACATAAACCGTATGGAATTGTCGGCAGCGGGGATACCTCCAGGGACGGTAATGAGCGTGATAGTGATGGTGCCAATGGTAGTGATATCCGTAGTAAAAGTGAAAGTAATGAGCCCTCCATGGGTTCCAGTAACCGGGGTAATACCCATAGTACCATGCTGAGCGCCAGGGGCGGTATACGGGTCTGGAGATGTAAACGATTACGGGCCAGCTGGCAACCTCGTAATAGGTGGTAGTTACCAGCCGGGTATGATTGGGCTGTCTTACTGTTCCGCGATAACCCGGGTTGGGGGTTTCTGCATATACAGGCTCTATGATATAATTGGGGCCATACAAAGCCTCATCACCAATGAGCTGCATCCTTACCGAACCATCGCGAAGCTTTTCAACCACAAATACAGCCACATCCTGGTACTCGCGTTCATTGAGAGCTACCCGCAAAACAATATTGTGTATGTTGTTTTCCACATAATCATGAACCATGATGTAGTCAACATAATGGTCTCCGGTGAGGTCAAGGTTGTTGACCATTTTGTCGGGGTCATTAAGGTCTCTTTCAAAAGCTTCCAGGGTTTCTGAATCTCTGAAAAGCTCCATCACGGCGTAAAGGTTAAGGTTGTCACCGGGCAGCCCAAGATATTCTTCAGACTGGCTCTGCGCCGTAGTTACGCTACCTGCTACTGACAGGAGGGCGATTACTGAGGTGATAAATAGCTTTTTCATATCTGTAGGTTTTAGGGGTGAATCTCTTTTAATAACTATGGTATAAAAATCGTGCCATATTTTATTTAATGTTTTGTTTGTTTAAAGTGCAAAATACAGGTCTTTTAAGTCTGGGAGTCTTTTGGGGTTTTATAGGCATACCAAGCAGGAATAATGGAGAAGGTTGGAGTTCAATTGATTTTATAAAAAATGACAAATCAAAAAGAATACAATTAAGCTATCGTGAAGATTGGGAAACCATTGGATATTCTACCCCAAAATAAATTTACGGGTGACAGTGATGGGGTTGCTTACTCCAATAGTGGTCTCAGAACCACCGGGCCAAACTTAAAAAAGGGCTTTTTTGGCTGAAAAGAATAGACAGCATTGAAAATATCATATTAATGAGAAGTGCCTGTGTGGTTTTGAAGTAAGGCGGGGTGTATTTGCTTTTTATTGCAGGACAAATTCGTTACTCCTCTTCTGCATTCTCTTCCCGGGTTCCCATGAGTGCTTCACGTATCATACGCCGTAGCTCCAGTTGCCGGCTCTGTACCACACCTCTTCTGGCGGGCCGGTACAAATCAGCATAGCGGCTGCTTGTGGGGCGGTATTGCAAATTATCCAGATCGCCTGTTATGTCGATGCCCAATCGAAAGGGCAGTGGCGACTGTAGTACAGAAATGTGGTAGTCAAAGGTCATATCAAAATTGTGTCGTCCCCCCACAACAGCCGTATACCGGTCCATCACCATCAGGAAGGGGTAAATATCAATCTCCTCTCTGAAAATAGTAAATTCAGCGGAGAGAGAATCAACCCTGTTTTCGGCTCTTTTGCTGAATCGCAGGGTGCGGGCAATCTCACTGAAGGTTTCGCCGTCCATCAGCACCAGGTCTTCGCCCCTGATGGAAGAAGCTCCGCGCAAAGTGGATTTTTTGATGGTGTATGTGGAATCCAGGTAGCTTTCAATGGCAAGGTGAAACTCACCGGTACCCCTGAACGATCGAAGCATAGGCATGAGGGTATCGATGTCGGGAATCATGTTGAGTAGCTGCTCAATTTCAATGTCAAACATATGGTAATCCAGCCCCAGGTATAAATGGTTTTTACGTGGGGTGCGGTACATGCATGTGAGCTGCATCCCTGCTGCTGAGGTAGTAAATCTTACATCATCCAGTACCAGTATTCCATCATTGATTCTCACATCCCCTCGAATGTCTCTGGCTGTATCTACCCCCAAAGTAGCCTGTTTAATGTTGGTAGCCAGCAGAAAATCCACTCCTTGGGGAACCATATATGGGTCAGAGTAGGTTGTGTCGTTGGTATTATTAACAGGGTTGTGGGTGTTATGCGGAGACTTTGCCGGGTTTGGGTTGCCGGAGTCTGCCAGCCGTTCTTCTTCAACGCCAATACCACTGGTCAGGTTCATTAACTCAAGAATATCGGTATTGCTGGAAACGAATTGAAAATCTCCACGCAGAATGGAGTCATGCCTGAAGTAAGACAACACATTGTCAAATGTACCGGTGAGCTCAAAGTCTGATTTGTCAATAATAACCCTGCTGTCTTTAATATTCATGGTTTCCGGGTCAAAATCCATTTTCAGGGCAGGAATTTCCAGGGGGTGAGTGATATAAGTTGACCTAAAAACAGCCTGATCCATGTCAACAAAACCTTTGGCGTACCACTGCAGAAAAAAATCTGGCTGGCTTTGATCATTGGTGATGTCCACATCCATTTGCAGCTGTTCGATCAGGGCTGAGTCATCACCGGCCAGGGCCGCAATATCTTCACTGTTATATATGAGATGTACCCGGGGAAACCTGGGTTTACCTTCCATGGGGAATACCGATGCTTCTCCAGCAGGTTTCTTTAATGCTATTTGTATGGTGTCCATGGAGGCATAGAGGGTATCCATGGAAAAGGTGCTTATTATGTCGGGTATGCGGGTTGTATCGCGCAGGTCTGATGTCTCCAGTACCAGTTTTGTATTTTGGAGAAAAGCCTGGTAATTATCGATTTTGCCCGTTTCCAGATGGTCGGCAGTTATTTCGGCCCTGGCAAACAGGGTGTTTGGGGTGGAAGCATGGGGATTGGGCAGGGTGAAGTTGATGGTTGACTGGGGGGTTTGTATCCACAGACTGTCAACCACCAAATCAAGCTCATACGCAATCAGGTTTCCCGAAACATTCACTTTCTCCAGCTGCATTTTCTCCACTTGCGACACGGATAAACGGGTATTCATTGTTCCTTGTATCCTGCCCTGCAGATGAACCGGGAGGGTGTCGGGAATGAAAGGTTGCAACTCATCCAGGTGCAAATTGGCCTGGGTTGTGAGGTTGCTGGTAATGTCAGTGAATAAATGATGGACTCGTCCACGGGTGTCAAGGCTGGAGTGTGGGGTATGGGCCTTAAATTCATTGATCTCTATAAATGAAATGTCATCGTTTTGCAAATCGGTAAAAAGGTGGATGCTCCCATTGATACGGTCCAGGGGGAGAGGAAATCCGGTGTAACTGAATGAGCCGTTTTCCATTATCATGTGTATATCCATAAGTGGCATCAGCGAATCACTGTATATGCCTGAAATATTGCCGCGGGATGAGAGCAAGCCCTGGGCCTGAACACCTTCAAGATGTTTTTGGTAGGAGGGAGGAACAAGGGCTATAAGGTCTTTTACCGGCCAGCCGTAAAGCTGATAGTCCATGTGGGTAAGGATATTTCCATTGGAAGAGTTTAACTCCACATGGCCATCCAGCAGTACTTCCAGGTCATTTACCGATGCAAGGGCCTGCTTAAGACGAAAGTTTTGTCCGCCCTGGATAATTTGAAGTGGCATATCCAGTTGTACCCGGGCATTATTCAGAAACTTCTCTCCGTTATGAGTAAAGGAAATGACAGACTCATTCACTTTGATATCTGAGCGGAGACTATCTTCTGAAAAGGTTCCTTCCATCCTGGCATACAGTCCTACAATGCTGGCATGGAGATTCAGTGAGTCGTCTACAAAGCTGAGGTTGATATTGTTTAGCTCAACATGCCCCATATCTAACAGTTGAAATGCAAACTCTTCCTTGTCTTCCCTGGGGGATGGAACCGTATCAGTGACAATTACATCGAAATTGGGCTTTCCCAGGCTGTCAATGTAGGCACTGATAAACCCATTTTGAATGGAAACACCCGACAACAGCACCTCATTTCGTTTCCTGAAAGCGTTGATGTCTATGGCCCCCATTAAACGGTCTATGTTGACCAGGGTGTCGGATGGAGCATTGGGGTGGGGGTTGATAAGTAAAAACCTGTCAACCTTTACACCAAACTTCGGGAAAGTACTGAAAAAGGTAAGTTCAACCTCTCCGATCTCCACCTGGCATTTAAAAAACTTCTCAGCCTGCCGGTTGATAATGGGACTTATTCTTTCGGGGGTAAACACCACATATAAGGCCACACTAATAGTAGCAGCCAAAATAATTAGCAAAGATGCCAATACCAGGAGTATGGGCTTAATAAATTTTTTCATGGTTTCCCTGTGAGTTGGAGTGAACAGTTGTGTAATTTCTCTGGTTGGTTACAAACCTTTTTTTTCTTATCTGTATTTGGTTTGGAGCTAATTCACCTTGTTGTAGGAAAATTGTTTGCCAAAACTATCTTCATAGCGCAATGTGTTGGTGGTTAGTTCCAGCATGGTATAAACCTTGGGCACGGTACCACCAATTTCCAGAATATGGATATGGGTAAATTCCGAGCCAACGAGTTCCCAGGTAAATTCTTGTGCTTCTTCTTCACTGACATCGTCGCTGGTATCCCAGGTGCTTCCTGTTCCGTTGCTCATGTATTTATAATACTCTGTTCCCGACACCCATGTTCCGGGAAGCAGGGTTTCGTCGAAAAACTCTTCGTCTTTTTCGCAGGAGACAAAAACAAGGGAGCCCACAAATAGAAGAATCAAAAGGTAAAGTTGTTTTTTCATCTTGTTAAGTTGTTAATCCAAAGGTTTAATAGGAAATAGATTTATTTTTCAAGGTAAACAAATTTAATAAAAATTCCACCAAAAAGCATAAATTATCCATTGATGGTCTTCTTTTGTTGATGTTTTATTAAATCGCAGGTTTGTGTTAAGGATGTCACAGAATGATGTTTAAAAGGGTTGGTGTGTGCCCGCATTATGCTGCAAATAAGGTTTATAGGGGTGTTTTCTGAAAAGTAGAAGCTTTTTAACATAATATCTATACAGGGGTTTGAAAAACAATGCGTTATAGTAAAATATCTCTCTTTTGTTCATTGTAATGGGGGAGGAATTATTAATCTCGATGAATTTTTGATGAGAAGAAATTTTTGTATCATTGTGAGATGATGAGAGTTGCCTTTTATGGGGTGACGAAATTTTGTGAACATTTCAAATGATTTATCTAATGGAAATATGAGAAAAATGATTTACCTGCTGATTATCCTGGCCATCCTATACAGTCTTGTCCTTGCGTTTTTCTATTTTTCCCAGAGGGGGATGTTGTTTTATCCCCAGCCTCTTTCTTATCTCATACAGGCCAATGAAAATGTGGAGGAGGTTGAAATTCAGATGACAGAAGGTAATATTTTACGTGGATGGTTATGTAAAAATCACAGTACCCACTCCCGAAAATTACTGATATATTTTGGCGGCAATGCAGAGGAGGTTTCTCACCTGGTTCCGGAGGCTTCCCTTTTTGGCGATTGGGATGTGCTTCTTGTCAACTATCCTGGTTATGGAAAAAGCGATGGCCGACCTGGGGAGGAAAGTTTCTTCAATGCCGCCCTGGAGATTTATGACTATGCCGTTTCGCGAATGGATGCTGACAATGCCCAAATCGTGGTGATGGGTCGAAGTATTGGCACAGCAAGTGCTGTTTATCTGGCATCAAAGCGCAAGACCAGGGGAGTGATTTTGGTCTCTCCCTTTGAAAGTATCCGGGCAGTGGCCCAGGCGAAACTGCCCTTTTTGCCCGTAAGCCTGTTGTTACAGCACCCCTTTGCTTCCAAAAAATATGCTGAGGGCATCCAGGCACCCGTGCTTGCCTTTTACGGAACAGCAGACAATATCGTGCCTCCTTCACATAGTAAAAAGCTTATGGAGTACTGGAGTGGCCCTGTCCGGCTTGTGGAGTTACCTGGGTATAATCATAACAATATTTTCGACAGTGAGCAGCTTTGGAGGGAAACAGAACGGTTTCTGGAGAGATTCTGAAAAGATCTTTAGTAATGGTCATCTGCCATCTCTTGGTTGGACAACCCATGGGGTTATTCTTTGAGGATGCAGATTTTTTTTGCACAATACCTGAAAAGGTGGTAGCCCGATCCCCCTTCTCCAACGATGGTGAACAACATTTCGGGATTGGTGATTTTTGTAGCACCTATGATATCCACATTATTTTCAAACAAAACATCAGGTATCAGACTGCTTGATGGACCGGTAACAATGACCCGGGCCCCGGACGAAGTGGTTGAAAGCAGGGCGTCGATGGTGTTGTTAAGCAGGGTAAGACCGGTAATGATTACAATATCGGAGGCCGGAAGAATGCTTTGGTAGGCTTCGGCCGGGACATAATATTTTTGATGCTCAGGGTGAAAGGTCTTTTTATCAAGCTCCAAAACTTTTAAATGGTTTTGGGTAGCAGCAATTTTTTTTATGTAGGATTGGAAGGCTCCCACCATGGTGATATTTTTTGAGCCGTTTAAATCCAGCAGGTCAATGGGATCTGCGTCTTCCAGAACTTTATAGGGGGTGTCCGGGAGAATTTTTGAAGATACAGCATTCATTACTGCCAGTTTCAGGGTATCGGTGATGTTGGTTTGCCGGGGTGGGTCAAACAGCTCCAGGACTTTACGACCTTTAATCTGTGAGGGAGAAAAAGCATCAAAGTTGCGTTTTTTTTCGTGTTCCCGGGGTTGGGTCGCTGTAAGGGTGCTGGCAACTCCATGGCTGTTATCGGAAAGCGCTACGGCAGTGAGATGAAGGCCTATGCGTACTTCTGTAATGATCAGGTTCTCAAGCTGACGGGCATATCTTTTTTTTAGCAGGTGAAAAGTTTTATCCAGGACCATTTTTTAATAAAAAGTTGGGAGTGAATTTTGCAGGGCCACAAAGGTACGTTAGCTTGAGGCAAATAGCAAGCTGATGGATGTAAAGGGATGATTATTATGGGCTCAGTTTTTCTTTTCGAGCTCTTCTGCCTTTTTAATCCGGATCATTGGATTGCCAAGGGTGTCTGCCTGCTTGAGCAGGAGGCTGCCACTGTTGCCGGGACGATGAACGGGCATGGAGCCTGCCCCTGCCTGGTTGAAAATGGTGTCCATCTTCGGGCCGGACCTTTTATCTGGTATAGGGGCGAACAGAAGGTTACTCTCCATGTCAATTAAAGTGAGTTCACCTGATTTTTCAACATTCCATAGGGTCAATACGGTGTCTGTTTTGGCTTTACTGGTGCTGTTGACTTTTTGGGCAGGGGTTCTATTCGCAGTGCTGGTAAAACGCTGTCCCTGTGTGTATGTAACCGTCGTTAAAAAAAGTAACAGGAATAACAAGACGGTGTCAATATACCAAAATTTGTTTCTTCTCATGGCTGCTTCTCGACTTATAACTGCTTTGATGTGTGGGTTGCGATATATGATGTTGTGATGAAAGGGCTGGTTCAAAAACATAAAGCCCTGTTATAAAAAACTCTCACATAGAAACTAAACCTGGGACAAAAAATGTCCCAGGTTTTCTATATGCTCATTGTTTTAAAGCTTTAGCAAACGGATTACCGTGCGTTTATCCCCGTTGGATACCGCTACCAGGTATACGCCCTTTGGTAAATGACTTATATCTATAACTTCATTTGCTTGCCTGGCTTTTTTGTGCAGAAGTAGTTTTCCATTTGTATTGTATACAGATATACCATCCTGTGTATTTACTCCCTTTAAAGTAACAATATTTGATGCGGGGTTGGGAAACAAGGTTAAAGTTTCTGTATGAAAACTTTCACCGGAGGTTGTGACAAGAGAAGAAAAATAATATTGATACTTAGTTTGGTTTTGCCAGGCATTGGCTTCCTCGTCCCAGGAAAACGTTTTAAAAAGTATTCGGTTGCTGTTTTCATCATATTCCTGTTCGTATTTAAACGTCTGCATCCAGTTATCCAGGTCATCAATCCATTGATACCAAACTTGCTTGATCGGGTTACTATGGTTGTCGTAATCCGTTTCTGTTTTGAATGCAGCTACCCAACCTTCAATCTCATCCTGCCAGTTATACGTAACGCCCTTTATCCAGTTTCCATTGTCAAAAGTGTTCTCAGTCTTAGCACTCAAAGACCATTCATTCATTTCATTATCCCAGTTATAAGTCATGGAGCGCAGATGTATCTCCCAGTATTCGTCGTATATAAAGGCTTGCCGCAGGTTGTAAACCCACTGGTCTGTATCCGTATCCCAATTACTATGGACTCTTTCTGTCAACTGGTTGTTTTCGTATGAATTTGCATATTTATAGTTTTTGATAAATGCATTTTCATTGGGATTCCAGTTGTAGCCGATTAATTTAGTTAAATAATCATCACTGTTGTAGGTAAAAACTATTTTAGTTCTATTCCTCCAATCCATTTCTGTTTCTGACCAGTGATATCTAATCTCTTGTGTGATGTTTCCATGTTCATCGTGGGAGTGAATGGATTTAAACATCTTTGTCCATACTTCATTTTCCGGCTGCCAGTCGTAAGTAATACTCTGGGTTGGGGTGCCGTTCTCATCAAAGGTATTAAACTCCTTTCTTGTAAGCTCATACTGGCTTGTTTCAACGCTCCAGTCATATCTGTAAACTGAATCATTCAGATACAAAGATTTTTGTGATATGTGGACTATGGTATTAGGGGGAAACAAATCTTTATGCAAGTTTTGCTGATTGTTATTCACGCATAGCCCTATATGATATGCGTTTTCTAGCATAGCCGTAATTCGGCTGAAGGTTTTTGATTGCGGATTTCTCTCCTGTCCGAATAACTGGAAAGTAAAAAAAGTGAGAATAGGGATAAGGAAGTAAAGTTTTGGCATAGCTTTTATTTTAGGTTTGGCGATTAAATTTAGAAAAAGAAAATAGTATAAAAAGATTTTCATATTGTTGTATGGAACAAGATGGGCAAAGCTATCTTATGCATGCTAAAAATGCATGTGCATTGTATGATTAAAAAAACAAATGTAAAAAATATTTTAATTTGTTGCGGTGTTTGATGTGAAAAAAAGTAGATGGTTTTATTTATCTGAAAAATTATTCCGGGATAAAAAAAAATCATTGGCATATAAATATGCTGTACACACCCGATAATACAGATTAAAACTAACTATTGTGAAAAGTTAAAGCAAAAATACAAAAAACAAAAAAAGTTAATATTCTTGTTAAATAGTGTATATTTGCCCTGAAGTTTATTCGACAAAAGAAAAGTATGAACAAAGTAAAACTAAAACCTATGGAAAACCAGGGGATAAAAAACAAGAATCCATGGAGCCGGTTCAGGCGTATATTTGTGCTGGGCTCTGTAATGGTGGGCCTCATATTAGTGGGGCTGTATAGTTGTACGGACGATAACGGTTCGACGCAACAAAACCAGACACACAAAAATATTGAAGAGGTTTCTGAAGCCACCATTAATTTTGTAAAAGCTGCTGTTGCTTATGAATCAGCACGATTCGATACTCTATCGGTAGATGATGTTGATGAGCTTACCATTTCTTATATCAATGCCGGAGAAATCTTTGTGGAAATGGCTGAAAATATGATTGCTGGTGACAAACAGAAGTCACAAAAAAACGGGGTTGGAGAACAATGTGTACAGGCTGCTGCCGGGGTGTTCGGTATATCAGGTTTGGACCCTGGGGTGATCAAAGAGCTTTCAGATTTGATCAAAGAAACAGGGGATACCCTGCGGGCACTGCGGCAAGCCAGGGAGTTGCAACATATTGATGGTAACCAATACAATGACCTGGTCAACAAGATCCGGGTTGAAAAGCCACTGGATGGAGTGGGAATAGGTTTTAGTGCAATAATGGGTGCAGGAGCCAGTGGCCTTACTGGCTCGGCGGTTACGGCTTCGGCAGGGTTGGCCACTGCAGTAAGTTTACCCGGACTCGCTGTAATAGGTGCAGTAGGGGGAACTGTCGGATATGGCACCTACAAATTGTGGAGCTGGTATCGTGATGACACCAAGGTTGGTGGTGGTTTGTTTATTGCTGCAGCCACGGGTAGCCTGGGAGAGCCCATTCCGGCAACTCTGTTTGCAGAAGGTGCAAATATAGCGATAGCCATTGACGGAGCAGCCCCCATTCTCCTGGAGAATTTCCCTTATCCTGATACAGGTCACCAAATGCATATCGAGATAAATGCAGAGGACCTCACCCAGGTTGCACAAGCCATAGACTTGGGGGAGGTAAAAAATACTGCACCACAGACGGTAGAAGTTTGTTATTGGCAGGAGGTGGCTACAGGCGACCACTGCGACCAGGTGGCTTATGTATCGGGTTATCCCACCCCTTCGCAACCCCCGGCAGGACAACAAGTGATTGTTTGGGGTAGTGTTATGCCTGTTATTGCCGATTGCGAACTTCACTTCAGCATTGTGGGTACCGATGGATACTCCAAAAGCGAAACCCATACCACCAATGCCCAGGGACAGGCATCTTTCTCCATTCCCGGTGCCCAGGCAGGAGTTATTGATAAGGTTACCATAACTGCTGTCAACGGTACAAGCTATGAGGTTACCTATGTATTCAGTGGGAGTACAAAAGATGAACAAAACGGTGAAACGATTTACCGGAGGTAATTGATACGACCATTTTTCATTACCTTTGCCCGGTCCTGTGCATTCAGGCCGGGCAAAGGTGTTTTATACAAAGAATATTTGAGTGTAGTGATTGAATTACAGAACATAACCAAAAAGATAGACGACAAATACCTTTACCACGACCTTTCTTTAATGGTACCTGCCGGAGGGCGGCTTTTGATTAAAGGAGAATCGGGCAGTGGTAAAACCACCTTGCTGCGCATGCTCCTGGGCTTTGATTTTCCCGATGAGGGTAAGGTGATGATTGATGGGAAAAAGCTCGGACTGGAAAATGTTTGGCTTTTGCGCCGGCAAATGGCCTATGTTAGCCAGGAAATGCAAATCGGAAGGGGTAAAGCCGAAAGTTTTATCCGGGAGGTGCTTGCTTTTAAAAACAATCGCTACCTCTCCTATGACCGTTCAAAGGTGTTGACTTTGATGGATGATTTTCATCTTGCCAAATCCACCCTGGATAAAAGGCTGGAGGACCTCTCAGGAGGTGAACTGCAACGCCTTGCCATCATTGTTACCCTCCTGCTTGAAAGGAAAATCTACCTGTTGGATGAAATCACCTCAGCCCTGGATCAACATCTGAAAGAATTGATTGTACATTATTTCTGTTCACTGGATGACAAAACCCTGGTCATTTCATCCCATGACGCCATTTGGCACGATCAGAATTTTCCCACTTTAAACCTTGGTAAAAATGGAAGCAGCTCCTGATATCTCTGTTTTACGTCTGATGGCCGCCTTTGGGTTATTGCTGGTGCCGGTAGCATTGTCCGTTTTTCTTAAAATGGGTATTGTCAGACAGCTGTTTGTTTCAGCCGGTCGTATGACAGGGCAGTTGTTCCTGGTATCCATTGTGCTGGTTTACCTTTTTCGTTGGGATAACCCCTGGTTGAATATTGCCTGGGTCATTGTGATGATCTTTTTTGCCTGCTTTTCGGCCATGATCAACAGCAAGCTCTCCTTTCGCCACTTCTTTGGCCCCGTTTTTCTTTCCTACTTCCTGGGTGCAGGACTGCTTTTGGTTTTTTTTAACCGGGTGATAGTCAACTATGAAAACATTTTTACTGCACGGCTGATGGTTGTTGTGGGAGGGATGTTGCTGGGCAACTCGCTCAACAGCACCATCATTGGCATTTCCCACTTTTATGAATCCATCAAAAAGGATAACAAACGCTACTTGTACCTGCTTTCGCTGGGAGCCAACCAGTCTGAAGCCTTGTTACCCTTTTTTCGTGATGCTTTCCTGGCGGCACTCAAACCCTTTATGGCCAACATGGCCACCATGGGGTTGGTATCATTGCCGGGTATGATGACCGGGCAAATCCTGGGTGGAGCAAATCCTGAAACGGCCATTAAATATCAGATTGCCATTGTGCTGGCCATTTTTACAGCTGTTACCATCAGTGTGGCATTGGCGGTTTACTTCACAGCCAGAAGGGCTTTCAATGCCTGGGGCATCATCAGGGAGGACCTTTTCAGGAAGCGATGACGGGCCCAGGCTAAAGGTTTCTTCTATGTTGCAGGAAGGGGGATGGCTGGTCTTATCTATAGTGTCAGGAGAATGATGTTGATAAATAATCATCCCTTTTTCATGAGTGGGTTGATTGTGGGTTTGTAGCTGTTTTCAGGTGCATAAAGTTTAATTGCCTGAAAAGGCAGGGGATTCTTTGCTGATTTTATTGATGCTAGTAATAGTAAATTAATCAAAAAATCGCTATATTTGTAGGAGGTCACATTTGATTGTTTGCAAACCCTAAATGCATTCTTCCGTGCATGCTAAGTTTGTTAATCAATGGTTCCCATATCCCAAAGCTATCAGTTGTGAATCAGCACCAATCTCTACATATAAGAATTACCACCAGGGCCATCCAAATGTTTGCTTTGGCTGTTTTTTTTGTATGGCTCCATGGCAGCTTGTTTGTCTCACCTGTTCACGCGGGCATCCCTTGTCATACTGCTAAAGGAGACAGCTTGCATCAAGTCCCTGATACCCTGCATCTGCCCTTGCACCCTCCGGAGCCCCTTAACATCCCGGAGCAGGATGTGCGCATCAACAGGGGGAAATTACAAAAATGGCATGATGTAAAAAGTGTATATCCCTTCCGCAGGGTACCAATGTACAACCTGGTATAAGCCAACATCCATTTCACTCCTTTTTTCCTTGAAACACCAAACCTTCATAGGTTTTTGAAAGGATTAACATGTATTGTAAAGAATCTTTTCAACAAATTACAGCCATTGTTGTTACTACTATTTCGAAATCCCTAAACTGTAATTGTTATGATAGCAAAATATCTTAAAATTGTTTCGTTGTTTACCATGTCTTTTTTGGCCGCTGCGCTGATATCTTCCTGCGAAAGCAGCCCCGAAGAGCAAATTCCGCCCTTTAGTGATCATTACACTCAATATGTTGAGACTTTATCCTCTGACAATTTTGAAGGCCGGGCCCCCACCACATCCGGGGGAAGAAAAACCAAAGCTTATATAGAATCTGAATTCAGGAGAATGGGCTTACAGCCTGCTCTTGGAAACAGTTACCGCCAGCCTGTACCCCTGGTGGAAATAGAAGGCAGCAATTTCAGCAATATAGAGATTACGGGGGATGCAGACCAGCCCCTTTCGTTTTCCTATGCAGATGAAATGATTGTTGGCACAAGCCGTTTGCAGGACAGGGTGGAATTGCACGACAGCGAACTGGTATTTGCAGGGTTTGGAATTGTAGCACCTGAATATGAATGGGATGACTATCAAGGGCTTGATGTGGAAGGTAAAACGGTAGTGGTGTTTGTGAACGACCCGGGTTACCACACTTTAGATCCGGACTTTTTCACCGGCAAAGCCATGACCTATTATGGTCGCTGGACTTATAAATACGAAGAGGCGGCCAGGCAGGGCGCCGAAGGAGTTTTGATTGTACATGAAACCGGGCCTGCCGGCTATGGCTGGGATGTGGTGAAAAACTCCTGGTCGGGACCCCAATACGATGTAGGGGGTGACAATGGTGAGCCTACCGTTTTGATGGAGGGATGGCTACACAACAGCGCTGCCCATATTCTTTTTGAACAGGCCGGATTTACCCTGGACGAACTACGGGAAGAAGCCCTTAAACCTGACTTCCAGCCTTTTTCCATGGAAATGAATGCATCGGTGAACTTTGATGTGAGATATGAAGAGTCGGAGTCGGCCAACATTGCCGGATTTGTGGAAGGAAGCCAAAGACCCGAAGAAACGGTTGTCTACATGGCTCACTGGGATCACCTGGGCAAAGTGGAAACCGATGAAGGAGTGGATATATACAACGGTGCCATTGACAATGCCACAGGTACCGCAGCTATCAT
>SLQX01000262.1 GCA_007131245.1 Bacteroidales bacterium
CGATAAATGGAAAAACCAATACCTAAGCCCAAACCTATGTGTTGCTCTTCAGCAAAAATATACTCAACACAACTGGCCAAATGAAGCGATCGGTCTGCGGCCATAAAACGGTATTCATACTCCAGCTGCAAGCCCGGAGCTGTGGTTTTATCATCAGACAAGTAGACCCAACCACCAGAAACACCCAAACCGTGCCGGTTAGAAGATTGTGCAAGCAGGATTGTACTAACAAGAGCTAACGCCAGGAAAAAAATAATACGTTTCATATTAATTTGTTTTATCCTTTTGACCCTTGTCAATGCAAAGGGTTTAAGGTATCGGCATAAAAACCTACCCGTAAAGATTACCTCCTGTTGTATAATTTGATACATAACTTCTCCATCCTGGAAATTGGCAAGTTTTTGGGTTTGATCATTAAACCAGGAGGCAGGAATTTCTTTCTCCCGGGAAAAGTTGGCTGGGAATATCTGTTGTCTCTACATTTTGTCATAATACCAAAACCCCAAAGTGCGATCCATTGCGCACTTTGGGGTTCATCATTATTTTTCTAAATAGCTCCGGAATCCTATTTTCCTGGCTTGCACAGAAACAATCTTCAGTAATTTGAACAGACCTTACATGCGGGTATTGATAATCTCTTCGGCCTGCTCTACCGTGATTCTTTTGGCAATAATAGTTTTGTCCTCATCCAACAGGTAAATCAGGGGTGTGCCCCAAATATCATACTTATTGCGAAAGTCTGAACGGTTGGCGGTATCATTTACCTGGATCCACTCGAGCTCATTATTTTCGATGTAGGAGATCCATTTATCACGATCGGCTTCGGTGTTTGCACCATATATCTCTACCCCTTTTCCCTGCATCCGTTCATAAAGCTCTTTTAGTTTTGGGGTTTGTCTTTTACAATGACCACATTCCGAATCCCAGAAATATAAAATGGTGAATTTTGCATCCACATCATGCAGATTTAGGGGCTCACGATCGGGTGTATACATGGTAATATTGGGAGCGGTTTGTCCAATAAGCAACGGTTTTAAAGTCATTGCACGTTCAGTAAGGTTATTGAGTTGTTCTTCTTCAACCCAGTCGGCTTCGCCTGTCATGTAATAGTTTTCGACCATATGAACAAAGGCAGCATCCATTCCCATAACCTGGGAACGCTCGAAAGTGTTGGTAAGTTGAAAAACGGTATATTTAAACACCTCTTTATTAGCACGGGCTTTATCGACAATGCGGTCCGCTTCTGCAATAATACTGTCGGGTATTTGCATAACTACCCTGGTAAAATACTGATTGAGTTTGCTGTGGAATATTGGTGTGCGCAAAAGTCTATCGTCGGAAAAATCGATATTTTGCCAGAAGTTGGATTTGTATACCTGGTACATATAATCCCTGTCAGGTGTTCCATCCTCTTTCAGGGGTGCCTCAGGCATGGGAGGTTCCTGCTGTGCTAGTAAAATTTTACTGAAAAGTCCGTCGGGAAAATTATCGATCAATCGGTTTTGCTCCTGTTTCACCTGCTGGTCAATACGATTCAACTCTTCTCGTATCTGCTCACTACGCTCGGGACTGGTTTGTTCGTCTTGCAGTTTAGCCCTTAGCGGACCGGTGGTCTGATTTAGCTCGCCAATGAAACGCATGTATTCGTAAAAAGCCTCATTATCCGGTGAGTTTTCAAACTCCATGCTGGGGACAAAGTTATCCATCTCGGTTTGGATGCTGAAATGCTGGTTATCATCCACGATGATTTCAAAATACTTCTGACCAGGCAACACCACCATGTACATCCCACGATCAAGACTTTCTTCTCCTTCAAAACGGAATCGCCCATCCTGATCTACCTGCACCGTATCTTCTATATACTGGCGATTGCCATAATGATAGGCCAGGTAAGAAACTGTGTCCTGGACACCTTCTACTTTTACATCTATCTGATAACCTTTGTCGGCTGCTGCACAACTGATAAGCAAACCGGTAATTATCAAAGATGCATAGATCATTTTACGCAATATCATAATATCCAATGTTAAGTTTTTAGTTTGAATGTATAAACGCCTAAAAAAGAATTGTGTTTTGAAAGTTCGTTTTTTTTTCAATTGTTCAAGCAAATATACAAATATTCACATCCTGTTGGCTTTAACACATACATAATAATCTCCAAATCCTATAGCTTCGACCATCGGCATATCAAAAACAACTGTATCAAAATACTTTTTTAGCCAAACCTGCAGAAAAATAACACCATCTATGTCGACAGTTCAGCGGTAATCAACCCGTAATTCGCATGTTATTTCTGCACAGCAGACAAGTATTTTAACCTGTATGGTTCGCTTTTGAAAACATGATAATCCACAGTAATTCACCTATATTCTCAGAACACCTAAACCCTTACCCACAACAGGTTCCATAGGTTCCTAAAGCAACAATCTGGAAAAACAATCCCACACCCACCGTTTGAACCGCAAGTAAATCATCATGAAACCATGACAACCCAACCCGGTTTTTTACCGGTTACCAGCCCCTTATTTCTCCGGGTATTTTCGCTTGTCTTCTGCACGCCAAAGATGGGAATAACACTGTTGTAATCAGTATTTTAAAACAACAAATTTGTATTCAACATTATAGCTCAATACCTACACCAGGATCCACCAATCACTAAAATTCAGAAAAATGAAAAATATAGCTACCCTCTTCACCCTCCTGCTGATAACCTCCCTGGGAACCCAGGCATTTAGCAACGAACCTTTTGATGGAGGCGACGGAACGACCCATAACCCTTACCAGGTGGCAACAGCCCAACAATTGGATAGTGTAAGAAATTACCTCGATGCCCATTTTATCCAAACCAACCACATTGACTTTAGGGATTATCTTTCGGGAGATTATTGGATACCCATCGGAGGCAACGGGAGTCACAAAGCTTTCACCGGTTCTTATGATGGCGAGGGTTATGTTATCAGCAACCTAACCATTGCCAGGCCCGCCATCAATAACATTGGTTTATTCGGGCACATTGGTCACTCCACAAAAACCACCCTTCTTAGAAATATCCACCTTGAAAACGTTAACATATATGGCGGCATTGCCACCGGTGCATTGGTGGGCCGGGTAACCGGCAACCATAAAACACGGATTGAGAATTGTAGCGTTGCAGGAGGTACAGTAAGGGGAGATGCGGCCGTGGGGGGACTTGTGGGTTCCAACAACAGTTACATCAGTAATGGCCCGGCAGCCGAAACCTTTCGTCCGGTTATCCATAACAGCAGCAGCCAGGTAACAGTAACGCTGCGCTCTGAATTTTCCCAGGGAAAAACCCTACTGGGCGGCCTTGTGGGATCCAATCAGCGAGGCATGATTTCCAACTCCTGGGCAATGGGAGCTGTAGAAGTTGATTATGAAGGAGCTTCCAGGGTAGGTGGGCTTACCGGTTGCATAGAGTCGAGGGGAATTCTTGTCAACTCATATTCTACCGCATCGGTGAGTGTTCATGAAGAAACCATCCAGGCAGGTGGCCTGACCGGCATGGATGGCTATGGGCGTAACAAGGGAATTATCATCCACTCATACTGGAATACGGACTCCCTGGAAACTACCCACAATAACCTGGGCAAAGGGCTTTCAACGACCCAGATGCAATCAGCATCAAATTATGAAACATGGGATTTTACCAACCTCTGGCAGCTGGATGTAAATGAGAACCAACACTTCCCTTATACCCAGGATCAAACAACACCCAAGGAAAACAATGTGTATACCTGGACAGGTAATGCAAACAGCACCTGGAAAAATGCCAACAATTGGGACCAAGAAGGTTACCCCGTGAAAGGTGACAACATCTTAATTCCCAACAATACCAGCAATTATCCCAATGCCCCACAACCGGGTATTGAAGTCCATAATCTATCTTTCGAGGAAGGCGCTCAATTAAACATAGAAGAAGGAGCATCAATTACAGTAACGGGCTCCCTGTCGACTAACTCAACACTACCCATGCCTGAAATTACAGGTAACGGTAACTTCATCTTACAAGGAAACGAATTCCAAACCATCCCTTCTATAGTGTTTCAAAATCTTACCATAATCAACTTAGACAACGTAGAGCTTGAAGGAACTATTACTGTAAATGGTCTCCTGGAAATGGAAACAGGATTCCTGGACTTAAATGGTTTCGACATCGACCTGGGTACATCAGGTCATATAACAGAATGGGAAGAAGACAACATTTCCTCCAGGATATTTGGCAATGAAGGGGTTATCAGAACCAATCGCGACCTGGGCACCCCCCAGGGTGACGACATTGCAGGCCTTGGCATGAAAATAACCACCAGCCAAGACCTTGGCTTCACAACCATTGAAAGAGGTCACAGCCAACTCAGCGGAGGAGAAGAATCAAAAAGCATCTTACGGTGGTTTGATATCTCCCCAGGCACCAACGAAAATCTTGATGCAACCCTGGTATTTCATTATTGGATTGCCGAAATGGGCACGCTGGCAGAAGAACAAAACAATTTTACACTGTTCAAAAGAACAGACGATGAAAGCCCCTGGGAATGGATTGACTCAGAACTCAGCACACAGGAGCTTAGCCTCACTGCAACAGGCATTGATGAGTTCAGTACCTGGACTGCCGGAAGCAGCGACAACCCCTTACCAATTGTATTGTTGTCTTTTGAAGGTAGAGCCCAAAATAACAAAGTGGAGCTGAAATGGATAACAGCAGCCGAAATTAACAACGACTATTTTACCATTGAAAGAAGCACCGATGGTTACTGGTTTGAAGAAATAACGCACATACAGGGTGCAGGAACCACCAGCCAATCAAAAACCTACAGCTACAACGACACCGACCCGGTAGCAGGTGTTGCTTATTACAGGTTGAAGCAAACGGATTTCAACGGCGCTTATGAATACGCTGAAATTATTACAGTGAAAACCAGTCTGAGCAGCCAAGCTGATGATTACAGGGTCTTCCCCAACCCCAGTCAGGGAAATTTCAACATCATGTCCAACAGAGACAAAGCCACAGAAATTAGAATTTTTGACATGCAGGGAAGGCAGATGTTCACAGGTAACCTTGAAGCAAATGGGATTAGCAGGTTTGAACTTCCCCAACTTCAACAAGGCATTTACACCATCGTATTTTATGGTTATGAAACATTTACAGAAAAGATAAAGGTATTTTAAATAAATAAGTTTTTGGTTTTGGTGAACCTGGTCCGTGCAATTGCTGAGAAGCCCTTGCACGGCTTTTTTTATTCACAAAAAAAGCATTGCAGTTCAACACTACAATGCTTTGGGGTTGATTCCTGTAAAAAGCATACCTTTTAACGATGCTCATCCCTCAGCAAATCCATGATGGTTTTTACCGGGTTAAAAGTCACCAGTGGCACCTCCACAAAAACAGTAATCCAGTGAGCCATAGCCCCATTCCACAAGCCCGGAAGCTCCTGGGCTTTCAAATCCTTACCATTCTTACTTTTTTGACTAATAAAACCCGTGGAAGGATCCACAAAACGATTTAGGTCAAACTGTTTCCCCTTATAATCCCTGATACCGCAGACCAGGTCTACCGGGTTAAAGTGTGTGGACTGTTCAAAAATATTCTTTTGATCTTTATCCTTGTGGTTTACCTGCGAGGATTCAACAATTTGCAAGGAGCGGCTGCCATCTTTCGGGTTTTTCACCCAAAAAGGGCCACCCCCGGGCTCACCCTCGTTTTTCACCATTCCGCATACCCTCACTGGTCTGTTAAGCAAAGCTTTCAGGGCAGGTATCCCCTCGCCAGGTTTGTCAGGCAACAAAACCGCATCTATAAACAGGTCATCAACGGCAAATTGCCTTGCAGCAGCGTAGTCCGACTCCGAAAAAGAACCATCCTCCATGGAAACCAATATCTTGTGGATCTTCTCCTGCAAATGAACCAGCATCCCACCCAGAGCTTTTTTATAGCGAAGCGTCTCCTCCTTTAAACTATCCGGAACCACATTGTCAATGTTTTTGATAAAAATAACATCCTGATCCATCTCATTGAGGTTTTGAATCAAGGCTCCATGGCCTCCGGGCCGGAAAAGCAATGTACCGTCAGTTTCCCGGAAAGGTTGGTTATTCATATCCACAGCCAGGGTGTCGGTTGAGGGCTTTTGAACAGAAAAAGATACCTCAAACTGAACCCCGTACTTTTCCTCATATCTTTTGAGAACATCCCCCACATGGTTGACAAACCTTCCCCGGTGCTCTGCTGATACCGTGAAATGAATTTTAACAACTCCCTTACCATCGCGGGCATAATGAGCACCTTCCACCAGGTGTTCCTCCAGCGGAGTGCGGACAAAACCCTCATAGCGGTGAAACTTCAATAACCCCTTGGGCAACATGGCATATCCAAGCCCCTCATCATCCAGCAACAGGTGAAGTAGGGTTGCATAATCCTTTCTTTCCAACATATCTTTAGGTTCTTGATTCTGTTCTTTCAACAAAACAGAGAGGTTGTCCCAAAAGGCAAAGGTTTGTATTTGGCTGAAAAAAGTTTGGGCTTCAGGGTCTTCCTGCAAAAGCTGGTCTGCTGCTTTGCCCGACTCAAGCTCCTGTTTCCAGCTGAAAAGTTGTTTAAACATCCGCGTAGCAGCACCACTGGCTGGCACAAACTTTAATATATCAAGTTGGTTTGATGCCTTTTCAAAATGGTGGATGTACTCATCAAGGGCCGCTCCCTCTATCCTTACAATTCCATCAGGCACAATGGCGGGGGCAACCAGTTCTGTATAGGGAAAACCCTTTTCAAAACGGTTTACCTGTTCCTGAACAACCTCCTGCGAAATGCCTTTTTCCTGCAACTGTTTCAAATCTTTTTGTGTAAACATAAGTTGATATTTATGATTGGTTTTTTTGATTTAATTTATGGATGATAGATGTATTATGCAACAGTTAAACACCAAATTTCTGCTCTATGGTCCGACGATAAGCAACAGGTTTTTCGAGCAAATCATCGATAGCCCCAAGGGCCTCCTCTTCATTGAAATCGTTTTCGTGCAACATCCAGGAAAGCAACACCTTTTCGCCCCTTACGGAAATTACAAGGTTTTTCTGTAAATAACTCTCCTGCAACAGGAATTCATAAAAGCGGCTAATATCCTTTGGAGGCAAAACACAAACGACTGTATCCATTACCAGGAAACCCGTATTTTGTGCATAAAGTATTTGCAACCTGCTTTCTCCCTTGCTTAACTCCCACAAAAAAGGGCCGTTGCGAGCCAACCTGACATCATACCCCAGCCGTTCAATCATTTTCTCCACCACCGCCACCATACCTGATGGTTCAAACTCCCGGGGATGGATCTCTTCTTTAGGAAATGCTTTGCCACAGTTTTCACAATAACCCCCTTTTGCCTGTTCAAATAGCTGCGGGCTACGACAAGAGGAGCAGCGCAAAACCCTTTGAGGATAAAACCCTTTGTACAACCTCAGGCTGTCGATAATATATTTACTGGGCAGGGAGAAACCAATGCGCGTACTTCCAGAGAATGCCATGGTGTTCAGCCCAACTATCACCCCGTTTTCATTGACCAGCGGTCCACCACTGTTTCCCGGGTGGATGGCTGCATCAGTCTGTAGATATTGCACCCCATTGTATTCACGGTTGTTCTTTGAAATAACACCTTTGGTAAGGGAATAGTTCAGCCCAAAAGGATGACCTATTGCCACAACCATCTGACCTTCGGGCACGGTACCCTCGAATAATACAGGCTGCTCTGACCCGGGCTGGTATCCTTGAGGTACTTCCAGCAAGGCAAGATCAAGCAATACATCAGTATATACCACAGACACCACCTTTTTAGGAAAAGGATTTCCCTGAACCACAACCTCTCCATGCCCTTTTACAATATGATAATTGGTGATAATGCAGAGCGGTTCTGATAACAAAAAACCACTGCCTGTACCAAATGGAGTGGAAATCTGCACCACAAAATCTTTGTTTTTAAAAAGCAATTCATCCATGACTGTTTTTTTCATCAAAATTCAAGCGGGTTATTTCCTGTAAAAAACTCTCCAGAAATGTATTAAGGTTGGTAAAAACCAGCATATTGGAATAAAACCGCAACCGGGGGTGTGCCTGGCGATGGGTCTCAACAATCCGTGTTATCCCGGCAAGGATCTCCTTTGGATTTAAGGTATCACTGGCCGTATTATAAAGTCTGGAACCCATTCCCAACCTATGGAAGAATTCAGGGTATAATACCCTGTAAACCATAGTCAATAACTCTTTTACCGGTTCATACATTCCAAATACAAACAAGCAATAGCCTGCAATATTCTCCAGCATCAACAAACGGATGTGTTCATCCTTTTTGTGACGAAAGACAACTCCCTTTTGCAATTGTTCTACCATTGCTTGGCTAACCTCCTTGTGGGATGATGGTTTCAACAATCCGAAAGTATATACAGCTGAGCAGAAGCTTCCTCTCATAACAGATTCATCCAACTGTTGGAGCTCTTTGAGCAACTCCCGGGCTTTTTGCACCCGGTGGGATAATGCTTTGGTCTTGTCCCGAAAATCCTCCATACCGATTTTGATAAGCCTGCCAGGTTTTCCTGAAGGTCGTAGCAAGTAATCTGCCCGGTAGAAAAAGTTGATAATCAACAAAGAAACCGGCAAGGGTTCCTTTTCTGTGTTTTTTGATGCAAGGGCATCCAGGGTTTGAGCACTCCACTCACGCAAGAAACGGGATTTCAGTTTCCAGTGTTCTTCCGGACACACATATTTAGGAGAAAGCCCTGTTTCTTTGAGCTCATCAAAATCAAAAAGCAACTCCTCCCCTGCTATATCTGCTTTCAGACATAGCTCTTTGAGGGCAAAAAATACTTTTTCAGCCGAGAGTTTCTCTACTGCCAAATGGCAATGCAAAGAAAGTTTACCGGATTGGGGCTGTGAAAACCGGCAGTATTGCAAAAAATAATTCCGTTCGAGTACATTGCGCAGAAAAGAGGCATTTGCCCGGTCATATTCAGCCATGGATGCTTCAGCTTGTAAGCCTTGGTTGTCAAGCCTTCCGTTAATTTGTTTGCGCCCCTGGTGAATACGAAATTCCACAGAAAATTCATTGCTCTGGTACTCCACGTTACCCCTGTCCGGGTCATTTAAATATTGCAAAATTTCCAGGATCGCCTCCACCGAATAACCATCGCGAAACAATTCTCCAGCCTTGCGGTAATGGTTATCCCTCTCCCCGGGTTTGTTGCAATCCAGGAAACTGCCAAAAAAATGCCTGCTTTTTGATATTTCCGGGCCAGGTTTTTCCCGCCTGAAAATCCGGTTGAATAACATAGTCTTTAATTTATTTGATTTTCGTACACAATCAGGGCTGAATTTCTTCATCCCTTACCAGCATAAGGATGGAAGAATGGGGCACAATATAGTACTTCTCTTTCTCAAACTCAATTTCAAAAGCGTTGTCCTGCAAAAAAACAGCAAGGTCCCCCTCATTGGCCTGCAAAGGGAAATATTTTACATCCTCACGGCTGTCTTTCCAGGGCTCGTCACTTTCAATGGGCGCAGGTATGGGATATCCGGGGCCAGCTTTTATCACATAACCACTTTGTATTTTTTGTTTCTCCTGTACCCCTGGTGGCAAATATAGCCCACCTTTGGTTTTGTGATCAGGGGTTTTGGGTTTAATCAAAACCCTGTCGCCCACCAGGATAAAACGATCCAGATCCTGCCCATCAATTCTTAAAAGCATAGCTGAAATAAATAGTTAATGTATCACCCGAATTGAGCGATTCTCGCTCACAAATAAGAATCTGCAAGCCTTTTACCCCACTTATTCGGTAAAAAGCAACAAATGCCATATCGGGGTTACCCAAGTTAAGCGCTATTTCGCTTCGCGTATGTCGCTCAACTTAGGTATCAGTTAAACACCATGGGTGGAAAAAGTTCACCCTATTCAAAGGCAAACCTAAATATTTTTTATGGAATAACAACCCTTAAGGACAGAGGGAATATTAAAATCCTGCAGTAAACGTTTTTTCACCTTCTTCTGAACCAAAAATTTCAAACCCACAAATCGAATAGGTTTTTTCTACTAATGGAAAACCCGGGTTTATCAACTCTGTATTTAAGGATTCTCCGGGTTTTCCCTTACTATATTTCACTAACTTTGCTATCACAATTGCCGAAAAATAACATTACTATACATGCCAGAAAAAAACCTCCTGCCAGCCCTTGGCCGCATTGTCAGGCCACTGTTCACAATCTTTACCATTATAACCCTTTACGGATTTTCCCTTACTGCAACCTCTGTATTTGCTCATAGCCAGAACCCTGACAACCCTCATTTGAAAATAGAGGTAACCAACTATTATGGAAATCCCCTTGCTGGCACCATCGTTATCCTCAATGATGACCCTGACTTTGAGCAGGTATCAGACAGCCAGGGAAGTATAAATTTCCAGGTTCCTGAAGGTGAATATACCATAAGATCTTACAAAGCCAATTACCTGGATTATACGAACACTTTGGTCATTGAAGATGAGGATGTAAATTATTCAATCCGCCAGGCAGAAGCCGTATACTGGTCCACCAGCCCGGCTGACGCCCCTATAGGTGTGGGTGAAAAAAACGGTATACGACTTGCTGCCACCCATGAAAAACTCTATCTATGGAGTGCTTACGGAGGGCCTCCTGGCACAACGGACTATGGCGGCATGGTTGATTTTTATGAATATTATCCCCAAACCGACACATGGACACAACTTCCCGATGCACCTTTCAGCAGCTCGTACGGCATAAGTACAGCATATGGGAAAACACCGGAAGGGGATGATGCCATATACATCATCAAAGGTTACTGGAGTGGCCAGAGAGCATGGCTTGCACGCTATAACACAGCTTCAGAAAGCTGGGAGGAGGGTCTCAACCATGAGATTCCCTGGCGTGAGGATTTGGGAAACCAATACAATGGCGATAACTTCCAGGATTACCCAAGAAATGGGGCCGTGATGGTTTATACCGAAGATGACTATATTTATTTATTGCCGGGCTCAGGGTATAGTTATGAAAAATATGACTGGTACCGTTATTCGATACAGGATGACCAGTGGGAGGCACTGGACGAATTGCCCCACAAGCAGGGACCGGGCAATGCAGCTGTGCTGGTGAAAGGAGAAAATATTGGCAAAGAGCAGGATTATATTTATGTCCAGTTTGGTCTTACCCCCGTTGGAAATTATACCGATGCTGAATTCTGGCGATACGGCCTGGATGATCAGCAGTGGGAAATCCTGGCTGACCATGCATACGGAGCAGATGATGGCTCATCACTGGTATGGGATGGCCAGGACCATATTTACCATACTCCCGGAGCTTATGTGGAGCAGCCCTGGGACTTTGGCACCGACCAGAAAAGAGAGCTGATGAGGTACAGCATCAGCCAAAACCAGTGGGAAGAGATGGAGAAAGCCCCCTACCACCGATGGGGTGGCTGGGATGATGCTGGTGGCCTGGTTTTGATTGGAGATGCCATTTATGGCATGAAAGGGGGAGATGATGTGGCATGGGCTGAAGACAACTACCTGTCAGGGGGAGGTGACATACCCTCAAACTTGCTATGGAAATTCAGGCTCGACCTGGAAGAATATGATCTTCAGGTTTTGGAATGCGAAGGCATGGGAACCATCAACCTGCAGCAAGGCTCAACTCAGCATACTTCAGGCACTACCATCGAAATTAACGCCACCCCTGAACCGGGATGGGAATTTGAAAACTGGCAGATCAACCAACAATACTACTGCAACAACCCGGACAATTTCATTATTATAGATAAAGAGATACAACTGCAAGCCATTTTCTCGCAGACCACTTCAACAGCCTCCCAAACTCATAATAACACCAATGTTTACAGCCATAAAAACAAAATTTTTATAGAGCTTGATGAAAAAAGTGCATATTTGGAAGTTGTTGACCTATATGGCCGACAGGTGTTTGCATCAGACAGGCTAAGCAAAGGGAGTCATTCATTTGCACCCGGTTTGGCGCCGGGCGTGTATATCATCCGTATATCCCTCCCCCATGGATATGTTTCAGAAAAACTGTTTCTAAATCCATGAACATAATCCCAATCCAGGTGAGTGGCCATTGAAACTTTGCGGGTAAATATTTTGTCTACCGGACTTTAAAGATTCAACTTTTGGCCTTCATTGATTACCGAAAAGAATTGTTTAACCTGTTCTACATCCGAAGAGAGTGCATCCCTAACGCTACCTTCAAACACAACCTGTCCATGGTCCAGGTATACAATTTTGTTGGCAATCCTCAGGATACTTGACACCTCATGGGTTACCATCAGGATGGTCATACCCAGCTGTTCTTTGAGGTTTAGGATCAGGTTGTCAAGAGACTCCAGGGATATGGGATCCAGGCCTGCTCCAGGCTCATCGCAAAATAATAAAGGAGGATCCATGACAATAGCACGTGCCAGGGCTGCTCTTTTCAACATCCCCCCGCTAAGTTCAGAGGGGTACCGGTGATAGGCATCTTCAAGGTTTACCAGTCCCAGTTTCATAAACACAATATCTTCGATAAGATTATCAGGAAGAAAGGTATGTTGCTTTAGAGGAAGAGCAACGTTATCTCCCACAGTCATGGAATTTAACAACGCTCCGTTCTGGTAAAAAACACCCATCTGAAGGTAAAGTTGCTTTTGCTCCTGTTCTGTAAACTGAGAGATATCTTTACCCAATACCGAGATGTGGCCTTTCTGAATGGGGTACAAACCAAGCAAATGCCTGAGTACAGTGGATTTTCCGCATCCACTGGACCCCAGGATTATGGTCACTTCACCCGGATGGGCATTAAAAGTAACATCTGACAACACGTTAAAGCCATCAAAAGATGCCCCCAGATTTTTTACTTCTATGATTTTTTCTTTTTCCATAGAGCATTCAAATTATTAATTTCCCAGCCTGACGAGGTTTTGTGAAAAGCTTATTCAATTCACCACCCCGATAAGATATTAAAATGAGCGTGCATTTTTTTGACAAGCTAATAAACAGGCAGACCATCAACTTAATAAAAAAGCAAACCCAATGCACTATCGGCAATAATAACCAGCGAAATAGCTACCACAACTGCTGTAGTCGTTGCTTTTCCAACTCCTTCTGCACCCCTAATCACGCGAAAACCATAAAAACTGCCTGTCAGGACAATCAGGCTGGCATACACCTGGCTTTTGACAAAACCGGTGAGCAAATCCTTGTTTTTCATCACATCGCCCATGCGGTTGATAAACACTTCAGGAGTAATATCCAGGTAAAAGTAAGCAGCTGTAGCTCCTCCTGCAATACCCGCAGAGTTAGCCAATATTATCAAAAAGGGCATGGTAACCAAACTGGCATAAAGCTTTGGAACCACAACAAAGCGGATAGGGTTGAGCCCCATGGTAGTTAGTGCATCCAACTCAGAAGTAACTTTCATGGTGGCAATTTCGGCTGCAATGGCCGACCCGCTGCGCCCAGCAACAAGTATAGCCGTAATCAATGGCCCCATCTGACTCATCATGGCCACAACCGTTAAATCAACAATAAAAATATTGGCTCCAAAGTTGCGAAGCTGCTGCGAAGACTGTAAGGCCAAAACCAACCCTATCACAAAAGACATAAATACAACAATCAGCACAGCATTCACGCCTATCAAAACAGCCTGGTTAGTAAACTCACCCTCACGCCTTGCTTTACTTTTGAACAAATCTGCCACTCCCCAATAAGCTACATTAGCTGCCAGTATCAAATAGCTATAAACATAAGAAGTAAAAAAATACAGAACCTCATCACCAATGTGTTCAAAAAATCCACTCTTTTTCACTTTCAAGGCCCGGTCATATTTTTCGGGTTTGAACAGCTCAATCTTTTTCTGAATTGATTCTCCTCCCCCTTCAAACCGGATATGAAATCCATCATCCCTGAGTTTGTTTTTCACAAAAAACAAGGCTGTTACACCTGCACTGTCAATATCTTCTAGTTTATCAAGATTGAAGACCAGGTTTTTTACTTTAAAACGTCTTACTTCTTTCAAAAGCTTTTTGGTAAAACGATCACAGTTGTGGATCAGTAAGCTCCGGGTAAGGTATAAAGTATGATTTTCATAGGTATACAAGGTATCCTCGTCTAAAGCAATATAGTACCTGGAAGTTTTCTTACTCATCTGTTTTGAGGTTTAGATAGAATCAGAGCGATTTTTTTCTATGCCCGGGCTTCTATTCAAAGGACTGATAAAAAAAGGATAACAGCTAAACCGCCTGATAGCAATTATTCAGCGGCCTGAATTTCCTGCTGGTATATTTGAGAAAGCTCAAATTGTGCCTTTTGCGCAAAGTAATGCAGTTCTTCAAAAAACATACTGGAAATGGCATCGGTAAACAAGTTCAGATTTCGTTTTTCGGCCAGTCTCGACTTATCTGCAGTGTGTTCCACAACCACCTTCCCTTCTTCACCGCCAATTAGCTTGAAATCCACATTCAATCTGGCATAAAAATCTCTTCGATCCCTGATTACTTCAAGGTGGTTAATGGATGTAACAATCTGGTAATCGGGTAAAACATTCCAGTACCGGGTCTGAACCTCTTGAAATACTTTGTTGTGTTCAAAATATTCCTCCATGAAACGGGCAAACCCTTCTGCAGGTCTGACAGCCCATTGGTTGTTTACGAAATATTTGATCTGATGAGAGTCTTCACGCATGACCATTTTATGGGATGCAAATGCGGGATGGACTTCTACATCAGTAATTTCAATGGTGAGTGGCAGGGGTGGTATTGTATCTTCGCCAATTTCTTTGTCGTCGGGGTATTCAAGAATATAAAAAACTGTAGCAACGGGTTTGCTGCTCCGGCAACCGGCGAGCAAAAAAAGTATCAATAAAAGTAACAGTAAATTATGCTTCATTGGAATATTTTTTATGATGAGATGTATAAGTACGTATCAGGCAATCCGGACATTTTTAGTAAAACCTTTACTGACAGACCCATAACAAACTTAGAATAAACAGTTTCAACCCAACCCTAAACTAAAACAGAGTATACCGCAAAAATTACTTATTGCAATCTTCTGTCAGGAATATCCTTTGCCCTGTTTCCCCTTATAAGAACCGATGGGTTGGACTGTATTTGCCTTGAAACATCCTCAAGGTTTTCCAGGGTGTTTTTCAAAAGCAACAGATTTACACCCAGGTCTTTGCTCCCCCTGTCAATATCTGCGTCAAGCTTCACCAGCATTTGCTGGGTCTGGGCAGCTGTAGAAGCAAGGTTTTCAATCAATTGATTCAGGTCTGTTTCCTGAAGGGTTATGGAAATATCTCTCAGGTTGCCAAGTATTTCGCCAATGGTATCACTTTGCATGAGTAGATTGAACTTATTGCTGGCAGCAACAAGCTCCTCTGATGTTTTGTTAAAGTTGGATGCCATGGCATTAGCCTGGGTAACAGTCTCTCTTAGTTCCTCACGGTTTTCCTGCACCACTTCGTTGACCATGAGAAAAGAGTTGTTGGCATTGTCGGTCATGTCGGCAATCTTATCCACTGTTTCTGAAACCCTGTTTAAGTTTTCCGGCTGGGTAAAGTCAATGAGGTTGTTGAGAACTTCTTCAACCTTAAAGGCAATAACCTCAGCTTGTCCGCTGATATCTTCCACCAGCGATGTGCCTTGCTGAATAAACTCCTCCTCTTCCAGGAAGTCAGCCTCCTGGCTACCACCCCGCACCTCAATGGTTTTTAAGCCTGTAATACCCATGGCCACAATGTCCGCCGTGGCATCTTCTTTGACCGGTGTACCGGCTTTCAAAGATATCCTGACAATGACCCGGTTCACATTATCAGGGTCAATATAAATCTGAGAAATCGTGCCCATATTAATGCCCAGGTACTTCACAGGGCTGCCTACCTCAAGGCCGCTTACCGATACATCCTCATAAGCTACATAATAGGTGTCCGTTTTCTCAAAAAGTCGTTGGGCAGTAAAAAAACCGATCAAAATCAACAATATGGCCGAACTAATAAAGATAAAAATTCCAAGCCGAATTTTTTGCGCTCTGCCTTTCATCTGGATTGTTTTTTAGTTTATATATCTTAAAACATGAAGGTTGCAACAACAACCTGATGGTAAACAATTTTATAAAGTGTTTCCTGGTAAAAATTGTGTTAAGCCTGTCTCTCCCATTAAACACTGGTAAATATAACAAAAAACAATTACATACCCATCAACCCCAGCCATAGTTTAACAGGTTAAATAACCAAAAAAATCTTTAGTATCATTGAAGTTTCAGACAAAACAAAACGACAACACCATTTAATGGTTATTATAATTTAACACTGTTATTTTGCTAAAAGAGGCTTAAATCACGGAGTTCTCTCAGCTGAATGGCGAATTGGCCCTGGTTTTTCACCGGGCAAATAGAAAACCTTTTTTTGCTGTTCATTGACCTTTTCTTCGTCAAAGTACAGCCATGGTCCAAACCTGAAGCCATTAAAAAACACACCGGTATTTTTAAGTCCTCCATGTTCATAGAAAAAGTCCCACCTGCTGGCAGGCTTACCATTCAGGTATTTCCCCCTCTGTTTTAGCATCCCATCAGGATAAAAGACCTGCCATTCACCATGGAATCTGTCATTCAAAAAAGTTCCCTGTGTGTAAGGCATACCATTCTGATACCACGATCTCCATTCACCTGTTTTGGTATTATCCCTGTATTCACCCTCCGCACGCATTACCCCGTTGGGGTGAAACTCCCTGTAAGAACCATGGAGAGCACCATTTTCATACCGGGCGACCATCATTGTTTCCCCGTTTTCATGGAAAGCCCGGTAATGACCATGAAGTTCACCATCAACATAAAAACCAACTCGTTGTAATTGTCCGTTACGATAATAGACTTTCAGGGTATCATGAAATGCTCCGTCTTTTTTCATTCCCTGGTAATTTAGCCCCCCTTTTTCCCAGTACTGTTTCCAGGTACCGTTTTCAACACCGGCTTTTAGTTCATATTCCTGGTAAATGAGGCCATCCGGGTAATAAATTTTTTGCATCCCCTGCTGTATACCTGAATGGTAGTTGAGCTTACTTTCTGTGATTCCATCTTCATAATAAGTAACAAAAGAATTATGCAATTGACCGTTATGGTAAGAGCCTTCCTGCATCAATCTGCCAGAGGGGTAAAAAGATTTATAAGCTCCATGCCGCACTCCGGACTCAAATTCAATTTTCTGGTGCAAGCTGCCATTAGGGTAAAAAACCTCCCAATGCCCATGAGGTCTGTTACTGGCAAACTGACCTTTTTGCCTAAGTGTACCATTGGGCCGGTAATATTCATAGGGCCCGTCTTTAATAGTATCCTGTCCGGCCAAATACCCGTCATAAACCTCTTTAACAGTTTCCTGCCCGGGATACCAGACCGTGAAAGTCTGCCTTTGGGCGAACAAAGCCATGGAGAATCCAATAAACAAACAGGAAAAGAAAATTTTATTCCACATCAATGGTTATTTGGGTTCCTTTCAGAGACTCACTTCCAGGGTAATCGAGAATAGCAGCAAGGGAGTATGTTCCGGGCTCCAGGTCGGCAGGCAACGTCAGTTCTACCCTGCGTGAAGTCTGGGGATAAGTGTTGACATCGACTGTACCAAACCGGTACTCCTCCCCTGTTTGCATATTTGAAGCCACCAGAAACACCTTGCATTGGGTAATTCTTTCACCCAGGTTATCAAGGTTAACAGAAAAACGTCTTTCATCAGAATCAGTTGCAGTTACCTCGTGAAGATTGCTGATGCTGACATTGCCCGGTTCACCGGTGTCGGGATTATAACTCATGAAAATATCTATCCTGCCGGTTACGCTCACCCCGGATTGCATATCCACATCTGCGGAAAAAACAGTCTGTTCCCGGGTGGTTGTGAAACTTATTATTCCCCATTTAGAATCGTATTCATCAGCAGGAGCCTGCAGGTTTATCTGCACGGTGGCAGATTCATTGGGTTGTAACTCAAGGAAAGAGGGATTCAGGTTTACCCAATCCGATAGCGAATTGGCCGTTGAGCCAGCCGACAAAACCTCCCGTGTCCCTTGTCTGTTCACCAAATAGTCTCTCAATTGCATGGAAATGGTTTCTTTGTAATTCCCATGGTTTTTTACGGTGACAGTACGGATTTGAGACTCCCCGGGCGATGCATTGAAATGTACACGCACAGGAGCAACTTCAAAATCCTGGGCATGCAAGCCAGCAAAACCCAGTATCGTTAGAAACAGAGCAAAAAGGGTTGGTTTTTTAGTCATTTTGTGTGGGTTATGGATTTTTTCTCTTATGTTTTCCTGAACATTTATCACTGCTGCCGCATAATTGCCAGCAGCAGGTTTTGGTAGAACTTTACCGGCAAATCCAATGAGCAATTGAACAATAACATTAAAGCAAACAAATTTATACAAATAATTTTGAATGGATTCATATTTAACGAACAGCCAGAATATTTTTTACAGTTATACCATTATATCGCAAAAAATGTAACCTTGTACATGCCTAAACAGTACACCCATAATAAAATGTATGGTGTGCATTTCCCAAAGAGAAAAAATAACGTTAAAATGATAACCCGGGACAGACAAATACATAAACAATGGGATTCTGTATATAATACGTCATTTTTTATAGTAAATTTGCACAGAAGGAAAATTAAAGAAATAAAAGCGGAAAGCAAAACAGTTATCCCATATCAGGGATACTCTTACAGCAATGGATTAGAAACCTTTGATAACGCATTCGACAGCCCATCCAGCATAGTACATTTTTCTCCGTCATTTCAGGAGAAAAATAAGGCCTGGATGCTTAATCATTTGAGTCATGCATAATCCGAACATAGCTCAAATTAAACAACAACTGCTAGTTCCTGCTTACAAATGGTAAAGCACAAAAGCACAAATACCTCCCGTATGCTAAGAACCCTGCTTGGGTGCCTTTTCATGCTTTGTTTAAGCCAGGTGAATGGCCAACAAATGCGTGTGCTTAGCCAGGCCAACCAGGAAAGAATTGCACGGCTGGAAGAGCTGGTTGAATACCACCTCCTGGAGGATGATGTGGAAACAGCCATTTCTTACCTGAACCAAATCAGCTACACTTATTGGGAAAACGGAAGACCCGACAAAGCCATTGAGTCATTTAAGAGAACAGCTGAATATTATGAGCAACTCAATGATCTGGAGAATCTTCAAAAGATATACAGCAATATTGCCTTGATTTACATGGATATGGAAGATATCCGGGGAGCTCGTGAGGGCTTTACCAAAAAGCTGGAAACCCAACGGCGTATAGGTCAACCCCGTGGTATTGTGAGCGCTCTGGTGGATCTGGCCTATGTAAAAAACCTGGAGGAAGAACACAGGGAAGCTCTTGATCTATTGGAAGAGGCCCAGGAACTGGCCACCCAAAACAACTTCGAATCGGTATTACCCAACATCCACCGTCAATTGTCCAATAATTATTTTAGTATTGGTAATATCAGGGAGGGTGAGGCCCACCGCAACAAGTACCAGGACATACAGGAACATGTCAACCGGCAAGCCATGCGGGGCGAATATCAGGAACGGGAAGAGCAAAGCCAGGTAGAAGCCCTACGTTCACAAGCCGAAACCAGGGCCAGAGAGCTCGAGATGCAGCTTAATGAAATTATTTTCCAGGAAAAACAGGACTCCATCACCATGGTCGTTCAAATCCAGGAAGACTCGCTTACTATTGCCCATCAGAGAGACAGCATTCAAAACATTAACATCCGGCAGCTGGAGAATGAACGCCGGCTGCAACAGGCCGAAATAGAGCGGCAAGAAGCTGTCCAAAACTTTCAGTTGTTGGTCATTTACTCTGTTGCCGGAGGGTTGGTTTTATTGCTTTTCCTGGCTGTAATTATGTTCAGAAGCAATAAAGCCAAACAAAAAGCCAACAGGGAACTTGCTGCCAAAAACAAGCAAATTGAAAAAACCAGTGCAGAGCTCAAAGAAGCATTTAACAAAATAGAAGACCAGAACTTCAGGATTACCCAAAGTATCAGCTATGCAAGGGAGATACAAAAAGCCCTGTTCCCGCCCAAAGAGACCCTTAATTACTTTTTACCGGAAGCTTTTATCTTCTTCAAACCGGTGGATATGGTTAGCGGCGACTTCTACTGGTTTGGCGGGAATGGTATTTCGGCCACAGCACCTGAGAACAGCAGGGACCCACAAGCGACACAGAAGCTACAAACCCAGGATAGTGGCATTCTTTTCCCGCAAAACACGGATCGCTTCATCATTACAGCTGTTGATTGCACAGGTCACGGAGTACCCGGTGCATTTATGTCAATGATAGGATACAACCTGCTGGACTCTATTACACAAAACGGCACTAACCATGCAGGGCCTATCCTCAACAAGCTGAACAACGGCGTAAGAGCCGCCCTGAAGCAAGATGAAACCACCAACCGTGACGGGATGGATATTTCACTGTGTGTTATCAACAAAAAAGATAAAACCGTTGAATTTGCGGGAGCCAACAATCCGGTAATCTATATACAAAATGGCGAGCTCAATGTAATCAAGGGCAATCGCATGGCCATTGGGGGGGGGCAAAAAAGCAAGGAACGGAATTTTGATTCACACACCATCCGGGTTGACCAACCCACCTGGTTTTACATCCTAACAGATGGTTACACTGACCAGTTTGGCGGTGAAAACCGGAGAAAATTTATGATGAAAAACATGAAAAAGCTCATAGAGTCCATGTATCTCAAACCTATGAAGGAGCAACAGGCTATCCTGGAGCAAACATTTCACGAGTGGAAAGGAGATGAAGAACAGATTGATGATGTGCTGGTTATAGGTTTTAAGCTTGGATAAAGCAGGTATTTTACTCGGTTAGCATGGTATTTTTTACCTGTTTTCTAGTAGTTTTTTTTACCAATCAGCATTTCTTTAATATTTTTGATATATATTTGGCTTCGAATTAACAATTCAACAATAAAACCATAACATTCACCTTATCAGAAACGTTTATTTCAACTAAATCTTTACATTTATGAAAAAGTTTATTATTTTATTATCCGGAATTTTCTTGTTC
>SLQX01000131.1 GCA_007131245.1 Bacteroidales bacterium
AACGACAACACCGGAGTAATTGAAGTAAGTGCTGCAGGTGGTGCCGGAAGCTTTACTTACACCCTCACAGGTGAAGGTGAAGAGCAGACTAATGAAACAGGACTGTTTGAGTACCTGTATGCCGGAACCTACACCATTACAGCAGAGGATGCTGATGGATGTTTTGAATCCATTGACGTTACCCTGGAACAGCCTGAAGAGCTGAACCTTGAGATAACAGAGCTTACCCCCGCTGATTTTGATGAGAACAATGGAGCCATTGAAGGTTACATCACAGGCGGTGTAGGACCTTACAACGTATGCCTCTATACTGAGTGTACAAATGATTTCGACCTTGACGAAGGTGATCAGCACAAGAACCAGGGTATTTACTACTGGGATCTTGAGCCAGGTGATTACATGATTACAGTGGTTGACCAGAACGGTTGCTATGTAACCAAGTGCATCACAGTTGAAGAAAATGGTGATATCGATCAAGACAACATCCTCAGCGACGGTCTTAACACCATTGAAGAGGCCTCTGTGAGAGCTTACCCCAACCCCTTCACCACCGAGGCAACCATTGAGTTCAGACTTACTGAAAGTGCTGATGTAACCGTTGAAGTTTACAACCTTGTAGGTGAAAGAGTAGCAGTAGTTCACCAGGGATTTGTAAACGCATACGAGAACAACCAGCTCACTTTCAAAGCTGAAGCAATCCCCAGTGGTATTTATATTTACAGAATCACTGCAGGAGACAATGTTCTCAACAACAGAATTATCCTCACCAGGTAACCAACCCTGAACTGAATACATTTAAAACGGGGTGTCTCCATTGCTGGAGACACCCCGTTTTTGCATTATGATTCATTCGAAAATAATTTGTTTAAGTAATAGGTCTGATAGCAAATCTCGCCAGAGGCGAGAGAACTTGCATGGATGAGCTTATTTACTCACTATCGTTTATTATTATCGGTGTTCGTGAGCTCACTTCGTTCGGTTCATTCTCTTTTTTGAGCACCCTGCTCATGTAAGTTTCATGCAATTAGAAAATATCAGTTATTTCACTTTGCATACTCTTTTCCATTGCTCTTCTTTCAGCCAATTAGAAATTAATCAGTTTTTTGACTTACTGGCTCTTATCTTTTGTCGACAATGGGGCTGAAGCCCATTGATCCTCCTGGCAACTCTGTCCGTCAGTTAAAACTGACGGCAATGGATAGGGGCCAGTGCAAAAAATAATGAATGGGATAAGTTGAGTATTCTGTCCATGGTACTTCTTTTCATCAGAGTCTAATTTAGTTATCTTTTAAGAGCGCAGTACTCATGCAAGATTCTCCCCCAAAAAAGCACAACAGTCATTTAAAGAAAGAAGCATAGAAAAAAAGACCGCCTCATTCAGTTTTTGAGACCGTCTTTTTATTTTCAGAAACGGAAGGAAAGAATCAGGAAAGTTTTTGTTTCACAATGTCTGAAACCATCTTGTTGTCAGCCTTTCCGGCAAGCTCTTTGGCAGCCTTGCCCATCACCTTTCCCATATCTTTCATCCCCTGGGCACCCAATTCACTTATCAACCGGTCAACCACTTCCTCGATTTGGGCAGCTGACATCTGCTCAGGCAAATAGGCCTGGATCACCTCCTGCTGAAACTGCTCTGCCCGGGCCAGGTCTTCTCTTCCCTGTTCCAGGTACATTTCGGCCGATTCCTTCCTTTGCTTAACAAGTCTTTTTAACAAAGCTACTTCAGTGGCCTCATCCAGTTCTGAGGAAGCACCCTTTTCGGTTTTCTGAACCAGCAGGGCATTTTTAATGGCCCTCAATGCATCCAGAGCTTCCCTGTCTTTGGAAAGCATGGCCTTTTTTATATCATGATTGATCTTGTCTGTTAAACTCATTGGTTCTTATATTGGTCTACTTATAAACAACTAATCTACATTATCGTGGAGGAAAGAGTTATTGGATTTGATTTGAGACTTTCCTTCCCCATCAGACAGGGTATACCTGGACACCTGTGACTCGGAGCTTACAGGTACTTTATTCAGGCTAACATTCCTACGCAGGTAAGCAGGTTGCTTTTCCAGGTCCTGGAGCCCTTCAGGGGTTTTCAGCTTCAGACTTAACTCCCTGAGCCGGTGTTCTCTTTCAACAGCTTTTCTTTCCAGGTTAAAATCATCCAGCTCCCCGGCTGCATCCTCTTTCTTTTCATGAGGCGCAGGTTGATTTTGGGGTGGTTGTTCTTCTTGCTTATGTTCAATAAAGTTCGGCTTAAAGGTTTTATCCTTTGTCCTGGTATGCACCTCAACATGATGGGGTTTATCAGGATTTTCGGCGTTTTCTTTGCGGGTTGTACCGGCCTTCTGTTCACCTTTTTTATTGACCAGCTTAAAGCCATGCTCGTCCTCTGGCTGACTGCTTTCTTCTCTGGGCTTTTGGCGGGATTCAAGGCTAACCACTTTCTTTTGCACCTGGGTGTTATCAAGATTGTACCCCAGGTCAGAATTTTCACCAAAACCTGTAGCCACCAAAATCACAGTGATTTTATTACCCAGGCTTTCATCTTTCCCGTATCCCCAAATGATATCAGCGGTAGAGCCTGCTTCCATCTGGATATAATCAGTTATTTCGGTTATTTCATCCATGAGGATTTCCTCTTTTCCACTGATGATATTCAGCAGCACATTGCTAGCCCCACGGATGTTGTTATCATTGAGCAAGGGTGAAGCAAGTGCCATTTCAACAGCTTTAACGGCCCTGTCTTCGCCTTCGGCATTGCCGCTTCCCATGATGGCTACACCACTTTCCGACATGACCGTTTTCACATCGGCAAAGTCGACGTTCACACCACCTGTGAGGGTAATGATTTCGGCAATTCCTTTGGCAGCCGTGGTAAGGACATTATCAGCCTTTGAGAAAGCATCGGTAACGGACAAATTGCCATAGAGCTCGCGAAGTTTATCATTGCAGATAACAATCAGGGCATCCACATTTTCTTTCAACTCTCTTAAACCTTCATCGGCCTGCATACGCCGCTTGCGTCCTTCAAAAGCAAAAGGGATGGTAACAATACCAACGGTAAGTATGCCAATTTCTTTGCAGGCTTTGGCAATAACCGGCGCAGCACCCGTACCGGTGCCACCGCCCATTCCTGCAGTTATGAAAAGCATTTTGGTATTTTTCTCCAGGATTTCCTTGATCCTGTCCAGATCTTCAATAGCGGCATTCTTTCCTACAGCGGGCACACTCCCTGCACCTCGTCCGTCAGTCAGGCTAACACCCAACTGAATTTTATTGGGTACCGGGCTGCTATCCAGTGCCTGGCTATCGGTATTGCAAACGATAAAGTCCACGCCTTCAATACCTTGCTTAAACATGTAGTTCACAGCATTACTACCTCCGCCGCCTACTCCCAGCACTTTGATATCTGATGATTGGTTCTTGGGTAAATCGAAGTTTATCATGTCTACGTTCATATTTTCTGGTTCTAAGGTAGTTATTAATTAAATTTTCCTGATTTTCGGGCCGGTGATTTTATCAACAGATTTTAAGGGTAAATTGTTAATAAACCCAGACTGAGAGAGCAAACCACCTTTTATATTCCTTTCGTCTTAGTACTTATCTTAATAATCGTTTTATGGTTCTCCAACCAATGGTTCACCTTGCTGGAGCATTATTTGGTATATCTTAATCAGTATTATCGTTTTCAAAGAACTGTTTTCCACGCTGTAAAATGGCATCAAAAAAGCTGCCTTTGGTTTTTTTGGAGTGGTTAACCGGCTGAGAGTCCTTCTTGTTGCGTTGCCTCTCTGCATTGAGAAAGCCCTGTGTCACCAACCCCACACCGGTGGCATGCATCGGCTTGGAAACTTCTTCGGAGGGTGCTTTAGCAATATGCTCGCTGGGATATCCAATGCGGGTATCCATACCGGTGATGAACGAAGTGAGCTGAGCGATATGCTTTAGCTGACTACCCCCACCAGTGAGTACGATGCCGGCAATAAGCTTGTTCTCAAACCCGGAATTACGTATCTCGTAATGCACATGTTCAATAATTTCTTCGGTACGTGCCTGGATGATATTTGCCAGGTTCTTGAGTGATATTTCTTTGGGCTCCCGACCTTTGAGTCCGGGGATGGAAACAATCTCCTCATCCTTATTCTCACTGGCCAGGGCAGAGCCAAAGTTTACCTTGAGAGCTTCGGCCTGGTTCTTGATAATAGAGCAACCCTCTTTGATATCTTCAGAAACCACATTCCCTCCCAGGGGAATCACTGCTGTGTGGCGAATAATATCATCCTGGAAAATGGCGATATCGGTTGTACCACCTCCTATATCTACCAGGGCAACACCTGCTTCTTTCTCCTCTTCACTCAAAACAGCCTCTGAAGAGGCAAGAGGCTCCAGGATAAGATCAGCAATTTCAAGGCCTGCTTTGGTAACACACTTTTCAATATTTTTGGCTGCTGCTAACTGCCCGGTGATAATATGAAAGTTGGCCTCCAGGCAAATACCTGACATCCCTATGGGCGTTCGTATTCCCTGCTCATTATCAATAATATAATCCTGGGGTATAACATGGATAATGTCTTCGCCGGGAGGCAGCACCAGCTTAAACATGTTTTCCACAAGGGTATCCACATCCTGCTGGGCAATTTCTTCATCAATACTATTGCGCATGATGCTACCCCGGTGTTGTAAACTGCGGATATGCTGACCGGCGATCCCCACATTGACCACCCGTATTTCAACGCCTGATCGTTGCTCGGCCTCTGTAACGGCAGCCCTTATGGAGTCGACCGTATGCTGAATATTGGCAACAACCCCACGGCTCACACCCAGTGAAGGGCTTTTGCCAAGACCCAGGATTTCAATTTTTCCATATTCATTTTTACGTCCAACAATACAGGCAATTTTTGTTGAACCAATATCTAAACCTACAATAATTTCAGATGGTACCATAGCAGCAATTTATTTTGAACAAACAATCTGATTTTTAAATTTTAAATTTACTCTGTTATAGCTGTTCCACCCCACATGGGTAAGCCCATTTTGATAAAACAGGCGGAGCTTGTCAAACTTTTCTTTCATGTTATCGCTTCGCCCAAACTCTACAATGTGCACCCCGTTCCTGGGTGTCAGCTCAAACTCTCCCGAAGGAGTTACGTATATATGGTCGAACCAGGCCCTTAAAAACCGGTCGTTGTTTATGTACCGGATTAGGGCATAGAGTTCTTTCAAAGTTTTCTCATCCCTGCTCAGTTTGTCTTCACCCATCCCGTCAGGAACCTGCGTAAGATGGGCATACCTCGTCCTCAGATGCCCTGTAACTACCATCACATGAGCCGAGTAACGATCGCTGGTTTGCATAAGCATACCCCGGTCATCAATATAGTAAGGCTCATTGTATACATTCACAACCCGGGCAACGGGATTGCGTTGTTTGATATTGATGGTGACATGTCCGTCAATGGTCCGGTATACTGCACTTTCTTCAACATAGTGCATGTTATTCACCAGATCCTGTATCCGGTCCAAACCTACCGTGTTTATCTTTTTTCCCTCAAGGGGGCCCATCACTTCAACCACCCGTTTAACAACCATGGCCGAATCAATAAAAGAGACATCATTCATTTGTTGAATATTTACCCGCAGACTTTTACACTCCTTTAACTTATTATTTTCCACAGCAAAGCCAAGCAGCACAAAAAACAATGCAGGCAAACTAACATAAAGCAATATGGCGGCAATTCTCTTTATCATTTTTCAAGGATTTGCTTGATGGGTGCTACAAAATGGTCAATATCACCGGCGCCCATAGTTATAAGCACCTCAAAGCTATTTTTTTCAACAAAGGACAATACTTGTTCCCTGGCCAACAGTTGTTTGTTTTCGTTTTGCATTTGCTCAGCAATGAGCTGGCTACTAACCCCTGGAATGGGCTGCTCGCGGGCAGGGTAAATTTCTGTTATCACAATCTGATCAAACTTGTCGAGCGCCTCCGCAAACGCCCGGGCAAAGTCGCGTGTACGACTGTACAAATGAGGCTGAAAGATACATGTGATTTTCCTGCCGGGGAAGAACTCCCTTGCAGCCTGAGCACATGCTTCAATCTCATTGGGATGATGCGCATAATCATCCACATATACCATCTTATCATTCTGAACATGAATTTCAAACCTTCTGCGAACACCTTTATAGGTAGCCAAAGCTTTTACTACAGCTTCCGGCTTTACACCTGCTTTCAAAGCAATGATGGATGCAGCAAGGGCGTTGGCAAGATTGTGCCGGCCGGGTGCATGAAACACTGCCTCAAATATCCCTTCAGCACAATAAAGCTCAAGGCTGTACTTGCCTTCCTCCAGCCGGATGTTTCTGAAAGTAATCTCTTCATCCGATTCAAGACCATAGCACACCTGGCGTGGATGAAGCCCGCTCAATCCATCCAGGGATTTATGGGTGAGCAGCATCCCCCCTTTGTTAACCAGGCCGGCAAACAAACGGAATGCATCTTCCATTTTTTCCCGGGTAGCGTACACATCAAGATGATCGGCATCCATAGATGTTATAACAGCCATGTGGGGCTGTAAATGTAAAAAGGACCGATCATATTCATCCGCCTCAACAATCACCCAGCCCGGATCCTTTGACCCCAGGAAATTTGTTTGGTAATTACTGCTGATCCCCCCCATAAAGGCCGAAAATTCAAAACCTGCGGTTTGGAATATATGTGCCAACATAGTGACAACAGTGGTTTTTCCATGAGAGCCTGCAACGGCAACAGAACGCACATTGCGGGTTATCAGCCCCAAAACTTCTGCACGTTTAAGCACAGGTACGCCAAGCTGACGATAGTGGACAAGCAATTTCAAATCATCAGGGACAGCGGGTGTATAAACCACCAGGTCAGGTTCGGTGGAAAAATTCTTCACATTATCCTGGTAAGTTATCATCATCCCCTCCTTTTCAAGCTCACGGGTTAGAGACGTAGATACACGGTCGTAACCCGACACAGATTTTCCGATCCAGTGAAAATACCTGGCCAGGGCACTCATACCAATGCCTCCGATGCCTAAAAAACAAACATTATGTAACTTACCAATATCCATTAAATATTTTTATTTAACAAGACTTAAAGCAACATTGGCAATATTTTTTGCCGCATCACGATAAGCCATTCTTGTAATATTCTCCTGTAATTTATATATACGATTGTTGTCGAAAACCAGGTCCACAACCTCCTGCCCCAGCTTCTCGGCAGCCTGGTTATCGGGCACCAAAACAGCAGCATGAAGATTGACCAATGCCATGGCATTTTTGGTCTGGTGGTCTTCCGCCACATTGGGTGAAGGCACCAAAACAGAAGGCTTTTGTAAAGCACAAATTTCACTGACGGCAATAGCCCCGGCCCTTGACACCACCAGATCACTGGCGGCATATGCCAAATCCATCCGGTCGATAAAAGGCATCACCTGAATACCACTACCGCTGAATTTACTTAATACCTCATCGGGAACCTGGTAGTGCCTGCCCGTTTGCCAAATCAGCTGGATCTCTTTCTCCATCAGAAGATCCAGGCTTTGACGAACCGCCTCATTGATGGAGTAGGCGCCCAAACTTCCGCCCACCACCAGAACAACTTTTTTGCCGTGCTTCAAATCAAAGAACTTAAGGGCTTCCTCCTTGTTATCCCGGCCCTCCAAAATATCCTTTCTAACGGGGTTTCCGGTCAGAAATATTTTCTCTTTCGCAAAAAACTGCTCCATGCCTTCATAGGCAACACAAATCTTAGATGCTCTTTTGGCCAGCAGTTTATTGGTTATGCCCGCATAGGAATTTTGCTCCTGGATGAGTGTAGGTATACCCATTTTGGCGGCAGCCCTCATGACAGGACCACTGGCATAACCTCCAACACCAATAACCAGGTGGGGACGAAACCTTTTTACAATGTTTCTGGATCTCACCATGCTATCACACAGTTTAAAAGGAACCAAAAAGTTCTTCCAGGTAAATCTTCTGTGCAGTCCCGATATATTCAACCCCAAAATGTGGTAACCAGCAGCAGGCACCTTTTCCATTTCCATTTTACCCTTTGCCCCCACAAAAAGAATCTGGGCATAGGAGCGTAGCTCCTTGATGGCATGGGCAATAGCCAGGGCAGGAAAAACATGCCCCCCGGTACCTCCTCCGGCAATAATAATTTTCAAGTTAGGTTGCTGCGACATGCTCACCCCCTTCCTGTTTTTTCAGTTCTTCTATCTTACGGCTCACACTAAGAATAATGCCTATAGCCAAACTGGTAAACCAAAGTGATGTTCCTCCCATACTAACAAGTGGCAAGGGCTGACCCGTAACAGGTATCAGATCAACGGTAACGGCGATATTGATCAATGCCTGGAAAACAAGGCTAAAAGTAAGACCCGCCGCCAGGAAAGCCCCGAATGTTCCAGGACTTCGGTGGGCGATACGGACACCACGGAATAACAATATAAGAAACAACATCAAAACAATGAACCCACCGATCAACCCGTATTCCTCTACAATAATGGCATAAATGAAGTCAGAGAAAGCCTGGGGCAAAAAATTTCTTTGAATAGAGTTGCCGGGCATTTTTCCGGTTATCCCTCCCGTTGCGATAGCAATCTTGGCCTGGTCTACCTGGTAAGTATCAGCGTTTTCCCGATCCATAAACCTGTCAATCCGATTTTTCCAGGTATGATAGCGGCCCGTATCGGGTGAGTGCATCAACACCGCCAGGAAAACAGACAGCAAAACAACGCCCACACCTATCATGGCCAGGATATAACGTATCCGCACCCTGCCAATAAACATCAACACAACCGAGGTGGAAAACAATATGATGGCCGTTGAAAGATTGGCAGGCAAAATCAGTCCACATACCACGATAACAGGTAAAACCACCGGTAAAAAGGAAGACTTGAAATCTTTAATATTATCCTGCTTTTTGGTAAGCATGCGCGCCAGGTACATAATAAGCGCCAGCTTGGCAAAATCGGAGCTCTGAAAAGTAACATTAATCACCGGCAGAGTAAGCCAACGGTTGGCTTCATTGATATTGGTACCCATAAACAAGGTAACCACCAAAAGAGGAATGGCCACAATCAAGGCAAGCTGCGAAAGGCGCGAATAGTAGGTGTATTTGATTTTGTGAGATGCAAACATCAACACCAGCCCCATCACCAGGATCACAAAATGTTTGATAAGGTAGTACTCAGTATTGCCGGCCCTAAACCGATAGGCCAACGTCCCGGTTGAGCTGTAAACAGCCAGGATGGAAAACAGTGACAAAAATGCCACCACAAACCATATTACCTTATCTCCTTCTAATTTACCAAGAATGGCCTTCATATTCAGGGGTTTTAATACAATTACTCCAAACAATTATTCAAACCAAACGGGGAAAAGCCCCTGTGGCTTTTACAAATCAAAAACCTCTTTTTTAAATTGGTTACCGCGGTCTTCAAAATCATCAAACAAATCGAAACTGGCACAAGCCGGTGATAGCAGTACCACATCCCCATCCTGACCCAGATAATATGCTGACTTAACGGCATCAGCAGCACCAGAGGTTTCAATAATATTGGGAACCACAGAGCTAAATGCTTCAAGAATACGCTGGTTGTCTTTTCCCAGGCAAATAATGGCTTTTACTTTTTGCCGGACCAGCTCCTTCAAAGAGTCATAGTCGTTACCCTTATCAATACCTCCTACAATCCATACAATCGGCTTATTCATACTCTCCAGTGCGTACCAGGTAGAGTTGATATTGGTGGCTTTACTGTCGTTGATAAACTCAATACCTCTGACCACCGCAACATGCTCAAGACGATGTTCAATATTCTCAAACTCCGTCAGGCTCTGCTTGATAACTTCCTTTCGAATATCCAGCAACCTGGATGTTATGCCGGAAGCCATGGTATTGTATATGTTTTGCCTGCCTGTTAATGCTAAATCTTTAATATCCATTTCAAGTATTTCTCCGTTTATATTGATTACCAATGTATTTTCATTTATTAAATAAGCTCCGCACCGATCATCGGCGGAAACGGTAAAAGGAATCTGCCGGGAAGAAATAACACTTCTTTCCAGATTCTTACGAATTACTTCATCATCCTGTAGATAAATAAAATAATCTACTGACGACTGGTTTCGTGTAATTCTAAATTTGGAATCCACATACTTTTCAAACTGTTGGTCATATCGATCCAGATGGTCGGGGGTGATATTGAGCAAAACAGCGATTTCGGCTTTAAAATCAAACATTCCATCCAGCTGAAAACTGGAAATCTCCAACACATAATAATCGAAATCCTCTTCTGCTACCTGCCATGCAAAACTTTGTCCCACGTTGCCGGCCAGTCCAACATTAAGACCTGCCTTTTTCATGATGTGGTAGGTAAGCATGGCAGTGGTGGTTTTTCCATTGCTCCCGGTAATGCCTATTTTGGTGGCATTGGTATATCTGGCGGCAAATTCGATTTCCGAAATCACGGGAATTTCTTTTTGCCGGGCCCTTTGCACCAATTCAACCGTATCGGGAATACCGGGGCTTTTGATAATTTCACCCACCGACATTATCCGTTCTGTAGTATGCTTTTGTTCCTCCCAGGGAATTCCATGAAGATTAAGAACGTTTTTATATTTATCACTAATTATTCCTTTATCTGACACCCATACCCGGAGTCCTTTTTGTTTTGCCAGCACCGCTGCACCGGTCCCGCTTTCTCCTGCACCCAAAATAGCTATGTCAAAGCTGCCACTCATCCCTACCTCACTTTCAGGGTTAGGATAGATATCACGGCCAAAACAATACCCACAATCAAAAACCGCTGCACAATTTTTGCTTCGTGGTAGCCCAGTAACTGATAGTGGTGGTGCAAGGGAGCCATTTTGAATATCCTCCGCCCCTCACCAAAGCGCCAACGGGTTAACTTAAACCAGGTCACCTGCATAACCACCGAAAGGCTCTCCATGAAAAATATCCCACACATAATGGGAATGAGCAATTCCTTACGGATAATAATGGCAAAAACCGCAATGATTCCACCCAGTGATAAGCTTCCCGTATCGCCCATAAACACCTGTGCGGGGTAGGAATTATACCACATAAACCCTATACAGGCCCCCACAAAGGCAGCAATAAAAATTACCATTTCCCCGGTATTGGGGATGTACATAATATTGAGATAATCCGAAAAAATAACATTACCCGATACATAAGCCAGCACCCCCAGCGCCACTCCAATAATGGCTGAGGTGCCGGTGGCCAAACCATCCAGGCCATCCGTCATATTGGCACCATTGGATACGGCTGTTATAATCAAAATAACAATGGGTATAAAAATCAGGAATGTCCACCTCTCGTATCCATCGCCCATCCATCGCAACAAAATCGAGTAATCAAACTCATTATCCTTAAAGAAAGGGATCGTGGTTTTTGTCGACTTGGAAGTCTCCAACACTGCCTCATCGGGAGATTTGTGCATGCCGTCAATTTCAAGTAACTCATCAGATGTAACATACTGGTAGTCGGGCACTACCTTTTCTCGTATCACAACCGAATCACTGAAATACAAAATGCTTCCCACAATAATGCCGAGTCCAACCTGTCCCAAAATTTTGAATTTTCCGTGCAATCCTTTCTTATCTTTTCTGAAAACTTTAATATAGTCATCCAGGAAGCCTATGGCTCCAAGCCAAAGTGTTGAAAACAGGAGTAAAAGGATATAGATGTTATCAAGACGCGCAAACAACAACCCTGGAATAACCACAGAAGCAATTATGATAACACCACCCATAGTGGGTGTGCCCTGCTTTTGCATTTGCCCTTCCAGCCCAAGATTTCTCACCGATTCTCCCACCTGCTTTTTCTGCAAATAATGGATAATTTTTTTACCAAAAATCATGGAAATAAACAGTGAGACAATGATGGCCATGGCCGCCCTGAAAGAGATATACTGAAACAACCCTGCTCCCGGTATATCAAAATTACTGTCCAGATATGCGAATAAATGATACAACATAATAGTATATATTTTAGCCCAAAGCCTCTTTAAGGATCAACTTATCGTCAAAAGGGATTTTTACGCCCTCAATTTCCTGGTATTTCTCATGTCCTTTACCTGCCACCAGAACAATATCTCCTTCACTGGCCAGAGCGGCAGCTGTTTTTATGGCTTCTTTCCGGTTAATAATTTCAAGCACCTTCTTTTTCTTTACGGGATCGAGACCTGCTTTCATATCGTCAATGATAGATTGTGGGTCTTCATTTCGGGGGTTATCACTGGTAAAAACAACTTTTTCACTAAAGGAAGCCGCAATGGAAGCCATTTCAGGACGTTTCTCAGCATCACGGTTTCCCCCACAACCCACCACAGTAATAAGCTGCTCCGTTCCCTTACGCAAACGCTTTATGGTTGTAAGCACATTTTCAAGAGCATCGGGGGTATGCGCATAATCAACGATACCTGTTACATGATGGGAGCTAATAAAATAGTCAAACCGACCCTCCACTGGCTCCAGCGTACTTATCGCCTGCAGCACAGGATCACTTTCAGCTCCAAGGAGCCTGGCGCTACTATATACGGCCATGATGTTGCTGGCATTAAACTCACCTGTAAGTTTACACCACACATCTTTATTATCAATTTGCATAACCAGCCCGGAAAGAAGGTTTTCCAGAACCTTGCCCTTATAATCTGCCGAACTTTTCAAGGCATAAGAATATTGTGTGGCGAGTGTGTTTTGCAACATAACACGGCCATTCTTATCATCATTATTAACCAAGGCAAAAGCGTCCTTTCCAAGGGCATCAAAGAATTTCTTTTTAACCTTCAGGTATTCACTGAATGTTTTGTGATAATCCAGGTGATCATGAGTGATATTGGTAAAAACAGCACCTTTGAAGTTTACCCCCTCAACCCTCTTCTGGTGCAGTGCATGAGAACTTACCTCCATAAAACAATGGGTACAGCCTTCAGTGACCATTTTGGCAAACAATTCGTTCAGTGCGATAGCGTCGGGGGTGGTATAAGCCGAGAGGGATAACTGTTCCCCGATTTTATTGGAAATGGTTGAAATTAACCCGCTTTTTTCACCCAGAGACTGAAACAACCCATGCAATAAAGTGGCAATGGTTGTTTTTCCATTGGTCCCTGTAACTCCTACAATATTCATTTTTTCGGATGGGTTGCCATAAAAATTGGCAGCCACAATTCCCATAGCCACAGCCGTATCAGCCACCCTGATAAAAGTAACACCGGGGCTCCTCTTTTCTGGCAGCTCCCGGCAAAGAACAGCCACCGCACCGGACTCCAAAGCCTTTGGGATAAACTGATGACCATCCACATTTAACCCGGGAATGGCAATAAACATTGAACCGGCCTCCACCTGTCTTGAGTCCATCGTAATTTGCCCAACAAAAATATCAGTAGACCCTTCAATCTCCTGAAGATCGCACTTATATAATATGTCGCTTAATAATTTCAATTCTATCAATTTATGAAAGCTGTATTAATATTTCTCTTCCTTTAACGACTCTTACTCCTGGCCGGATGCTTTGCCTTGTCACTACACCCCTTCCGGTAAAACGAACACTCAGGCCGGCATTTTCCAATAGATAAAGAGCATCTCCCAGACTCATCCCTGTTACATCAGGAACAAGGTTTTCTATCATTTCCTTTTCATGGGCCCAAATGGTATCATTGCCAGCCATTTTTGCATCAGCCCAGTCCAGGTTTTTGTGTTCAGGAATCAGCGAACATTCAAAAATGGAATAAATATCCCTGAGCTGGCTAAACCTTCCACCAGAAATCCTGGGCAGAGATGCCAGAGTTGGGGCCTCAAGCACATGATCCTGGACATCAACCTGGGTGGCGTAAATTTTATCGGCAATTTCTCTGAATACCGGGGCTGCCACCTGGCTACCGGTAAAAATCCAACCCCTGGGGTTATGCACCATAACAATCATCGAGTAAGCAGGGTTGTCAGCTGGAAAATAACCTGCAAAAGAAGCCCTGTACACAACGCCCTGTTCAGAGCGATACCTTCCCAAACTGGCAACCTGGGCTGTGCCAGTTTTTCCAGCAATGGAGTAAACATCAGAGTGAATACCTGAAGCTGTACCGTTTTCAACCGCCTGCTCAAGCATATGCCTTACTGCCTGGAGGGTTTTACCGGAAGCAATGGAGTGATTTAAAACCTGTGGGCTGAAGCGTTTTAAAATCCTGCCGGTTTGTCTAACCTCCTCCACAAACATGGGCTTCATGACCCTTCCATTGTTGGCGATGGCATTGTAAAAAGTAAGAATTTGAAGAGGCGTAAGAGATACCTCATATCCAATTGACATCCATGGCAAACTCACCCCTGACCAGCTGCTACTTTCAGGATCCGGGATATAAGGTTTACCCTCACCACGAATCTCAAGACCCAACGGCTTATCAAGCCCCATAGCCTTCAAATTATTAATAAATTTGTGGGGATTGTTTTCATAAGCCTCATTCACCTTTTTAGAAACAGCAACGTTGGAAGACAGGGCAAAAGCTTCCGTCATGGTTATAGTCCCAAAGCCACCTTCACGGGCGTCTCTCATGATGCGATCGGCAAAACGAATACTCCCGTCGCCTGTATTAACATAATCTTCAGGAGTAACCACCCCATCCTCCAGCAATGAGATAATACTGGCAAGCTTAAAAGTAGAGCCAGGCTCGGCACTTTCGCCCACAGCAAAATTGAATGTTTCTTCATATATCCCTGATTCTGTGCGTGTCAGATTGGAAATGGCTTTCACCTTCCCTGTTTCTACTTCCATCACAACAGCTGTTCCATGCTCAGCAGAGAACTTCTCCAACTGTTTTTTCAAGGCAGATTCTGTAATATCCTGCATGTTGATACTGAGGGTGGTGATAATGTCTTTCCCATTCTGAGACCTGATTTCGTTTTCATCGTTAACGGGCATCCAGTTTCCGCCACTAATTCTTTGCATAAGCCGTTTACCCTGCACCCCTTCCAGGTATTGGCGATAGGCGCCCTCAAGACCTACATAAACTCCTTCTCTTTCATACCCAATGGTCCTTGCGGCAAGCGATTTAAAGGGTGTTTCACGGCGGTTACGCTCTTCCACAATCAACCCGCCACGAAAGCGACCCAGGCGGAATATGGGGAAATCACGCAACTCTGTCAGCTGATTATAGGTTACATTCCTTTTTACCAGGTAATATCTCTCCTGGTTTCGCCTGGCCTGCATCAATGCATTTTTATATTGAGCCTGTGAACGATCGCGAAACAATCGCGAAAGCCGAAAAGCCAAAGAGTCAATCTTACTGAAAAAGACTTCATCACTCACCACAGAGCGGTTCAAATCCATGCGAATCTCATATATGGGCACACTGGTGGCAAGCAATCTCCCATCGTCGGCCAGTATATCTCCTCTTACTGCATCTATGCTTGCGTAACGCATGGTAGAGGTACGCGCTTTATCACGCCATTTCTCACCCTCCCCAAATTGGACATACAACACCTTTAAAAGGATAACAAGTCCAAAGCTTACTGTTAAAAAGTAAACCAGGTAAATCCTCCATAATATGTCACCTTTTTTATTATCCACTTGTGTAGTTCTGTTTCTTAGATATTATATAGTCTTACTGTTTTGTACGAAATATTCTGAGTAAGAAACTTCTTCTTTCCTGCTGTTCCCTGAGTATCCTCGGGGGCACAGTAGACTCAACAAACCCCTTATCATCCAGCCTCTTTGCAATTTCTGACTGATTGCTTAAATACATCAGTTCGGCTTTGTTTGATATATAAATGGTACGCAACTCAGTAACTTCACTACGCAGGTTTTCAATTTCCCGCACTTTACGTTCCGCATAAAAATTGTTAGCAATAAGCAATATAGCTATGGATGACAAAAACAACAAAAGCGGAAGCAAGCCCGGTGATTTGTCGAAGGTCAAAAAACTACCATCCAGCAAAGTGCGGAAAATGCCATTGACTTTGCCTGGCTCCCGCTTCTTTTCACCGGTTTGATGTACAGCTTCTTTAAAGGTATTTTCTGCCATGGCTAACTGGTTTTTTCTGCAATTCTTAATTTCGCACTCCTTGATCTTGGATTTTCCTCCTGTTCCTCTTTGTCGGGAACAATCAGCTTTCCTACCGGTTTAAAAGGAGCAAGCACATTTCCAAAGAAATCCTTTTGCTGCTCCCCGTGAAAATTGCCAGCTTTGATAAAATTTTTCACCAGCCGGTCTTCCAGTGAGTGGTAGGATATAATAACCATTCTACCCTGGGGCTTGATGACCTCCGCACATTGTGTTAAAAACTCACGAAGCACCTCCATCTCATTATTAACTTCAATGCGCAAGGCCTGGAATATTTGCGCATAAAATTTATTCTCTTTCCCCCTGGGGGCAAATTTTTGCAGGATGTTTAACAGTTCATCGGTTCGCTCAATTCTTTTGCTTTTTCTTTGAAAAACGATTTCGTCGGCCATTTTATGTGCTCCCTTAACCTCTCCATAAAGCCTGAAGACATTGGCAAGTTTTTTTATATCAAAGGAATTGATGACATCAGCGGCACTTCTTTCACCCTCTTTATCCATCCGCATATCCAGGGGTCCCTGATGCCTTGTGGAGAACCCTCTCTCAGGGCGGTCGATCTGCCAGGATGAAACACCCAGGTCGGCCAGCACTCCATCCACAGGCAATGCCTTGTAAAGCTTCAGGAAGTTCTTCATATATCTGAAGTTTTCCCCTATGAAAACCATTCTCTTATCATCAATCACATTTCTACGCACATCAGAATCCTGGTCAAATGCAATGAGTCGACCGGATGAAAGCCGTTCCAGGATAAGGCGGGAATGCCCGCCACCACCGTGGGTTGCATCCACATAAACACCACCTGAATGTATATTCAGGCCATCAACTGATGATTTCAACAATACGGGTTTGTGGTACATGACTTACTCCTGGTTTGCTGCGTTATTATTGATGCGGCCCATCACCTCCTCTGCTAAATCAGAGAAGTCCTCAGGCTCAACACTCATGGTGTTTTCGTACTGCTCCTTCGACCATATTTCAATACGGTTTCCAAAAGCAAACAACACAATTTCTTTGTTTAAGCTGGCATAATCCAGCAGAGTTTTGGGTAATAGCAAACGGCTGGCAGAATCACATTGAAGCTCAGAAGCACCGCGGTAAAAATACCTTACAAATTCACGATTTTTCTTGTTGTAAAGATTCAGCGAATTGATCTCACGGGTGATTTTCTGCCATTCACTTTCGGGATACAATGTCAGATTTTTCTCAAACCCCCGATTCACGACGAATTGCTCCTGGTCCTCAGAAGCCAGCTGCTTCTTCAGGCCTGCAGGCAACATAAATCTGCCTTTGGCATCGAGCTTACATACAAATTCGCCGAATAGGTTTGCCATATTTTTTTACACTGTACAGTTTGAAAGTGTAAATATAAGCAGTTTTTTACCACATTTTACCACTTTCCCCCACATTGTTGATAACTTTTTTTGGGTTATCTGCTGTTTTAAGCCGACAAACACACACAACACGCTGAATACATGTTAATTAAATACACCCGACAGGCAAGCTATGGCATCATACCGCCATAACTCCCTGGCGACAAACTACTTTAACCTTCATTTAAGTTGCTCTTATTCTAATAAAAACCGACTCTACCAGGCTTTTATCACTCCGGGGATCCAGGATGGAAGATTGTACATCATTGTATGACTTCAAACAGGAACATCGCATGAGTATTTCGCCCGGGAAAGGGTATAAGGTTAAAGGATCAACCCATGTGATAAGATCCTTCCCTTGCAATGCTTTACGCCGGAAAGCAAGCAATTCTTCCGGAGAATACAGACAACTTGCGCAGGCCCAGAAACGAAATCCAGACCATTTGCAGCCCAGCTAATTAGTGGGTCGTTTGCCACAAAGCCTTTAAAGCTATCCGCAGAATGGCTCAAAAAGGGGGCATCAGTTAAAAAATAATCCTTAAATTTGTTTGCCAAGGCAGAAAAGAGATATATAGCATGACTAATAATGATAAAGAGTTGCAACAGGGCAACTCTGCAGATAAAAATATCATAGATATTGATCAGGTTTTCAAGAAGAAAGGAGGCAAACTCCATTCTCTCATTCCCGGCTTTTTCATCGGGTATCTAAAAAGAACCATCCACCAGGATACGATCAATGAAGCATTAAACAAGTATTCAGACAAGATGGGTCTTGATTTTATAGACGCCATCCTGAACGACTATTTTACGGCAGACATCCAGGTGGAGGGGTTGGAAAACCTTCCGGCCGATGGCCGCTATATCATTGCATCCAATCACCCGCTGGGTGGTTTAGACGGAATGGCCCTGATGCATGTTGTCGGAAAGAAAAGGCAGGATATTAACTTTATTGTTAATGACATACTGCTGGAGTTAAAAAACCTGCAACCCCTGTTTGTACCTGTAAATAAGCATGGCAGGAACACCTCGGAAAGTGTAGCCATTATTGAAGAGGTTTATAAGTCGGATGAGCTGGTGTTGATCTTTCCTGCAGGGATGGTTTCCAGGAAGCAAAAAAAGGGGATCATCAGGGATTTGGACTGGAAAAAAAGTTTTATCTCCAAAAGCATAAAGCATAAAAGAGACATCATCCCCGTATATATTGAGGGAAGAAACTCCAACTTTTTCTACAATCTTGCCCGTTGGCGCAAGAGGTTGGGCATAAAAGCCAATTTGGAGATGTTGTATTTGCCGGATGAAATGTTCAAGCAGACAGATAAAAAAATAAAAATTATTTTTGGCAAGCCTATTCCCTATACCCTTTTTACACGGTCAAAAACCTTTGATCAGTGGGCCAGGTGGGTGAAATCCAAGGTATATGAGATGGGGAAAGAGCATGATATATAATTTAAATGCCAAAATAGACAAGTAAGGTTTCAGACACAACAAATTAACAGCCATGATTTCAGGCCCCGGTATTCAAGGGCCTACTTATTTTAATACATATTCAAAACTATAAACGGGACTATGCAAGAAGAAATCATACAGCCGGTAGATCGTAATTTATTGCAAAAGGAACTTACCAGTGATACATTTTTACGCAATACCAATAATGGCAACAATGAGATTCATATAATAACACACCATACTTCACCCAATGTAATGTTGGAGGTGGGACGCCTCAGGGAGCTTTCCTTCCGCACTGCTGGCGGTGGTACTGGCAAAGCAGCAGACATTGATGATTTTGACACAGGCGAAGTTCCTTACAAGCAACTTATTGTGTGGGATGCGGTAGAGAAGGAAATCGTGGGAGGTTACCGATACATTTTAGGGCATGAGGTGAGCACATACGACGATGGCCAGCCTAAGCTTGCCACATCAGGATTGATGGTATATTCAGATAAATTTATCAAGGATTACCTGCCGTTTACTATCGAGCTGGGACGCTCATTTGTACAGCCCAAATACCAGCCTTCAAGAGAGAGCAGAAGAGGGCTCTTTTCGCTTGACAATCTGTGGGATGGATTAGGTGCGCTGGTAATTGACCATCCGGAAATTAAGTACTTCTTCGGAAAAGTTACCATGTACGATCACTTCAACCCGGTAGCCCGCGATATGATTCTTTATTTTATGCATAAATTCTTTCCCGATAAAGATAAGCTAACCTATCCTAAAGAGCCACTCACCTACAAAACAGATGTTAAAGCCTTTGAAGGCATTTTTACGGGAGATACTTTTGAAGAAAATCACAAAATCTTATTCCAGAAGGTAAGGGAGCTTGGAGAAAATATCCCGCCCCTGGTGAACTCTTATATGGTTATCAGCCCCACTATGAGAACCTTTGGAACGGCATGGAATGAAGAATTTGGAGGTGTTGAGGAAACCGGGATTCTTATTAAAATTGAAGATATTTACGAAAGTAAAAAGAACCGGCACATTAACACCTATCTGAAAAACAAACAGTAAACCCATTAACACCTGCAAACCATACCCTGGATGATGAAAGTGACCCGTGCTGAGTTTGTCACAAGCTCAACCCATTACAAAGATTGCCCTCCGGGAAACTATCCGGAGTATGCTTTTATGGGGCGTTCCAATGTTGGAAAATCCTCGTTGATCAATATGCTCACTGGTTATGGGAAACTTGCCAAAACATCCTCTTCACCGGGCAAAACCCAGCTTATCAATCACTTTCTTATCAACCAAAGCTGGTACCTTGCTGACTTGCCTGGCTTTGGTTTTGCCAAGGTTTCAAAAAAAATCAAGCAAGGGTGGGAAAAGATGATCAAAAACTATCTCATCAATAGGGAAAACCTTGTCTGCTCTTTTTTTCTCATCGATAGCCGTCACGAACCCCTGAAAAATGATTTGGAGACTTTACAATGGTTTGGAGAGCAGGGTCTGCCTTTTGCCATCATATTCACCAAAGCAGATAAACTGGGTGCATCAAAACTTGAAGCATCCTTATCTGCCTACAAAAAAGAACTTGCAAAGCAATGGGAGCCTCTTCCGGATATCTTTATCAGTTCTTCAGAAACCAAGAGAGGACGTGATGATATTTTAGCCTTCATCAACCAATACAACAATCAGGTTCAGCGCTAACCAACAATAGTTTTTCACGGACGGTATCGTGATTGGGATAATATCTCTCGTGAATCGGTCATGCCAAACAACTCCTCCAGGCTTACGTCATCGTTTCGTTCCATAAAGCTTCGCACAATCTGCCAACCGTTATAAACGGCCATTCGTGGTGCAGATTCATTACCAAAAGGAGCGGTAAAAGGACCTGTACCTGTTAGTTTTTGAATCATTTGACGCTCCGTATCATAAAGGAGTTCATTGTTTACATAAAAAGACCAGGAGTGTCCTTCATTTTGCTGCGCCCAGTTGATTTGCCTGGTAGTGTAGGAAATTTTCAACGAATCGGGCAGATCGGGAAACATACTATCCATAAAATAAAGCAGTTTCCCTTCTTCTACCATAAAATCGAGCAAGGTTTCCGGAGCCATGGGGTAATTTTGTTGGAGCACTTGTCCATACTCCCGTATTATCTCTACTGATGCAGCATCAGGAACAAAGCGAGTTCTTTTAAAAGCAGGCACCCCCACCTTTTCATAGTTCTCATAATCTCTTCCCAAAAACATATCCAGGCCTACAATTAGGTTGCCTTCAAAATATTTAACAGGGTGCTCAAAATCAAGACCGGAGATGTAAGAATAAAAAACCGGTTTAGGGTACTGAGGAAAATGATATTTGAGATATCTTAAAGCCAGGGTCAAATCCTCTTCAAGCTCATCGATATCGCTCCACACCTGCTGTGTGTCATCATAGAGATCTCTAATCATAGGATCAGTAATATAATCGTAAAGCTGCTGCTGTCCCATAGGTGTATTGATTTCTTCACCAAGGAAAAGATTATAGTCATCAATATACGGGTCAATCTCCTGGCGTAAGTTACCAGGGTCAATTTCAAAAAGCACCTTTTCATATCGTTTTACCTCAACCGGTGTCACTTCCACAGAAGAGATATTTACATCCCAGGGGCTTTTGCGTTTACACCCCCCCAAAAAAAGAATAATCAAAATAAGTACTGCTGCAGTTAACGATCGCATAATTTTTTTACATTAAAACAAGATTTTTTATCCACAAGCGTTGAAAACAAATGGAATGAAGCTGTCTTGGTATTTTAAAATCCAAATTTTATAAGTATTATTGCAACGTGTTTTAAAACTCAAAATTATGAAAAAAATTGCATTTGCTTTTGTTATCATATTCCTGGCACTCACTGCAAGCCATCCTTCAAAAGCCCAGAGTTTCAGGCTGGGTTTAACCGCTTCACCCTCCCTGGCATGGTTTAAACCGGAACACGATGAATATACCTCAGAAGGATTACGACTGGGATTTTCCTATGGGTTACTGTCGGAGTTTATCCTGGCAGAGCAATACAGTTTTGCCACAGGCATCAATATCACCTATTTCGGAGGCAAATTAAGTTACCCGGTCAGTGACACGACATTCCAGGGTACAACCTACCAAAGCAAAGAGCGAACTTACCGTCTTCAAAACATGGAAATCCCGCTGACCCTTAAAATGAAAACCCGCGAAATTGGCTATAATACGTACTTTGCGGTTTTTGGCTTTGGAGGATCAGTGAACCTTAGATCCAAAGGTGATGACAGATACCAGCCTGCAGCAGAAGGTTCAAGGCACACGATAGAAGATATTGATATTGCAGGTGATATCCCTTTGTTCAGAATTTCCATGATCCTGGGGCTGGGCCTTGAACATTCTCTTGGGGGCACAACTGCTCTTGTTGGCGGTATCACTTTCAATAATGGCTTTACCAACATTCTCACAGGCAAAGATTACCAAGGAAACAAAGACCAGCAAGCCAGGGCAAACTACCTTGAGCTTAGCATTGGTATATTGTTTTAAAATTCCAATTATAGCTCCATGAATCCCTTTTCTAAATATATCGACTGTATCAACTGTGGCAATGAGCTTACCAATTTAAGTGAGCTGGCCCTTCGCACCCCCGATGAATTGGAATGTGATTTTTGCGGCCAGGAATACCCGGGTTTGGCAGCAAGGGTAAAAAGATTAAAAACCAACCTCACCGTTGTATATATTCTTATTGCCCTGTTAATTTTCTGGCTGGCTTTCACCCGTGCAGGATTCACAGCTGGGCTGTTTGCTATGTTCCCGGTTTTTATATTATTCATTTACACCCTGGGGTACACCATCCAAAAGATGGTGAAATTTTAATCCTATCTTACATTTCCGATGCAGTTAAAAAAATTAATCCAAAAACAAATGCCCGGCACATTACCGGGCATTTGTTTAAAATCATTGAGAGTATAAATATTTTATTTTTCCGACTTCACCAGTCTGTTGTATATGCCTGGTTGTGCATGCGGTAGGTCTTGGTTTCCCCGGTCACATCAGATCTGTAGTTAATATACCCCGACAACATGGAGACTCTTCTGTTGGAAGATGTGGTTTTTTCCAGGTCCATAGGCTGGCTGACTTCAAGACTTATGGAGTGATTACCTTCACCTGAGAAACTTTCGCCAATATTTTCTGCCGATACAGGGGGGTGTCCCGGCCATTGGAGAACTACCCGGTCTATGGTGAAAGGGAATTCATAGCGTGAAACCACCGTAAGGTTTATACGGACGGTTTCAATCATATCATCCTTTTGCGAAACCTGAGATAAATGTATTGGGTCATTGACAAAAATGGACACTTTTTCACGGGTAATATCAAAATAAAATTGCTCACGCACATTGGTGTTGCCAAACCTGTAGTGTACAAGGATATGATTTTCAGGATCCTCCCAGCAATTTTGATAATCATAATTGATTTGAACATACTCCTGCTCAACAGATGTTCCGGTAATACGGGCACAGTCAGAACTAACTCTGGGCCGTTGTGTGGTATGAATAAACCGGTCACCCAGTCTCACGGCATATTTTAATTCACCCAGGCTGCTTTCGATCTCCACCAGATCAATATTTTCATAAATACCCCTATAACGGGAAATAGCCATTTGGGCCCTATCCTTTCGGGCGTCCACAAAATAATCAGCCAGTACCCGCAGCTCTTCAATGCTTTGGGCAACATCCTCCAGCGAGGAAACCTCATCTACTCCGTTATAAAGCTCATCGAGCTGTTCGCTCATTTCCCTGTCGCGCATGCGGAACTGCATGGCCAGCTTTTGGAGTTCGAAGTCAGGAAAAGGATATTTTATATGGTAATTAAAGGTGGTGCTGCCAGTGGAACGATTTTCAATTTTCTCCCAGTAATAGTCGTCTACTTTCGACAATGTAACACCTTGCAGGTAGGGAACAGGCCCGGATGCAGCTGTAGTGGTTGTGGCAAAACTCTGGAAATAGCTGGATACCGAATTATTGATGCTCTCTTCTCTTGAAGAGAACTCAGCGGTGGTTTGTACATTTTGAGCAACGGCATTCACAATATTTTCCCTTATCATGTTGAGCGCATTCTTCTGGGCATCCTGTGCAGTATTACCTGTACCTGCCACAATAATATAATCTTTCTCAAGGCCGTTTACCCAGGAAGGCTTTCTCCCGCTTTGGTCGACAACACGGGATTGCCCCATGCATGCCAGCAGGGAGAACACGAAAAAAACAAACAAGATATTTTTCATGTAAAAAGTGTTTGGGTTAAAAAAAACTGTCAACTCTGCACCTTGGGTGAGAGCTGACAGTAGCACTAGTAAAGCAGGTTATGGTCTCTCGTCACGGAGATTTTCCATTTCCTCGTTGAAGATTTCTTCAAACTTCATGCGGTCATAGTCCAGGCGCAGGCGGTCATCACGGCTGATTCTGGAGTTAATGTCATTGAGCAACTCATCTTTGTCCACTTCCACAGCCAAATAAACCGAATAACGACCTTCGTTTTCAAAGGTGCGATTGCAAACGGTAGAAACATTATTGAGTGTTTGGTTAACCACCTGGCGGGTCATATCTTCAAAGTTTTGGTTAAACTCCATGGCATCACCAATGGTAACATCCTGGGTGTAGCGTTCAGTAACCGATTTAATGGTACTGTTGATGCTTGTTGCCAGGGCAGCGTTGGCATCAAGGCTTGCCTGGCGGCGTGCTGAGGCAAGGTTAGTGCTCTCGCCAATTCCTGTTCCCCTGAAGTGGGTATTGTCAGAGTAAAATTCATTGTCGCTACAGGGGATTTCCAGTTCAGTACCCATAGCACTGTAATCAGGCGTATCCTTTTTGCTGCGGCAGCCGGAAAAAACAACAGCCACAGCAAAAAAAACTGTAAATGCCATCATCAGGGTTTTCATTTCTGTTTTTTTCATGTCATGATAGTTTTAAGTGAATAATATTGGTGATTAAAAGGTATTTTGTATTTAATTTTTATAGAGCCAACTCCAGTCGAAATGGCGTGCTGCCCCCCAGTAAGCCCACCTTTTGGCAACATCTCTGCCTGCTTCAATGCGCAATCTCTCCATTTCCACATCATCCCGGTAGGTTTCCATTTTAAAGTCCCATGCACTGGCACCTTCGGCTTCCACATGCGCTGTTACCTCTTCCATGAGTCCCTGGGCTTCTTCATAGCAATCCATGTCGGGGGTTATCTCGCCCATATTTTCCCTGAATGCATTCAGCTCTTTGGCCGACCATGCAGCCCGGGCTTTGGACAAATGCTCATCACACTTTTGGTTGGCATAATCCTGGTATATGTCGGCAGTAAGGGCCATGGATGTATGAAAACAATCACGGCTAACATCAGGAACCGACATAAGCCAGAAAAGCGCTTCTTCATACTTCTGTTGAGCGGCAAGAGCTTCCGATTGAGAGATAATCACATCGCACTGGGAGTTGTAATACTCTACAATTTTCTCTTTACCGGTCTCCACAAACCCTCTGAACTGCCCATGGCTGGGGTTAACATTTCTCAAAGCCTGGGAGTAGGCTCTCTCTTCTGTGTTACCCACACCCCTTAGCTGAAGGGTTGTCTGGCTAAAGATATTCTGGCTTAATGCATCCACAATAAAAAGGCTCAACTCTATATTCATGGAAACCATAGGAGGTGCTGTGGGCGTCACATCGTGGGAAATAACCGATACCATGGGAACCATTGCAAACTGAGTTCTTTCCTCCATGGCACCCAACCCATTGCGGGTAGCAACCTGCATCATCTTGCTCTGCAGCATGGTTTGCGCACCGCCGGGAATACCAGCCTCATCAGGCACCAGGGCAGCAATAGCAATACGCCCCAAATCATCGGTTTGCCCCAGGTTACTTTGGGCTCGTACATGTACTGTAACTAAAAACAGGACGATAAGCCCGAGAAATACTTTTTTCATAGTCAATATTTTATGTAATACAAATACAAACAGTTGCATTGCACAGCTTCATGTAAATTATCTTTCACCAACGATAAGCCAGGCTTCACCAAGTCCTCTCATATAGATTCTTGAATCAATATCGAAGTTTTGGCGCAAATGCCGTCTTAAATCACTCACAAAGCCCCTTGTATCAACAGCCCTTTCACGCCCCCGGCGATCAACGGTCATCATGGGTATACGCACCTGTTCCAGCCGCATCATGGTGTGAGAAGCATCAGCCAGGCTAAAACGTCCTTCAACTGTATTGTCAAAAAACCAGTCCTCGATATGTTCCAGCAGCTCCATTTCCACTCCATCGTAGTAATAATAGGTTTCCAAATCTCCATCGTACCAGTCCTCCCATACTCTTACCATAACACTAACTTCACGCCCATTGGCAAACATGTCATCGAAGTGGCGCATCAAGCCGGCATTAAACCCGTCCATATGACTAAGCACAGCCTCTTCCAGCAAAAGTTCGGGTGAAGCCGCCGAGGAGGGTTTTCCGGCCCCTGCAGCCCCGGACACCTGCTTTGAGGTGTAGGCGTCAAGACCTCTGAGGTTGAATGTGATATAACGGTGAGGCCCTTGTTTTAGGATATCAAAACTCAAGTCGAGGATAATATCGGCCTGCGCAGTTCTTTTCAAAATATCGATAGGTGTTTCGGCAACCTGGGCGCCAGAAGAGGAAGCAATCATGGCCGTTTCAGCAGCTTCTCTTTCCATGTTGCGCAACTCCATTTCAAGGTCTTTCAGGGGAAATCCACGATCAGCCATAATCTCACCCATTTTGGTAATGACCAAGCGAAGATCGGCGTCGTTTTGCATAGCAGCTTTGTAATCGGGCAAGGTTTGAGTGCGGCCCATTGATTCAAACTCCATTTTATAACCCCGGCTGATACAATATTGATCGCTGGGAACAACCATAATGGTTGGTCTGCGAGCCTGTCCAAAAAGATTTAATGCGATGAGGGAAAAAACGATAACAGTAATAAATGTTCTCATTGTTAAAGATTTTTTGGTGTTTACGAAGTTACTGTAAATTAAAACCCATGGTCAAGTCTGCGTGCAATACCGTCAGCTTCAAGCTGGCGGCGCAGATTATCATACAATACCTGGGCATAAATGGCCACTTTGTACCCGCGTGGGTTGTTCATCCTGAGCCTGTCCTGCCCACTGGGCATTCCATCGGTGGTGAGGTTTAAAAACCTGAGAAATGTACCATCGGGCTCAAAGAAGCTCTCAAAGTAATCAGCATGCTTATCTATGGCGTTGGGATCACGCAGTATGGCTGGAGTAGCAGCCGCCCCATGACCACCGGGCACACCTCGAAAAATCACTGCTGCAACCGCGTTCATTTTGGCCTGCAATATAGCATCTTCCACATTTCTTCCATATCCCCAAATCTTCATGGTTTTGGTACCATCCTGACCAACGCCGGTAATTTCCACCTCGTAATTTTGTTCGCTCCGGTAATGCGCTCTCCTGTCGCTCCTTGAATGGCGGGCTCCTGAACAACCCAGTTCAACCCACACAAACAAAAACAACAGGAAAAACATTAAAACTCTTGTCTTTTTCATAGCAGGAAATTTTTATTTTGAAACAATTGTGACTCGTCGTTTAAAATTTTTATCCGGTAAAATTAATGATTTAAAACATGAATTTTATCCCGGCGAAAAAAGAAAGGCCGCTCCTTCCTTCAAATAAATCATCCCAGGGACCATATGTATTACCATCATCATCTTCGGCATCCGTAACAAAAGCATAATATCCACCCCCACCGATAAGCTGGAAATTGTGCGTCAAATTCAGTGCCAAATTACCGCCACCTTTGACAAAATAGGCCGAAAGTTCATCGTCATCCTCAAAATCATCGTGGTCCGCATTTTCAATACCAAATCCTGCATAAGGTCTCAACTCCAGGTTTCTTGTAATATGCATCCCCTTGGCCAGGCCTGCACTGGCCCTAAGAAAAGTAAAATCTTCCTGTATTACACCATACTCTCCAGCATCAAAACCCAAATCCACATAGACGTATAAAGCACTGATGCCCGTTAAACGCCCGGTTCTTAAATCCAAACGTCCGTAACCCCCGCCTATTTCTCCAAGTTCAGCCCCCAGGCTGATTTCTATACCAACATCATTTTTTTGCACCAGGGTATACCCTTCATGCAACCGGCGACCAGCCACCTGGTAAAACTGTGAAGTACCCATATCACCGATGGCTTCATGACGATTATCATGAATTTTTGAGCTGGAGGCAGCCCTGATCACACCACGGCGAACAGGACGTGTTTCCCCGGTTCTGGTATCATATACATGTTCATACACAAAAAAACGATTATCCGTTTGCAGCCCTTCCTTCAATCCTATTTTAGCACCCAGTGGCCTGGTCTGATACAGAGGAGTAACCACCCTAAAAGCATCAACTTCCATCTCAAGGTTATAAAGCACCTCTTCGTAAGACTTTTGAATCATTTCTGCAAAAAGCTCATCACTGGTTTTGGAGCCAAAGGCTTTACTTTGTGTAGAACGAACTCTGGCGGAAACGTTAGTTACATAATCCAAAGGGATATCCAGATTATCAAAAGCCTCGTTCTTTTGGGCACGGGTTTCAGGATCATCATCCGGATAAATCCATGTTTGATAAAACTGGCTTCGCACTTCATCATTAAAGTCAACCTGATAGAGGTACCCGTCAGCATTTGCTCTCCATCCTTCTGTATTATTATCATCCACACTTTCAATATCCTGTAGGTCCATTACCAGCACATAACTCCTGTTAATCAACCTATTGCCCATATCACGCAAGGCCGCCTCTCCCCTGCTGGTAGCCTGTAACATTACCACATCGGCATCCGTAGCGGCAAACCGTCCCCTTTCATGAACCAACTCCATGTCCATGGTACCATCAGGCTGACGATTATACCATTTGGCTATCATTTTGCGGCTTACATCATCCTGCTCAAGACGAGATAAAATTCTTTCGCTCAGTGGTTGGTCCTCATCTAATCGCCCACCTCGTCTTATAGCAATATTCAAAATCAGCGTTTCCAGGTTGTGGACATCGTATTTGTCGGAAAAACCAATGCTGGGAATTTTTTCCCGGGCTTTACCCCAATAGCTGGTACCTGACCTGTCAATAAAAAAAACAGCAACCGAGTTGCGATCATAAGATTCGGGCACACCCCCATCATCTCTCTTTTCCTGGCTCAATAACGAACTACTTAAAGCCAGAACAAACAGCACTAGTAGACTTTTTTTCATAAACAAAAAATTAATTAACGGTATGTTTCCCTTGGATTCATCCTCTGCATAGGTCCTACTTTTCATAATTTCATATGGATGGCAGATAATTTTCTATTTCCATCTTTCAACATTACAAATATATAAAAAAGCGTTAATTTTGTTAGTTTAATTCCACAAAATGTGAAATATGTTTTAAACAATTAAAATAAAGATAAAACACTAAAAAGTTATAACAACGCTAAAACACTTGAAGCTGACAACACATTTTGTTAAAAACATAGCCATTACCTACTTTGAGTTTTTTTTTAAACGTTATTAACATGTCTGCAAGGGGTTATCAACAAGGTTATAATTTCCTGCAAAGCATCATCAGAAGTATAAATATACAAACACCATCCAAAACGCAATAACTACCTTAAAAATTTTTACTTTTGTTTTTCACAACATTCAAAAGCCATGAAACAAACCCTATTGCTTATTGTCATTATTTGCCTTAGTGCTTTAGCTACACATGCACAGGACAATCGCGCTCTAAGAGCTGCGAGAATGAGTTTCAATGATGCAGAAACAAATTACAACAGGGGAAACTACCAGGAAGCAGCCAGGGAATTTACCATTGTAGTTAACACCATACCCACCGGCATTGATTCACGAAGACACCTGCAAAGGAGGCTCGAATCGCTCATTTATCTGGTGGATATCCATTTTTATAAGCATGTTAATATTGATCAGGCGTGCGAATACCTTAACATGTATTACCGCGAAATGAACCTCATAAGAAATGATGGTATATTGCGGTCTTCCCGCCTTTTGAGATATCAGCAAAAAGAACAGGAGTTCAGGGAGTCTCATACGCCAAAATGCAAAGGATACCATAGGATTAAACAGGACAGGGATAAATTCAGAAGAACCTTTGAAAAGGAATTCGAATAAAACAAATCCAAAAACCATCTGTTTTCTCCGGCTTCAAAACTTTAACCCCAAAATTTTTATTGATTTTGGAGGGGGAGAGAATAAACATTATTGGATACTTTCCGGCTAGCTCTGGATATAAAATATCGACCAATACTTAATTACAATTTCAAATAAGATGAAAATTGCCCTTGCACAATACAATTACCATGTTGGTAATTTCGAAGGAAATACCAGCAAGATCATCCATGGAATAGAAGAAGCAAAAAAACGAAATGCGGATTTGGTCGTATTTTCCGAATTGGCTGTCTGTGGTTATCCATCGGCCGATTTGCTTGAATTTGAAGAATACATTCATAAAAGCTATGAATCGCTGGAAAAAATCGCAGCACACTGCACGGGTATAGCAGCCGTAGTGGGAGCACCTGACAAAAATCAAGGCCCAAAAGGGAAACCACTATACAATGCTGCTTTTTTTCTGAGCAACAAAAAAATAACCAGGGTTTTCCACAAAGGGTTGTTGCCAAACTACGACATCTTTGATGAGTACCGGTATTTCGAACCGGCAAACCAATTCCAGGTCCTGGAATACAAAAACAAACGGATTGCCCTGACCATATGCGAAGATTTATGGAATCTGAATGACAACCCGCTTTACCTGCAAAACCCCATGGATAAGCTTTATAAACAGGGAGTGGATTTGATGATAAATATTGCCGCTTCTCCTTTTTCCTGGAACCATATTTACGAGCGCAAATCCATGCTTAGCCAAAATGCTGCAACCTATAACTTGCCCATGTTTTATGTAAACCAGGTAGGTGCTCAAACAGATGTAATTTTCGATGGTGGTTCGATGGTCATAAACCCACAAGGTGAAATAGTTAAAGAACTTGCCAGCTTTGAAGAAGATCTTTCAATAGTGGAGCTCTCCCGGACCTTGTCTTCAGAAGGTTCCCGGCCAATTCCCTCCCAGGATACTGACCAAAAAAACGAAAGGATATACAAGGCACTGATATTGGGCGTAAAAGACTATTTCCAAAAATTGGGTTTCACCAAAGCCATCCTGGGGTTATCAGGAGGTATTGATTCAGCCGTAACCATGGTCATTGCGGCAGAAGCACTAGGGGCAAAAAACGTACTTGGAGTACTGATGCCAGGTCAGTTTAGCTCAGACCACTCTATACAAGATGCTCAGGAGCTTGCAGAAAACCTGGGTTCGCCTTATCACACCATCCAAATCACAAAAACCGCACATACTTTTGAGCAGCATTTGCACCCCTGGTTTAAAGATACCGATTTCAATGTAGCCGAGGAGAATATCCAGGCACGCACAAGGGCTGTATACCTGATGGCCCTAAGCAATAAGTTTGGGCATGTACTCCTGAACACTTCCAATAAAAGTGAAGCTGCTGTGGGGTATGGCACATTATACGGGGATATGTGCGGAGGGATGTCGGTATTGGGAGACCTTTATAAAACAGAAGTTTTTGAACTTGCCCGCTATATTAACCGCAAAAAGAGAATTATTCCACAAAACAGTATTACCAAACCTCCATCAGCAGAGTTAAGACCAGACCAAAAGGACGCTGACTCATTACCCGAATACAATATTTTAGACCCCATACTTTTTGAGTATATTGAGAACCGGAAAGGGCCAGAGGCATTATATAGTATGGGGTTCGAACAAACAATGGTTGACCGGGTTCTCAAACTGGTAAACTACAGTGAGCACAAGCGGTTTCAGACACCACCGGTACTAAGGGTATCTCTGAAATCCTTTGGTGCTGGAAGGAAAATGCCCATTGTGGCCAAATACTTGTAATTATATTTGAAGAAAACAAAATATTCACACACCATTTCATCAATTCACAGCACCCTCCCAAAACAAATTGTTAACTACTTTTTTAACTGCAAATCACCTGTTTATAACAAATATCAATAGGTGCATCTCCCTTTTTTTTAGCCAAATAAAAGGCGACATTAAATTTGCGTTTATATTATTCCCTTTTTGGAAGTTTTTTGTGATTTTCTGCTATTTTTGTATAGTCCAAAATAGCTATGGGTGAGGATAAATGCATTGAAAATCAAAGGCTGGTGCACACTTTTTATCAATAAATACCACAAACTATGAAAGTATTTCAAACCGGTAGACAATGGCTTATCATGGGTCTTTTGCTGTTTACAGCCGGAATAATTACTTCCTGTGACAGAGATGATACCCAGCCGGAAACCCAAAGCATCAGAGGGATTGCCCTGAATGCCATATCCTTTGATAAGCTGGAGGGGGCAACCCTGACAGCCGAACCGGCTGCCAATAGCTCTTCTTCGGCATCAACCCGACAAACCCAGGTTGATTCTGATGGCAATTACCTGTTGGAAGATATCGTTATCGGAAGATACAATATATATATCGATAAGGAAGGATATTATACTATGTCGGCCAACAACATTGACCTTGTAAGGGGCAAACCATTTATTGCCATGCTGCCCGTTACCCATGATATTGAAACCCCCATTGGTGGCATTACGGGCATTATAATGGATAATGAAGGTAATCCTATACCCAATGCAAACATCTCCATCAGTGCGCAGGATGAGAGCATCAGCAACGGTTATTTTTCATCCACCAAAAGTAACGAAAAGGGAGAGTTTTATATCGGAGCCATCCCTGTATCTCCTGCCATAAATAATGTATTTAAAATCAGGTGCATTGCCGATGGGAAAGAAACCCAAATTATCCAAAACAAAACCATCCTGCAAAATGAAATGGTTGTGCTTTATTTTGAGCTAAAAGAGGAGCTACCCGCTACGGCCATTTTTCACGAGGGCTTCGAAAGCATGCTTGAAGGGTGGGAAATGGATGGATTTTGGCATATACACGATAATTCTGCAATCTATAATGAAGCTTACCCTGATTTTGTGCAACTGGCACCCAATGATAACTCAGAGGGGCGTATCCCCAACGCTTACAAAGGCTCTCATGCTGCCTGGTATGGCGACCCCGAAACAGGGAACTTCATGGGTGAACAAAACTCAAACGACCACGAGTTGTCTGGTGGCACCAGCGTAGTTGCCAACAAGGGTGAAATGACTTCACCCGAAATAAACCTGAAAGGGATTACCCAGGCAAGTGTAAACTTCCGGTCATGGTTTGAAGTAGAAAGTGTCAATCCCAATGAATATGGATTTGACTTGATGGAGGTTTATGTAATAGACGAAGATGAAAATGAGCAGCTGTTGGGCAAGCTCAACCCCTATACCGATCCAGTTCTGCCTGACAGAGCACCATTACCCTATACTTCAGGCGGGTTTAATCAGGCGCCTGTATGGAGATACGAAGAGTTTGACCTGGGGGCTTTTACCGGCGGCATCATTAGGCTAAAGTTCCTGTTTGACACCCGGGATGGATTGTACAATGGTTTCAGAGGATGGATGATCGACGAACTCCAGGTGGTAAACAAACCAGCCGCTGAAACGACCAAATCCGCTCCCGACCCAACACGTCCCCTGATGCAAAGAGACCATAATTGATTTGACCGCTAAGTTTTTGAAATAATTACGATACACAATATTAAACCCAAAGAGGCTGATCCGGAAAAGAAATCAGCCTCTTTGGGTTTTTGTATATATCATCATTGGGCCCTGAAATCACCTACTCTTTAATACTGCAAATTATTATCAATACTGCAAATTATTATCCAAGTAGTTTATTTCAGGATAATGGCAACCTGAATTAATATACATTAAGGTTGATGGCCTCAACTGATTTGATCTGGGGAATTGCTTTTTTCATGGCTTGCTCAACGCCTGATTTCAGGGTCATGGTGCTCATGGGGCAGGAACCACACGCTCCAAGAAGCTCCACATTTACCACCATATCGTCTGTAAGATCAACAAAGCGAATGTTGCCACCATCTGCCTCAAGATAAGGCCTGATTTGATCAATTACACCTTCTACTTTTTTAATTAACTCCGGATTTTGATTTGAAGTCATAGTCATTTTTTTAGGGTGAATACATAGAATAGTTTTGAAATTTTTCTCAACAACTAATCCTCAGTGTTTTACAGTTTTATACTTATTTAGACTAATTACGGGTAAAATTACAAAAAATAAATGATGTACCAAGTTAATCAACACAAAACCTATCTATGGGGTATACTATAATTCTTTGGCGGGATCCCAGTGGATGTTTTGATAATCCTGAACCTGGTCGTCAATCACTTTAACTCCCTCGGATTCAAGCAGCTGCTGCATAATATGAGGAGACCCAAAATGGTGCTTACCAGTTAGCATCCCTTGTCTGTTGACAACCCTGTGGGCAGGAATCGATGGATCGGTTTTGTGAGACTGGTTCATGGCCCATCCCACCATACGTGCGGCACTGGGCGCACCAAGGTAGCCTGCAATGACACCATAGGAACTAACCCTACCATAGGGAATTTTTTTTACTACCTCGTATACGCTATCAAAAAAGGAATTTTCCACAAGCGAAGTTTTTGAGTAAATGCTAGTTTATGCTAAACCGGATGAAACAAATTTTTTCGCCCTTATCCAGGAACATATTTTCGTAATAAGTCTGAATGGAAAGCACAATGGGGTCAATATCCCCCGGGTTGCCATAAAGGTCGCGGGTGGCCATATGCAGGTTAAGTTCTCTTTTCTTGATAACCCCAAGTGTATATTCAAAAATATTGTAATTATCCGTTTTGAGGTGAATGGGTGCCCCTTGTGTGGTAAAACCTTGATATATATCCAAAAACCTGGGGGAGGTAAGCCGTTTTTTTATACGAGGTTTATTGGGTTGAGGGTCAGGAAAAGTAATCCATATCCCGGCAACCTCATTTTCACCAAAAAAACAATAGAGATGCTCAGCCTGGATACGCAAAAACCCAACATTGGATATGGCATTTTCCAGGGCGGTTTTGGCACCTGACCACATCCGGTTTCCTTTTATATCGATACCAACGAAATTATACTGAGGATAAGCCTTTGCCAGGCCAATGGTGTATTCGCCTTTACCACAGCCTATCTCAAGTATAATGGGATTATTATTGCAGAAAAACTTTTTATTCCAATTCCCTTTCAGAGGATGATCGTTTACTGGATAGCGATATCCGGGCTGAATAACATTTGGAAAAGTGTTGAGTTCAGCAAACTTCCGGTGTTTGTTTTTTGACACAGTATTAAATTCGGATAAAAAACAACAAAAGAGGATTAACGATGAAGAATCCAGGCGTTGGGGTTGACTTCTTTGGCTTGCTGCAAGTGTCGTTCGGCTTCACTGAGGTCATAATAGTATCCGTAGGAAACTCTATAAAAGCCCAACCTGTTAATAGGGAAAACGCTTGCTGTTCGGGCCCCTTTGGTTCGCAGTTCTTCGGCCAGGATATCCGCACTATGCTGCTCTTCAAAGCTTCCTACAATAATATAATAAACGGTACGACCGGCCTCGGGGGATGGAGGGGGCTGGGTGGGGTCAAAAGCTTCGGCCTCAGCTTCAGCTTCAACCTCGTCAGCTCTCTCATCAGCAGGTTCAGCAACAGCTTCTGGAGCTTCATGCCGGGTTTCCACAGCTGGCTCATCTGATCTCCAAACATCTGATTTGCCACCAAAGAAATAATCGAAGTTTAATGCCAGCACAATAATAACAATCAATAAGGGGACCACCGTAAGCGCAACCCATTTGGCTGCCGGGGGTAACCCTTGCTTGCCTGCAGGTGGTTGTTGACTGGTAGCTGCAGGGCGGCTGGCTTTAGTCTCTGGTTTTTGGGGAATATCCAACGGTTTTTTAGATGTGGGGGCAGTGGTTTTGGGCTGCTCTGTAGGTTTTTGAGACTCTGCAGGCTTTGGAGGCACTGCGGGAGCGCCTTCAGCCTTCTTTACGGGGTCAGATTTATCTTCTTTTTTTGGGGGCTCCTCTTTTTGGGGAGGGGTTTCAGTCTTGGCCTTCTCAATCAGTTTATCAAGTTCACTTTTGGCTTCCTCTTCTGACTTTTTAGAGGGTTCTTTTACACTGCTCATTCCTGCAGAATCGCTCAAATAATTGATGGACTTATCAGGCGTAAACTTGATATCACCACCTTCTGCAAGGGCAAATACACCTACACTTTCCAGCTCAACCTTTTTCCCGGATTTGAGAGAGTTCTTCATCTCATCTACAAAGTTGGTCACAAATTCTTTTGCCTGTTGACTGGATATCCCTTCCTTTTCGGCAATATACTCAATCAAAAGACCACCCCCGGTTTTGTTTTTGGGGTTAAAATCGATAACCTTTGAGGGTGATTCTACCTTCTTCAGTTCAGGTATAAACTTAGCAGGAATGTATTTGGTTGAAAACTCACCAAGTTCAGGAAGTATTACAAAATCATTATCAAATAATAATTCGCTGATGTATTTGCCTATTTTCATAATTTTTTTGTTTTGGGTTAACTCCAGTATGTTCTGGAACACAGAGAAACGCTATGATATTTTTGGAAAATTGTCTTAAATTATCGAATTCTGCTTTTTGGCTTTGAGTTACTTCATTTATACGCAATATATTGGGCGAAGTTATAAAAAACAATGCAAAAAATTTACATTCACTAAAACTTCGTTGCAACAAATAGGCGAAAAATCTTCTCCAGAGGGATTCTCCCTTCAGAAGAAAGCTCGCATAAGCCTTTATACCAATATCTTTCACTAACACCAATCAATTTTCAGCCTGCATTTTTTACCTAAATAAAGCCTTACCTGGGGCCTTTAACATGTGTATTGCAGTTAGTTTAGTTCACCAAAAGCATCAATCACTGTTTAGGGTTAAACTTCTCAAGGTCTTCGGGGGTGTCAACAGCATGAGATTCTGCAAGAGTAATCCTGGTTTGAATATGAAAACCATTTTCCAGCCATCGCAACTGCTCCAACGATTCGGCCTTTTCCAGGGGTGAAACCTGAAGCTTTGTAATATCATCAAGCACATTAAACCGGTACGCATACATACCGATATGCTTAAAATAGCTATTTTCTTCCAGCCACAAACTCTTTTCTCTGGTTCTGCAAAAGGGTACAGCTGAGCGGCTAAAGTACAGGGCCTTTCCATCCAGGCCGGTTACAACTTTAACAACATTAGGATTGAACAAGTCTTTTGTAGAGTCAATCTTTTTTACCAATGTAGCAATGTGTGTGTCAGGATTGTCAAAGCATTCGCACAACAGCTTAATTTGCCCGGGGTCTATGAAGGGTTCATCTCCCTGGATGTTCACCACCACATCATGTGGTTTCCGTTTCCATTTTCGTGACATATATTCAGCAGCTTCATAGCATCGGTCTGTGCCACTGGGGTGTTGGTCAGAAGTAAGAACAGCTTTGCCAAAGGCATCCACATGTTCCAAAATTCGTTGGTCATCGGTGGCAACAACCACATCCTGGAAAATTCCGGCCTTAAGAGCTTGCTCATATACCCTTCTGATCATGGATTTGCCTTGAATATCGGCCAGGGGTTTGCCGGGAAACCTTGTGGATGCATAACGGGCTGGAATAATTCCAAAAAACTGCATGGTATCTTTCATAACTATAATCGATTACCTAATGACGATTAAAGATTATTCAAACAGCCCATGAATTTCGGCATCAATTTTCTGAATCACTTCACCCAGGTGGGTTGGTTTTTCGGAAAACTTATTATTATCAACATCAATGACCAGAAGTTTACCCTCTTTGTACCCATGAATCCACTCGGTATATCTCTCATTAAGTTTTTTGAGATAATCGAGCCTGATGGTATTTTCATACTCCCTGCCCCTTTTCTGAATCTGGCTTACCAATGTTGGGACACTGGCCTTGAGGTAAATAAGCAGGTCCGGAGGTTGGATAAAAGAGCTCATAAGCTCAAACAAACTCGAGTAGTTATCAAAATCGCGACCGGACATCAGCCCCATGTCATGAAGGTTTGGCGCAAAAATATAGGCATCTTCGTAAATGGTTCGATCTTGTATCACGGTTTTCCCACTTTCACGTATTTCAACAATTTGTCTGAACCGGCTATTGAGAAAATACACCTGCAGATTAAACGACCAACGTTGCATATCCTCATAAAAGTTGTTCAGGTAAGGGTTTGTTTCTACATCTTCATAATGGGCCTCCCATCCATAATGTTTTGAAAGCAGACCTGCAAGGGTTGTTTTTCCCGAGCCAATATTTCCGGCAATGGCTATATGCATAATAAAGGGATTGTTAGATAATACTGTAAAGTAGAGTTTGGTTAATTAAAAAACTGCCTGGTAAATCGATATTTTTTTAAGGCATCATCCGTTTGAAGGAAAATATGATGGTTATCCGGTATATAAAAGGTATGCACATCAGATTCCGGCAACAAAAATACATTTTCCTGCTCAAGAAAAAAATCCCACGCATGCAATTTATTGTCTTTGAGATAAAATATTTTATTTTTCACAAGCTGGAAGTCAGGAGTTTGTATATCATAAATCGTAAACAATAAATTGGCAAACAAATCGAAAACCCAAATCCCGTTGGCATACAAAAACAACCTTTCCCGGTGCTCAGTCAAGCGGAGCACATTAGCCAATCCCGAATATTCTCTGCTCAAATCCTGACTTACCAGCTCTGGTTTACCCTGGTTAGTAAACCGTGCTATTTTATAAACATTGGGAAAATATGCCCAAAAGCCCGAATGAGAGGAGTGGCTGACACTTTGCGGCAAGTCATCTTTGAGTAATGACCTTCCTTCAATAACCTGTTTTTGGGTCAGGTTTTTATCCAGCAGTACAATATTACCAAAATCCGCAAAAAAAACGAGAATATTCAGAGGGTCAGATACATCGACATGGGTAACGGGTCCAAAACCTGACCGGCTATAAGAAAGGGTTTCACCTTCCAAAGGGTGGTGCTTATAGAGGGATCCATTACTGATAAAAAAAATATTACCAAGGGGGTCAGGAGCTACAAACCCCGTGATATCCTCAAAGGTTTTAAGCAGGGTGAAGTCATCCGTGTCACTCCAGACAATAATGGGATACAAGCTTAAAAATATCAGAACAAAAACGGCCTTCACATTTCTGAGGATGGGTTTATACTCCATTTTCAAGAAGAAAACTTCAAAATCTGATCGATGTATTTACGGTTGTTAAAAAGGCGCGGAACTTTGTTCTGGCCTCCTACCCTGCCTTTTGATTTAAGCCATCTGAAAAAAGTACCTTTTTCCATGGAACGCACCTTGGGCATTTTCAACAAAATATCTGCAGTCCTTTTGGCTTCATAATCTGAATTGATATCCTGCAATTCTTTATCCAGCACCTTGGCAAACTGTTCCAAATCGCTGGGTTCTTTCTCAAATTCAATGAGGTACTCATGCGATGCCGAGTCATTTTCCTCCAGGAATACCGGTGCAGCTGTATACTCACTTATAACAGCACCAGTGGCTTTACATGCCAATTCCAGAGCTTTTTCGGCATTATCCACTATCACCTCCTCACCAAAGGCATTGATAAAGTTCTTGGTACGACCCGAAATTTGAATTCGGAAAGGGTGTGTACTTGTAAACTGAATAGTATCACCAATCATATAACGCCACAACCCAGCATTGGTAGAGATGAGCATGGCATAATTGGTGTCAGTTTCAACTTGCTCCAGGGTGAGGGCCTTTGGGTTCTCTTTGTCTAACTCATCTGTAGGAATAAACTCATAATAAATTCCATAATCCAACATTAGCAGCATCTCAACAGAATGAGCCTTATCCTGTATGCCAAAGAAACCTTCAGAGGCGTTATAGGTTTCCATATACCACATTTGATCGGAGGGGATAATCTTCCTGAACTGCTCACGATATGGGGCAAAACTTACACCACCGTGTATAAATAACTCCAGGTTGGGCCAAACCTCCAGCACGTTTTTTCGGCCGGTGATCTCCACTATTTTTTTGAGCAACATAAGGTTCCATGAGGGGACACCACTTAAGTTGGTTACATTTTCGGTGATGGTAGCATGGGCAATTTTATCCAGTTTCACTTCCCAATCATCCATCAGTGCAATAGACAAATCGGGCGTGCGCATCAGCTCTGCCCAAAATGGGAAATTTTGAACCAGTATGGCAGAGATATCTCCAAAATAGGAATTGCTGCTAAATTCACTAACGCTATGACTGCCACCCATTACAAGTCCTTTACCCGAAAAGATCTCCGTATCAGGGCGAAAGTTACAATACAAAGAAAGCATATCCTTGCCTCCTTTCATATGGCAATCCTCAAGGGCTTCATTGCTGACAGGGATAAATTTACTCTTATCGCTGGTGGTCCCGCTGGACTTGGCAAACCACTTTATTTCAGTGGGCCACAACAGGTTATGCTCCCCCTTACGTAACCTTTCGATGTAGGGTTTTACTTCCTCATAATCCTGAACAGGGACTCTTTCCTGGTAAGTTTTTACATCTTTGATGCTCCCATAGTCATACTTTTTGCCCCACTCTGTGGAGCGGGCCTTGTGAATCAAGTCCATCAGCAATTCGTTTTGGGCTTCAAAGGGGTGTTGTTTAAAGTAATCTATCTGTGATACCCGTTGTTTTAAAAACCAGGAAATAACCGAATTAAGAATAGGCGACATTAGAGAATTGGTTTTAGCGATAAATAAAATATTTTGGCATATATTCAAAGACAAATTTAACCAATATGTTAGTAATTGGATTAAATTTTATAAACTTTTGTGCCATTTCCCTTAGCAGCTTTGATAAAAATGTACCCCTAACCCTGTTGGTTATTTATTTTTCAAAATATTTAACCTTTTTCAGTTATTCATCAACACTTTTTTATTTCCAGCTACCAAAAAGGTAAACCAGGAATTTGTCTAAATTTGTCCCAGCTTGCAAATAACAAATGACTATGATAGTATTCCCCAACAGCAAAATAAACCTGGGATTGCATATCCTGGAAAAAAGAAATGACGGATATCATGAACTGGAAACCCTTTTTTACCCTCTTAAGCTTTCGGGTAGCCTGGAAGCAATACCGGCCCCTGACAACAAAACCACCCTGACTTTTAGTGGTCTTCCCATCCCCGGCGACAGCCAAAACAACCTTTGCATGAAAGCCTACAGGCAGCTACAGGAGCATTACAAAATACCTCACGTCAAAATTCATCTGCATAAAAAAACCCCTGTTGGAGCAGGACTTGGTGGAGGAAGTGCTGATGGTGCTTATACTCTGATGTTGCTCAACGAACTCTTTGAGCTAAAAATCACTGAAGATCAGTTAAAAACAATGGCTGCTGAATTGGGAAGCGATTGCCCGTTTTTTATAAACAACAAACCTTCCCTGGCTTCAGGACGGGGAGATATTCTCACTCCCTCTTCACTTAACCTGAAGGGTCTGTATCTCTTTTTGGTAGTACCCCCCCTACATATCAGCACCAAAGAGGCGTACGCCGGTGTTGTGCCCAACCAACCAACGCACCAACTGAAAGAGGTTGTTACCCTTCCCCTGGACCAATGGAAAAGCAAGCTGACCAATGATTTCGAAATTACAATCTTTCGTAAACACCCTGGCATTCAGGCCGTCAAACAAACCCTCTATGATGCAGGAGCTGTATATGCATCCATGAGTGGCAGCGGCTCAGCAATTTATGGTATTTTCAAACAGGAGTCCCCGGAACAATTGAGAAAAGATTTTTCCCCATACTTTACCTGGCAAGAAAAACTGGACTAAGGAATATTCATTGCAAACTTTATCAAGCAAGCACCTCGTGTCACAGCATGTTATGTTGTTCATGTTGGCTTTGCATGAAGCCAGCCCCTATTTGCCCTTAAAAAAATGTCGCATTGGTTGCCCATACATATACAACACCCAGCCTTCTTAAAGCTATTTAACATACAATGCTTGTTGATGTATTCTGCCCTGAATATATAGCACCTATAAAAACAGAAAGGAGCCAAATGTAGGCATTGTCAAACAGTTAATATTTCGGTGTATTATCAAATCAATAGATATTTTCCAGCAGAACATAAAATATTTAGTCCTTGCAGGTTGTCAAATTCAGGATTGTTCATAAAAATGTTTTGTATTTTCGACAAATATTTACATCCAATTTATAAATCAAAAAACGCCTGAAATGCAACTAAAAAAACTTCTACTCATTGTGGGTATCATCTTTATTTGGAGTACCCAGTCAGAGGGTCAAAATACCCTGACCCCCCAAAATCTGTTTGACATGAAAATGGTATCGGAGGTAGCCGTATCACCTGACCAAACCCACATTGCATATGCTCTTAGTGTGCCACGCCCCTTTGGGGACGAGGCAGGCGGGGACTACCGGGAACTGCATGTATATGATATTGACAACCAGGTGTCTATGCCATTCATAACCGGCAACAAAAGGGTTTTTTCTCTGGATTGGACGCCCGATGGAAGTGCCATTACCTTCCGGGCCAGCTTTACTGACCAGCCTGGGGTGCAGGTTTATGCTATCAATTTAAAAGGAGGCGAAGCTTACCCTCTTACGGAGCATACATCAAACATCTTATCCTATGAATTTATTGACGACAACAGCCTTGCCATAACAGCCCTGGAACATGACGAACCCATGCGCAGGATATTAAAACAAAGAGGTTTTGATATTGACGTCTACGAGGAAGAGTACCGTCACCGAAATCTTTATGTATATGAACTTGACACACACCATACGCGACAAGTAACAGACGGGGTTACGGTTTTTGATTTTGTTTTGAGCCCCGATAAAGCAACTGCAGCTGCAGCCATTGCCCCCCGCAACCTTGTGGACGACTCCTATATGTTTAAGCGAATTCACCTGGTGGATATGGAAACGGGAGAGACCACATTACTTGTGGAGAACCCCGGCAAGCTTGGCAACATGGCCTGGAGTCCCGACGGAACCAAGCTCGCCTTCCGTGCAGCATCCAAGCTGAAAGACGCGGTTGTAGGAAGCCTTTTTGTTACAGAGGTTCCCTCCGATAAAGAATTTGAAGACCTGCGAAATTATGCAGAGGGGATGGAACTGAGCATAATAGATTTTGCATGGAAAGACAACCGAACCCTGCTGTATGCTGCCGAAGAGGGAGTAGATATTGTACTAAGCGAACAGCGAATAGACCGTGATGCGCGCAATATCCTCATTGAACCTGAGCAAGTTGTTTTTTCCCGATTCCACCATGTGGATGGGTTAATAGCATTTGCCGGTAACACACCAGAGCATCCTTCTGAGCTTTATTCATTCACCACACGCAGAAACCGTTTAAACAGGCTAACCCACACCAATCCGTGGATGGAACATATCGAGTTAAGTCAACAAAGAAAGGTTGTTTACGACGCCAGGGACGGAAAAGATATTGAAGGCGTTTTGCTGTACCCCCTCAATTATGAAGAGGGTGAAGAATATCCTCTTATTGTGTATATCCACGGAGGCCCTGAAGCAGCTGTCCAAAATGGATGGAGCACCTTTTACAGCATTTGGGGACAAGTGGCCACGGCCCGTGACTATTTCGTATTTATGCCCAACTACAGGGCCAGTTCCGGACGTGGAGTAGATTTTACAATGGCCGGATATGGAGATTTGGTTGGAGTAGAATACGATGATGTTTTGGATGGCATTGACCATCTTATTGACATAGGTTATGTAGACGAAGACCGGGTAGGTATGGGCGGCGGCTCTTATGGCGGATACTTCTCAGCCTGGTCAGCCACCAGACACACAGAACGTTTTGCTGCATCCGTAGTATTTGTTGGCATCTCCAACCAAATCAGTAAAAGAAACACCACCGATATTCCCTGGGAGGACTACTATGTACACTGGGGCTATTGGACCCATGAAAACTGGGAAGACGTTTACAGCCGCAGCCCGGTGAAGTATGCCCCCGGCAGCCAAACCCCCACCCTGGTGCTGCATGGTGCTGATGACCCAAGGGTACACCCATCGCAGGGGCTGGAGCTCTACCGGTCATTAAAACTCCATGGAGAGGCCCCCGTACGCTTAATCTGGTACAATGGAGAAGGACATGGCAACAGTAAAAATGTGCACCGCCTGGACTATATTGTAAGAACCATGGAATGGTTTGACTATTACCTTCAGTCGGATGAACCCAAAGATCAAATGCCTGACAAATACCCCGACTACCAGGTTTTTGACTGATAACCAAAAAGGCCGCTCCAGATTAGCGGCCTTTTTTTATCCTATAAACGCAGGCTAAGCTTCGAATAGTTTTTGCATCAAACGGGTAAACTCATCCAGGTGCAATGGCTTGGTAAGATATTCATCAAAGCCCATTTCCATATACTTTTCTCTGTCGCCTTCAAAAGCATTGGCGCTAAGCCCCACCACCGGGGGGAGGTCGGCCCAGGCAGACCTTAGTTTTTCTGTGGCAGTGATACCGTCCATCATGGGCATCTGTATATCCATAAGCACCAGGTCATACACGCCTGGCTTAAATTTATCAATGGCCTCTTTTCCATTATTAGCTACGTTAACATGGTGCCCCATTTCAGAGAGCATCAACCGGATCACTTTCTGGGTTACCATTTTATCTTCCACCAGAAGAATTCTTAAAGACATTTCAGGCATCTTTGATGTAGCATCGCCCGAAACAACTAATGGTTTTTGATCACCCTCATAGCCGGCCTTAAAAGTAAACCAGAATGTACTTCCTTTTCCGGGCTCACTGTTTACTCCAATCTCACCCCCATGCATTTTCACCAGGTTTTTGCAGATGGAAAGCCCCAAACCTGCCCCTTCATAACTGGAGGTTTCTATTTGGTTGATTTGTGAAAAGGGAGAAAAAATCTGATCCACCAATTGAGGGTCAACGCCAATACCTGTGTCTTTTACTTCCACCCGCACCAGCAATTCCCTTTCATTGATATGCTTATCCTTTTTAAAAGAAAGCTTAATGGTTCCCTCCCTGGTAAACTTCAAGGCATTAACCAGCAAGTTGTTAATTACCTGCATAATTCGTTTTTCATCGCCCCTGATATAATTGGGCAGGGTACTATCCTGCTCATTACTAAAAGTGATGGGCTTATTACACAAACCATGAAATAACTTTTCGGTTTTTCGGATTAGATTGGATACGGAAAAGGTTTTAAGTTTCAACCTCACCTCCCCTGCTTCCAGCTTGGAGTAATCAAGCACCTGATCAATAATATCCTTAAGGTTTTCGGATGAGCTGCGAAGGGTGTTCACAAAATCCAATTGCTTATCATCCAGATTGGTTTTTTCTAAAAGCTGTACCACTCCCAAAATACCTGTCAGGGGTGTACGCATCTCATGGCTCATTGTTGCCAGGAAGTTTTGCTTAAACACCAGGGTTTTTCTGGCAATATCCATTTGCTTTTCCAGGTCTTCTTTCTCCTTGCGGTCGTTAATATCCTGGTGTGTACCTGCCATAAGCAGCGGATCTCCATCCTTGTCAAAATCAATGACACACCCCCTGCTTAAAGCCCAAACCCATTTACCCGTTTTGTGTTTTAGCCTAAGCTCCAACTCGTAGTAATCAACCTCACCTCTAATATGTTGTTGCAGCAAATTTTCACTTTTTACAAAATCATCGGGATGAATAATTTTCTGCCACGCATCTACAGTTACCGGGGCCAATTCCTCCAGCGTATATCCGATTATGCCTGCCCAGCGCTCATTCAAAACCACCTCTCCGGTTTTCACATTCCACTCCCATGTACCCACATCCGTAGCTTTGATGATGTTGGCCAGCCTTCGTTGCTCTTCAAGCAATTTTTCTTCCGTTTTTCGCCGCTCTGTCAGGGCTTTTTTAAGCTCGTCTTCCCGCCGGATATCATAAAAGACCCTGTCTACCACACTGGGAATACGTTTAATGAGTGAAGCATCTTTTAAAAGGTACTCCCTGGCACCCAGCTTCATCATTTCCACGGCGATCATTTCATCACCCTGGCCGGTAAAGACAATAAACGGTGGGACTTCTATACCTTTACCTGACAGGTGCTCCAATAGTTCGCTGGCATTCATATCCGGAAGTGAATAGTCCAGCACCATCAAACCAGGTTGGGTTCTTTCAAGGAATTGAATGGCCTCATATCCCGAATGCACTTTTTCAACCCGTCTACCCTCTTTGGTAAGCACCTTGCTGACTAATTCGGCAATACCCAAATCGTCCTCTATCAACAAAACACACATATTTAAATTTTTAGCGTTTATTGTTAGTAATGCTACTTAGATGGTAACCATAAAAAACCAATCAGGAAAATTAAAAGGTTTTATCTGAGTAAAGATAGTTTTTATTTAAAAAACAAATAACTATTTTACGCGGAAATACTATGCAAACCTGCTGGAAGTAGTCATTAAAACCGGGGGTGAAAGCTCACGGCATGGATCAAAGGTTTGTCAGCCCCGGATTGCAAAACATTGCCAGGGATTCAGGCATGGCGGCATTGCACCCAGGCAACCAACTGCTTTTCAGCAAGCTCTGTAATGATTTTTGAACCAACAGTGCAAATAATAGTGGTAAGTTGGGTATAATAAAAAACCCGGGATGGTTAACCAATCCCGGGCTTAAAAATTTGTTCATACTGTTGAGAACTGCTATTTCTCGTCACTTGATCTTACAGCAATAACCTTAAGCTTGGAGTTATAAACCCTTTCCACCAGATCATTATACTTCTGAGTAATATATTTTCTTTTCAGTTTCAGGGACGAAGAGAGCTCACCGGTAATGGGGCTCCATTCATCGGCAATCAGGATAATTTTTTGCACCTGGTCGGTTTGACTGAGTCTTTTGTTAAACTGTTTGATTTCATCCTGAAAATGTTTCAGCACCTGTGGCATTTCGATCAGCTCCGCCTGATTCTGAAACTGGATTTTCTTCTTTTTACTCCACTGAATCAGCTCCTGGAAGTTGGGGCTAATGATGGCAGCGGCAAATTTTTGGTTTTCACCCACGACCATTGTTTGCTGAATAAAGAAACTCTCTTTGAGTTTGTTCTCAATTTGCTGGGGCGCCAGGTATTTACCATTGGACATTTTGAAGATTTCCTTCTTGCGATCTGTGATTTTAAGGTATTTGCCATCCTCAAGGACACCAATATCACCGGTATGAAACCAACCCTCTTCATCGATTACCTCCCGGGTGGCTTGTTCATCTTTGTAATAGCCCAGCATAAGACCAGGACTTTTGGCAAGGATTTCACCATCATCGGCCAGCTTTATTTCCACTGTATCCAATACGGGTCCAACACTTCCTATACGAACAGCACCGGGCTGGGAATAGTTAACCGCTAAAACGGGTGAAGTTTCGGTTAGGCCGTATCCTTCAAAAACGGGTAAGCCTGCAGCCCAAAACAAGCGAGCAAGGCGGGGCTGTAATGCGGAACCGCCACAACCAATAAAGGTAATATTATGACTTAACGCATCGCGCCACTTGGAAAAAACCAGCTTGTCAGCCAGTTTGTGTTGTATCCGATAAGATAGCGATTGTTTTTCATAGGGCACATATCTTTGGGCAAGCTTAAGTGCCCAGAAAAAGATAGATCTTTTCACCAATCCCAGGCCACGGGCTTTATTCACAATTTTCTCATAAATAGATTCCAGCAATCGTGGTACCGCAATAAACCCATCCACCTGAAGCTCTTTCACATCTCTGGCAATGGTCGTCAGACTTTCTGCATAATAAATGCTTACACCCAGGTATTGGTACTGGTAGTTGACCATATGCTCAAACACATGCGAAAGGGGCAGAAAACTGAGAGCCTTGTGATTATAGTTCAAATGCTGCACTGCTGAAGTAGTGATGGCATTGCTCATAAGGTTTTTATGAGAAAGCATAACCCCTTTGGGAGAGCCGGTGGTTCCGCTGGTATATATAATGGTAAGCAAATCGTTTTCAGAAATACTTTCTTTGATGCTTTGCACCTGGTCGAAATAACCGGGTGCGTTTTGCTCACCGGCATCCGTAATAACGGACCAGTGCCCAGCCCCTTCAACCTCGTTGAAAGTTAACACCTGGGTAATGTTCTCAAGCCTGGGACGGAGGGTCTCAATTTTTGCAAACAACGCTTTGTCAGAAACAATCAATAGCTTTGCTTCAGAATGATTCAGAATGTAGACAAAGTCATCATCCGACAAGGTGGGGTGAACCGGCACATGTATCATCCCAGCCTGTGCGGCACCCATTTCTATAAAGTTCCATTCAGGACGGTTATTGGTGATGGTGGCTATCTTATCACCAGGTCTATACCCCATGGACAACAGCCCCATACTAATATTCATAACAATGTTGTTATATTGGGTAGTATCGTACTCTTTCCACCTTCCGTTTTCTTTTCCGGCAAGTTTGAAGCGCCCTATGGTTTGGGGCATTTGAGCGAACCTGTCCAGCAGGTCAAAGTTTCTTTTAATTTCCATTCTTAAACGTTTGATAAAAAGTCCAGCAAAGATACAAATAACTTTAATTCTGGGGATCTTAAATTTAAACAAAAACGACCAGACTACATAACCTTCAGCCATTTAGAGAAACACCTTGCATTTGCCCTGTACTGTTCCCCCACACTGCCAAGGGCTTGCAGGTGTTAAATTTTATCAGTGGTTCCTAAAAAATATGTTCTCTATGTTTCTCCCAACAAGTATAAATAGGTAAAACACGCTAAATGTACAGAATGTTTTGCATCATAAAGGCAGAATATGATTCATGGTAAGGCAGAAACTATACATGTCATAAAAAATAAAACAAGTACATCCACAAAGGCAGGAACTGAAACAGGGCTCTGATAAAGTTCAGGTTTTATGATCAACAGTTTTACATATTTTTTCACAAAGCTTGCAGCGTAATATTTGTCAGACAAGTTAAGTCAATCACACCATAAAGAGCTGGTTTACTCCTGGATTACAGGGATAGAAAAAACGCGACCAGGAAGGGGACTAAAATGGTGAGGAGAATGCCATGAAAAAAGGCAATGAGGGCAAACTCTTTACCGGAAGTGATATTGATAATGGGAAGGGTAGTATCCATACTGGTGGCTCCTCCGGAGGAAACCGGTGCCAGTTTGCCAAAACCTTTTACCAGCAAAGGGGCAAAAAGAAGTGTAATGATTTCGCGCATGACATTGGAAAGCAATGCAATGACCCCAAGTTCAGCGGAATGCAATTCGGTGATAATAACACTGGAAAGACTGTAATAGCCAAAGCCGGCACCTACCGCCATTAACTCTGCAAAGCTGATTTCTCTTACCACAAGCCCTATCAGCGAAACACCCAGCAATGTACCAATAATGGTGGAGACGGGCACCATGAATATTGTCAGGTTGAAAGTTGTGAGGGTTCTCATGGCCTTTTTGTCGGCCCCCACTCCCACGCCAATGAGAAACATCAGCAAATAGAGCACCCAGCTACTATACTTGTCAGGGCTGACCCATGCCGGAAAATGGTTAAACTGTCCAACAAAAATCCCTACAATGAAAAACCCGAGAATAATAAAACTGCCTCTCATCCCTTGTTCTCTTTTCTGAACATTAATTTCCATAGCACCCAGGCCATCGAAACACTGCCCAGCACTGCCATGATGGTGATAATGAAAGCCATGAAACCCAGCTCAGGCAATTGCTGCATAATATACTCATCATGACCGATAACCATGCCCATAAAAAAAAGCAACAAGTAAATGGTCCACATGGTCATTCGGGAGTTGATGCGGAGAATTCTTTTTCTTCCCCTGAGCAGATAACCGGCCAGCATTCCAGCAAGCATTATTACAGCAACAATCAGCATAGGCTGTTTTTGCCGCAAAAGTACGAAAAGTCTTTACTTCCGGGCAGCAAAACATTGTATTTTACACAAGCTTTTTTTTGGACAATCATGCGGACAATGTCCATTATTTAACATCTCAACCCTTTCAATTACAGACTGTAAGGGCCAACAGGGTTTGCCAGGCTTAAGCCCACATAACCAATACCAGTACATTCCTCACCTTAGCAATAATCCGGCAGCGGCTTCAGCCCACGCCCGGATTCTAATACCTAGATGCGTTGTTTTTCTTTACTCGTATTTCAGGGTAATTGAAGGATTAATCCTGCCTGCTTTCAAAGTTTGTACAGCAATAATGGCCATACTGATACCCGTTGTTATAAGAAGTGCGGCAATAACGGTCCAGTGCGGAAAACTTATGACATATGCGAAACCGGCAAGCCAGCTTTCCATAAAATAGTAAGCCAGTGGCACTGCCAGGACAGCAGCAACAAGAATCAAAACCACATACTCAACAGAAAACTTTTTGAAAATATGCAGAATTGAAGCACCCAGCACACGTCGCACGGCCACTTCTTTCATGCGTTGCCGGGTTGAAAGCATTGCCAGGCCCAACACTCCCAGCATAGCGATGACGATAGTAAGTGCAGAGAAAACCAAAAACATCAACCCGAAATTTCTCTCCACCCTGTAATATTCGCCCATTACCTGTTCAACAAAGTGTAAATAGATGGCTCTTTCAGGGAAAACCTTCTCCCACTCTTGCTGAATAACGGGCAAAGCCTGCGAGGCATTTCTTTCATCAAAGCGCAGCAGCAGCCATAATCCATAACCAGGCATGCTGTTTCCCAAAGCCGAAATTACCAGGGGAGTCACCGGCTGATGAAAGGATTCAAAGTGAAAATCTTCCATTACACCCACCACCCGATAGGTTTGATTGCGATAAAGAGTCTTGCCAATGGGATTGTCCCAGCCGGCCCTTCGCACCAGCTCCTGGTTCACTACAACATTTTCCAGTTCCAGCCCATCTTCCTGCTCAAAAAAGCGGCCTTGCTGCATACCTGCACCTAATGTCTCCATAAAGTTGCGGTCAGCCTGCATATGATATATCAGCAGAGACTGGTCAGAACCTTCCAGCTCAAATCCCTCCCGGTAGTTCATATCTCCGGGGAATGCTGTGGCAATGCTTTTTTGCGTAATCCAGGGGTACGCCGTGAAGTTTTCTGCCAGTAGTTGTGCATCCTGGCGTCTGTGTTCTCCTTCAAATCCCAGGGCAATCAGGTTGTGCTGTTCAAACCCGTAACTCTGGTTTCTGAAAAAATACAACTGAAGAAATACAACAAGGGTACAAATAATCAACCCCACAGAAATAACAAATTGCAGGGTCAGCAGCACTCTTCGCAGGGAAATATTGCCGGCAGGATTTACAAAGTTCCCTTTCAATATTTTAGCAGG